>DATAVJ010000030.1:0-29935 GCA_036267795.1 Rudaea sp.
AACGGCGAGAAAATGCCGCTCTTGAGGCCATGGATGCCGGCTCTGTTTAGAATCGCCGCGCCGCGACGGACGATGTCCGGTCGCGTATGCGTGATTATCCCATCCCGGCTGAAAGCGGTGGCTGGCAAGCCGGCCTGCAAGTGAACGACCAGTGGATCGTCGTTTGCCTTTTCGCTGCCATACGTATCTTCGTATCGATAGCTGCCCCAAGGCTCTGGAATATTGTGGAAGTAATGGTAACTGCCGTAGCTTTTTACGGTATTTGCAGCACGCTTTCGCGCAAAACCGTAGCGATTGAATCCTGCAGCGTTGGCATAGAGAAGAACACGCTCCTCCACGGCACGCATGGAAGTGCACCTGCGAACCGCAGCTACGTGATCCCAAAGGCAATAGTCAAATGCTGCCACGGCAAATACTTTACTCGCCTGCAACAGCGGGGCAAAAGTAAAACTTTACGAGCACATGGACAATTCTGGCTCTGATCTTTACTCGGCCTCGACGCTGACCGAACCAACTGGTGAAATCCGATACCGCGCAATACGAGGCAAACACTGGCGGCCCCGAGCCGATTCGAACGGCTGACCTTCCCCTTAGGAGGGGGACGCTCTATCCATCTGAGCTACGGGGCCACGCAACGATTGTCGCAGAGTCGCGGCGTTGTTGTGAAATGCCCGATGCGCCGCGCTCCATCGTGCGCGATACCGGCGAGCCGCTCCAAACCCGAACGATGCGGCAGCAATGCGAGTGGCATAAAACGTGATACTCGTCCGGTTCAAGGAGAAGCATCCATGACCGCCGGAGAGAAATGCGCGCACAACGCCTGCACGTGCAGGGTCAAGGAAGGCGAGGCGTATTGCAGCGCATATTGCAAACACACCGCTACGAGCGGACCGCCGCGCCAAGAACCGGTCTGCGAGTGCGGTCACAAGGAATGCACCGCGAAACATTCGCTCGCTTGATCGTCCGCGCGTCAAAGGATTGAATGCATGCGACGAAGTATCCGTATCCTGCTCGCGATAGTCGGCCTGTTGGCGATCGTCGTCATTCTTGTCGTCATCGTCGTAGCGAACTACGACTGGAATAAACAGAAACCGTGGGTCACGGCGAAAGTCAGCAGCGTACTGAACAGAACCGTCACCATCGATGGCGATCTTGAGGTGCATTGGGAACGCGATCCGTCATTGCGCGGAATCAGCGCGTGGTTTCCCGGTCCGCGCGTATCGGCCTCGAAAGTGACGATCGCGAACTCGGAATGGGCGAAGTCGCGCAATTTCGCGACGGTCGATCACGTGGAGTTCGATGTGTCGATTTGGCCGCTGCTTGCGCACACCATATCGATTCCGGCGGTCCGTTTCGTCGATCCCGACGTAGACATCGAACGCGTATCCGACAAGAAAAACAATTGGACGTTCGCAAGCACCGACGACAACGGCGATGCGAAATCGTCGTGGAAGTTCGACGTGGGCCGCGTCCGATTCGCACGGGGCAAGATCGCCATTGTCGATCGCGTGAAACAGCTCGACGTGCACATCAATATCGATTCGCTGCATGCGAGTATTCCGTTCAATGAACTTGTGGCTCAGCAGCAAGCCGTATCGCGAAAGGAAGCGGCCGAACGGGTGGGCGCGACGGGCGCGAAAAAGATCGGCTCGAACGACGAACCGCCGAAACCGGCCCCGAAGGCGGAGAACGGCGCAAACCGCAATCCGAAAACCGAGCCGCAGCATTATGCGTTTCAATGGAATGCGAGCGGAACGTTGCACGGGAAACCGGTCAAAGGCGAAGGACGAACGGGCGGCGTGCTGGCGCTGAAGCGTGCCGACGATCCGTTCCCGCTGCAGGCAGACATTCGGCTCGGCGATACGCGCATCGCGTTCGTCGGGACGCTGATGGACCCCGCCAGTCCGGACGCGCTCGATCTGCGCTTGTGGTTATCCGGAACCACGCTCGCGCAACTTTACGATGTCATCGGCGTTACGTTGCCGGAGTCGCCGCCGTATGCGACGGAAGGACGCCTCGTGGGCAAACTCGATGCCGGCAGCGAAAAGTTGCACTACGAGGATTTCACGGCACGCGTGGGCGAGAGCGATCTCGACGGCGATCTGACTTACGAAAATAAAAATCCGCGTCCGCTGCTTTCCGGCAATGTGGAGTCGAAGCTTCTGCAATTCCGCGATCTCGCGCCGCTTATCGGCGCGCACGTTGCGGATGACGAAGCACCGGCGGCGCCAGCCGCTTCAGGAAAGGTGCTGCCGGAAGAACCGTTCCGTCCCGAGCGGTGGAAGGTGATGGATGCCGACGTTCGGTTTACGGGCGATCGCGTTTTCCGCGATTCCGAATTGCCGATCCACAAGATGGACACGCGCATCACGATGAACAACGCCGTGCTCTCGCTCGATCCGCTGAAGTTCCGGTTCGCGTATGGCGATGTCGAAGCCAGCGTGCGCATGGACGGCACCAGCGCCCCGATCAAGGGCGAAATAAAAGCATCGGCAAAAGAGATTCAGGTCCAGCGCCTGTTCAAATCGACGGATCCGTCGCAACTCAGCCTCGGCAAGGCGAACGCCACGGTCGAGCTGCACGGCACCGGCAATTCGGTTGGCAACCTGCTCGGTGCCACCGATGGCGAAGTGAAAGCGCTGCTGGGCAGCGGGCACATCAGCAAGGTCTTGATCGAAGAAGCCGCGTTGAACGTACCGAATATCGTCATCGCCAAACTGGTGGGCGACAAGCAAGTCGAGATCAATTGCGCGGCGGCCGATTTCGTCGCCGCGCATGGCGTTTACGACGCGCGCTTGTTCCTGGTCGACACGGATGCGGCACAAATCACGATCGACGGAAATCTCAACGTGGCCGACGAGACGCTCGATCTGACCGTCCATCCGGACAGCAAAGGATTGCGGCTGCTTTCGTTGCGATCGCCGATTCATGTAAAAGGCACGTTCAAAAAACCGGACATCGGCATCGACAAAGGCGTTCTGCTGGCGCGCAGCGTGGGTGCGATCGGACTGGCGGTCGTAGCCGCACCCGCGGCGGCATTGCTGCCGCTCACGGCCGGCCATCTCAGCGACGACGAAGACCGTTGCACGCCGTTGCTGGAGACGATGAAAAAAACGCCCTCTGCACCGGCGGCGAAAGATTCGAAACGGGCGCCGCCGCCAGCGCAACCGCCGAAATAGTATACATTTGCAAGCTCTGCTTCCTGCATCGCGTCTCGCGAACGCCGTGCGGATTGCAGTGGTTTTGGCACCTTGAGCGCGCCATTCTGCGGTCTATCGGTAGGCACATTCATTGCTGCAACCGGTTGTATTTTTTCGGTTGCGGAACGCTTCACGATGGATATCGACGCTGTGCAAAAAGAGTCGGCGCAAAAGAACAACTCAGTGCCGGTTTCGATCAACGACAAACTGGCCGAGAAAAAACGGTCGATTCGTGCGCTTAAACGTGTGCTGATTGCCAAAGCGGAAGTGCGCCGGCTGCGCGCATTGACGCAGGCGAAGTGCGTGGGTTCGCGACGCTAAACGCTGGCGGGCCTGCCACGGCAATTTGCAAGGGCCGCAGAGTCCGCTCTGCTACAATAACGCCTCTTTCGCGCTGTCCGGCGCGGTTTTCCGTTTGGAGTTTGCATGTCCGCTTCTATCTTGAAGGCGCTCGGCTTGGCCGACGTCGAATCCGGTACGTATCTCGGTAACGGCGAGTGGTCCAAGGCCGACGCAGCCACGATCGACGTTGTGAATCCGAGCACGCACGAGACGCTCGGCCGCGTTCGCGCCAGTTCGGAGGCGGACTACGAAACCATCGTCAAACGCGCGCAGGAAGCCTTCAAGATTTGGCGTACGACGCCGGCGCCGAAACGCGGCGAAGCCATCCGCATTTGCGCCGACGCATTGCGCAAGCACAAAGATGCGCTCGGTTCGCTCGTCGCGCTCGAGATGGGAAAGATCAAACCCGAAGGCGACGGCGAAGTGCAGGAAATGATCGACATCGGCGACTTCGCCGTCGGTCAAAGCCGCATGCTGTACGGCTTGTCGATGCATTCAGAACGTCCGGGCCACCGCATGTACGAGCAATGGCATCCGCTGGGCATCGTCGGCATCATTTCGGCGTTCAATTTCCCTGTCGCCGTGTGGGCATGGAATGCGTTCGTCGCGGCGGTGTGCGGCAATATTTCGATCTGGAAACCGTCGCCGAAAACGCCGCTGTCGGCCATCGCATCGATGAAGATCTGCAACGACGCACTGAAAGCGGCCGGATTTCCGAATCTCTTTTTCCTGTTCAACGATGCCGGCTCTGAACTGGCGAAAAAATTCGTGGACGATCACCGCGTGGCGCTGATCAGCTTCACCGGTTCGACTGCGGTCGGCAGACATGTGGGCGAGCGCGTCGCCAAACGCATGGGCCGCAGTCTGCTCGAACTCGGCGGGAACAATGCGATCATCGTCGACCAATCGGCCGATTTGAAACTGGCGATTCCCGCGATCGTTTTCGGCGCCGTCGGTACGGCCGGTCAGCGCTGTACGACGACACGCCGGCTGTTGGTGCACGAGTCGATTTACGACGACGTCGTCGGCACGCTCGTCAACGCGTACAAGCAAGTCGAAAAGAAAATCGGCGATCCCACGCAATCGACCACGCTGATGGGTCCGCTCAACAGCCCCGATGCCGTGCAGCGCTTCACATCGGCCATCGACAAAGCGAAATCGTCGGGCGGAAAAGTGCTCACCGGCGGCGCGGCGCTCACCGATCGGCCCGGCAATTTCGTTTTGCCGACCATCATCGCGGGATTGAAGAATTCCGACGACGTGGTGCAGACCGAAACATTCGCGCCGATTCTGTATGTGATGCCGTTCAAGAAGCTCGACGACGCCGTGGCCATGCACAACGGCGTGCCGCAAGGATTGTCGTCATCGATTTTCACGGAAAACGTGAAATCCGCGGAAGCGTTTCTATCCAGTGCCGGCTCGGATTGCGGCATCGCCAACGTCAACATCGGCACCAGCGGCGCGGAGATCGGCGGCGCGTTCGGCGGCGAAAAGGAAACCGGCGGCGGCCGCGAATCCGGCAGCGACGCATGGAAAGCCTATATGCGCCGGCAGACCAACACGATCAACTACTCCGACGCGCTGCCGTTGGCGCAAGGCATCAAGTTCGAGTTTTGATCCACCGACATTGAACCCGCATGCACATGGCATTATCATGTGCATGTCATTACCATGTTCGGTGAACTTATGAAAAGCCAGCGCCTCACGTTGCTGATTTCTCCAGAAGACAAACGCAATTTCAAGCACCTCGCGGAAGACCGCGGCCTGTCGACCAGCGAACTCGTCCGTCAGGCCGTGCGCGCGTACGGTGCCAGTTCGATCGACGACACCCGTGAGCTCGCCGCGCTGACGGCGGAAATGCGCGCCGCACTTCCTTCGATGCGCAAAAGTTTGCGTCAGGCCAACGCATCGGTCGAACGCACGCTGGCCAGCATCGCGTCGCGCAAGGCCGCGCGCTGATGGGCGTTCTCGCCGACGCCATCAGCGTGCTGAAAGACGTATTGCGCATGCGCGATGACTTGGATCGCCTGTCGAAAAACGTCGATAAGCTCGCGGACGTCGCCAACGATCTCGACAAACGCCTCGTGCGCATCGAGACGATGGTCGAAATCGCAAGCCGCCGCTCGTCGGCCGCCTCGATGAAACTTACGAAAAAATGATCGCGCGATCGCCTGCCGCATCGTGTACGCGCTAGCCAAACCGTTTTTTTTCTGCCTCGACGCCGAGCGCGCGCACGATCTAGGTCTGGCCGCCGTGGAAACGGCGTATCGAACAGGCCTCAATTCGCTGCTGAGCGCAAAACCGGCGCCGCTGCCCACACGTGTGTTCGGCGTCGATTTTCCGAATCCGGTCGGCCTTGCTGCCGGTCTCGACAAAAACGGCACGCACATCGACGCGTTGGCGTCGCTCGGATTCGGTTTCATCGAAATCGGAACAACGACGCCGCGGCCGCAATCCGGAAATCCCAAACCGCGCATGTGGCGGCTGCCCGAGCACGAGGCAGTGATCAATCGCCTCGGCTTCAACAACGATGGTGTGGATGCGCTGTTGCGAAACGCCGACCGCTCGAAGTTCCGCGGCGTGCTCGGCATCAACATCGGCAAAAACAAAGACACGCCGAACGAGCGTGCGATCGACGATTATTTGTTTTGTCTTGAACGTGTCTATGCGCGTGCAACATACGTCACGGTAAATATCTCGTCGCCGAACACGCAGGGTCTGCGCGATCTGCAGGAAGAAGAAACGCTGACGCGATTCATCGGCACGCTGCGCGAAGCGCAGGAGCGCCTCGCATCGAAACACGGCCGCAAGCCGATGCTGCTGAAGATTGCGCCGGACCTGGGCGACGCTGAATTGGACGGTATGGCGGCTGTGCTTCTCGACGCCGGCATCGACGGCGTGATCTGCACGAATACCACCATCGATCACAGCCGTGTGCAGGGTGCGCCGCATGCAGAAGAAACCGGAGGTTTGTCCGGCAAACCATTGTTCGACAAGGCAACGTCGGTGCTGCGAAAGATGACTGACCGCATCGGCCGCAAGATTCCGGTCGTGGGCGTCGGCGGCATTCTGTCGGGCGCCGACGCTGTCGCGAAAATGGATGCCGGGGCCAGTCTCGTGCAGTTTTACACCGGCATGATTTATCGCGGACCGAACCTGATCGAGGAATGCGTCGAATCGATCCGCAAGCGCGCAACGGCAACCGCATGACGACGCGCACCACCGGCATTGCAAGCGAACCCGGCTACACGATCGTCGAGAACGCGTCGCTCGAAGGCCGCAACACGTTTCGAGTCGCGGCGCGTGCGGACATGCTCGTCGACATTCATCAGACGGAAGCACTCCCGACAATCGCAGACTATGCGGGCGTCAGAAAAACGGCTCCTCTGATTCTGGGCGGCGGCAGCAATATCCTTTTCACGCGCGATTGGCCCGGCGTGCTGTTGTCATTGTCCACGACGGGCATCCGAATTCTGGAAAACGACGCCGATGGCGCACTGATTCGCGTAGAAGCCGGAGAAAACTGGAACGACCTCGTGCACTGGTCGCTGGCGCAAGGATTCATCGGCCTGGAAAATCTCGCGCTCATTCCGGGGACGGTTGGGGCCGCACCCATCCAGAACATCGGCGCGTACGGTGTTGAAATCAGCGAATTCGTGCGAGTCGTGGAAGTGTTCGACTGGCGCGCATCGGCATTCGCCCGCATCGCGAACTCGGACTGCGGATTCGCCTATCGCGATTCGATCTTCAAACGCGATCCATCACGCTATTTAGTGACGGCCGTCGAATTTTTCCTGCCGCGCCGGCGAAATCTGCATCTCGATTACGCCGGCGTTCGCGAAGAACTCGCGTCGATGAAGATCGATGAACCAACAGCGCCGATGGTCGCCGAAGCCGTCTGCCGACTACGTACTCGAAAATTGCCGAACCCCGCGCTTATTGGCAATGCCGGCAGCTTTTTCAAAAACCCCGTCGTCGCGGATTCGGTCGCACGCGAGTTGCTTGAACGCAATGCTGGATTACCAACATGGCCAGCGCCCGACGGAACACGGAAACTTTCTGCTGCATGGCTTATCGAAGCCAGCGGTTTCAAAGGGTTACGTGAAGGAGATGCAAGCGTTTCTACGCAACATGCGCTGGTGCTCGTGAATCACAGCAAAGCCACCGGCGCACAAATCTGGGCGTTGGCGCAAAAGGTTCGAGACGGGGTCTTTCAGCGATTCGGCGTCAAGCTGGAGCCGGAACCAATCATCGTCTAATCGATTTCGCCGCGCGTTTTCAGTCGCATTGAAAATATAGGACGTGATCCGGATTCAGCGCGATCGTCTGCCCGAGGCTGATCGCGCCGCTCTTGCGCAGGAAAACCTCATCACGATGCAGACGCAATTCGTCTTCTTCGCCGAGTTTCACGTATGTCCCGTTCGTCGAACGGTCCGAAATCACGAAATAGCCGCGCTTGTACTCGATCAGCGCGTGATTGCGCGATACCCACTCCGCGTCGATGATCAGGCTGCTCGTTGCGTCGCGACCCAATGTAAACGGATGCGCCGATGCATCGAGTTCGAGCACCTGCCCGCGATACCGCAACAGGAGTTTGATCTTGTCCGCGCCGGTGGCATCGATGCGGATCGCCCGCTGCACCATCGTCACGTTGGACGTATCTTCCTGCCATTGTATGTCGACGATGTCGATCGGCTGCAGCTTGCCAGCCACGCGCGCCTGGCCCACTGAGCGCGTCCGCAACATGCCGGCATTCGTGAGCATTTTCAGCGTGCTGCCGGTCGCGATGATCTGCTCGCGCTTGGCCAGCGACGCCATGCGTGCGGCGGTGTTCACGGCATCGCCGTAAACGTCGTTGTCTTCCATCAGCGCGTCGCCGTGATGCAGGCCGATGCGGATGGCGAGTTTGTCCTTCGCGAAGTCGATGTCGTGCGCGATGCGCTTTTGCATATCGACGGAACCGAGCAGACCCTGCATCGGCCCCGGGAACGTGCACATGATTTCGTCGCCGATGGTCTTGATGACACGGCCGCCGTGCCGCGCGCAGACTTCCGCCAGCGCGCCGAGAATAGCGGCGACCAGCCGCCGCGCTTCCACATCGCCGCGAGTCTCGAATAGCTTGGTGCTGCCGCTGACATCAGCGAACAGGATGGTCAAGGCATGGCTTTCGGTCATTATGCGAATGATAGGCGATTAACCCGCCCAAGCTCCAGTAATGCGACGTCGAAACACTTCGATACTCGCATCCTTGCTCCCCAATGTCCCGCCCCGGTCGAACTACCTACGTCGACTCGAACTGTTGCGCCGCGGCGACAATGTCATTGTCGGACGGCAATACGAGCAGCGCGGCTCCCGCCAACGGAGTGTACGTATCGACACCGACGACGCGCTTCAACGGCTTCGCGCCATGGCCCGCCTCGACAATCGCGGTGATTACGCCCTCACCCACGCCGGCTGATTTGCGACCCTCATCGACGACGAGAATCCGTGCGCATTCGCCCGCGTGCCGCGCAATGGCCTTCTCGTTCAACGGCAGCAGCCAGCGCAGATCGACGACGCGCACTTTCCATTCTTTGGTTTTCTCAATCTCGCGCGCAGCGCGCAAGCTCATCGGCACGCCGTTGCCAAAGGTGAAAATAACCAGGTCTTTTGCGTCGGGCGAATAGACGCGTTCTTCGCCGAGACTCATCGCCTGATCGAGCGGCGGATACGAAAACTGCCATTGTCCGTCGCCGGGCGCGTACAGATCTTTCGTCATGTACAAAGCGATCGGCTCGAGGAATGCGCACACGCGTCCATCGACTTTCGCCAAAGCCATTAGCGTGCGCAGCATGCATGCCGCGTCATCTCCACGAGACGCGCAGCCGATGACGAGGCCCGGAATGTCGCGCAGCGCGGTTATAGAATTATCATTGTGGAAATGTCCGCCGAAGCCGCGCTGATAACCCAGGCCGGCGATGCGCATCACCATCGGATTGCGGTATTGCCCGTTCGAAAAAAACTGCAGCGACGCCGCCTCGCCGCGAATCTGGTCGCACGCGTTGTGGAAATAGGCCAGATACTGGATTTCCGGGACCGGCAGCATGCCCAGGTTGCCGAATCCCTGCGCGAGACCGAGGATCATCGTCTCGTCGAGCAAGGTGTTGAAGACGCGCGCGTTCTTGAACGATTTGTGCAATCCCTTCGTCAGCGTGTACACGCCGCCTTTTTGCGCGACGTCTTCACCGAACAACAGCGCTTCCGGATATTTGCAAAACAGATCGTGCAACGCGTTGTTGATCAGAATCGCCAGATGCCGCGGCGCCTGTTTCTCGGGAAGTTTTTCTTCGCTGCCGAACACGGCGACGCGCTTGGGTTGAAAGTCCGCGCGCACCGCTTCTTTTTTGACGTGATCGGCGTGATACGGCGCCAACGGCGAGATCACATCCGCCAGATCCGTCAATTTCGGGCGGCGGTCCGCTTCCTCGGCCGCCGCGAAACAACGTTTGCGGATGGATTCGTAGCGTTCCAGCAATTGCTGCTTTGTATACACGCCGGCTTCCAGCGCGATCGCCGCCGAGCGCAGCAACGGATCGCCCGCTTCGACGCGCATCAACTCATCGACCGATCGCCATTCGATCTCGAAATCCGTGCCCGCGTGGCCCATGATGCGCGTGGTGCGCAGGTGCAGAAAGGTCGGTCTCCGCGTCGTGCGGCAGTGGTACACGGCGCGTGCGACACCTTCATAGCCCGCCGCAAGATCGAGTCCGTCGGCATAAAAATAATCGAGATCGCGGCGACCGGCGAAACTTGCGCCGATCCAGTCGGTCGGCGTCTTCACCGAAATGCCGATGCCGTTGTCTTCGCAGACGAACAACACCGGCGCAGGCAATTTTTGATACGCCGTCCACGCCGCGGTGTTGAACGCGGTCTGCGCCGTGGCGTGGTTTGCGGACGCATCGCCGAACGAACAGATGGCGATGGAATCATCCGGAATCGGAAGCGTGTGCGCGATGCGTTTGCCTTGTTCGATGGCCACTGCGGTGCCGAGCGCTTTCGGCAAATGCGACGCGATCGTCGACGTCTGCGGCAACACCCACAACGGTTTGCTGCCCCACACTTTGTGGCGTCCGCCGGATGCAGGATCGTCCTTGCTTGCCGCGAAGCTCAGCGCGGAATCCATGATGGGATCGAGCTTTTTGCCATCGGTGCCGGGCCATTTGCGGAAACGTTCCGCCATGAACGCGCCGGAACGGTAATGCAGGAACGCGGGATCGGTGTGGCGCGTCAGCCTCGCGACCATCGCGTTGCCTTCGTGGCCGCTCGATCCGATCGTGTAAAAGACCTTATTCTTCACGCGCAACACGCGCGCCATCAAATCCAGATGACGGCTGATCAGTTGCGACTCGAACAGTTCGACGAAGTCGCGGCGCGTGCAAAGACTATTTGGCAAAATCGGCGCGTCGTCGGACTTCGGTGATTCGATATTGCCTTCCCAACTCTGCACGAACTCGCTGAAGTTCTGATCGCACACTTCGGCGCGATTGACGTTTTTGTGACGTGCCGGAACCGGATTGGCGATGATGTTCATGATTGTGCAATCAGCGCGATATTTTCCATCGCATACGACGGCATCGGAACGAATTTCGGTGTGTTGCGCACACGTTCGAGCCACGCCGTCATCGCGGGATATCTCGACAACTCGAAACCGCCGTCGCCGGCGCAAGACGTATACGCGAACAACGCGATATCTGCGATGCCATATTCTTTGCCGCTGAACCACGCATTGGCTGCCAGATGTTTTTCCATCACATCCAACGCCTGATAGCCGCGTTCGCGCAGCTTCGGCAAGTCGGCGCGGCGCGCGGAATCCAGCGGCGTCCATCCGCAGATGAAACGTGCGACGGCGATGTAGGGTTCGTGGCTGTACTGTTCGAAGAACATCCATGCCAGCGTTTGCGCACGCTGCCATGCGTCGCCCTGGAAAAACGTCGTGCCTTCGGCCAGCCAATACAAAATCGCGTTCGACTCGACCATGATGCGGCCATCATCGAGTTCGATCATCGGCACTTTGCCGTTCGGATTCTTCGACAAATAATCGTACGTGCGCGTGGCGCCGTGCGCGCTATCGGTTTCCATCCAGCGAAACTCGCGGCCGAGTTGCGCCAGCAGCAAACGCAGCTTGTGACAATTGCCGGACGGAGAAAATCCGTACACCGTGATCATGCGAATTCCTTGCGGCGCGCGAACCATTCTTCGCGCGATTGACCCCAGACATCGACGACCACGGTTTCGTACGGCGGCGGCAAATTCGCCTGCCGCAGAATGCGCGACCCTAGTCGTTTTGCCAGTTCCTGCGACGGTCCGTTGTCCGGATTGATGGAATGAATCACTTCGGTCCAGCCGAGGTTTTCGAAAGCCCAGTCGACGGATGCAATGGCCGCTTCGCGCGCGTAGCCTCTGCCCCAGGCGTCCCGTTTCAGCGCCCAGCCGACTTCCGTGCCGGGCCAACCTTCCGGCTGCCACGGACCAACCTGACCCATCCAACGGCCGCTCGATTTTTCGACGACCGAAAACATCGCATAACCCTGCATCCACCACGCACCGGGCATCTGCAAGAATTTGCGCCATGCGGCCGTGCGGGTGAGCACGCCGCCGATGTGCTGCGCCGCTTGCGGATCGCCCATCAGTTCGACGTAACCCTCGAAATCGCCGGGTTCCGGCAAACGAAGTACGAGGCGTTGGGTTTCGAGTTTGAAATCGCGCGCGATCATCGGCTTCAGCGGCACTCCAGTTTCAGAACGCGTTGATGCCCGTCACTTCGCGGCCGACCACAAGCTGATGCACCGTTTCCGTGCCTTCGTACGTGATGACGGATTCCAGATTCAGCGCATGCCGGATCGGACAATGTTCGATGGTGATGCCCGCGCCGCCGAGGATGTCGCGGCATTCGCGCGCGATGTCGATCGCCATGCGGCAGTTGTTCCATTTCGCGAGCGACACTTGCGTCGGCTGCATCTTGCCGGCGTCTTTCAGACGGCCGAGCTGCAACGACAGCAATTGCGCGAGCGTGATCCGACGCGCCATGTCGGCGAGCTTCAACTGCACCGCCTGCGTGGCCGCGATCGGTTTCTGGAACAACTGGCGCTGCTTGGCGTATTCGGTCGCTTCGGTGAAACACGCGATGGCGGCGCCGATGGGGCCCCACGTGATGCCGTAACGCGCTTGCGTCAAACAGCCTAGCGGACCTTTCAAACCTTTCACGTTCGGCAGCCGGCTCGAATCCGGAACGCGGACGTTGTCGAAGAACAACGCGGACGTCACCGATGCGCGCAAGCTCATCTTCTTGTGGATTTCCTGCGCCGCGAAACCCGGCGTTCCTTTTTCCACAATGAAACCTTGTATACCGTCATCGGTCTGCGCCCAAACGATGGCGATGTGCGCGAGATTGCCGTTCGTGATCCACATCTTCGAGCCGTTGATGACCCAATCGCCGGCATCCTTCTTGGCGTTGGTCTTCATGTTGGCGGGATCGGAACCGCCTTGCGGTTCGGTGAGGCCGAAACAGCCGATCACCTTGCCGGCGGCCATGTCCGGCAGCCAGCGTTTGCGCTGCTCCTCGCTGCCGTACGCGTAGATCGGATACATGCACAACGATGACTGCACCGACGCAAAACTGCGGATGCCCGAATCGCCGCGCTCGAGTTCCTGGCAAATCAAACCGTAGCTCACCGCGTTCATGCCCGCGCAGCCGTATTCGGTGGGCAGCGACGAACCGAGCAGGCCGAGTTCCGCCATTTCCGGAATCAACTCTTTCGGAAAAACCGCCTTGTCGAAGCAATCGCCGATGATCGGCAGCACGCGTTCGTCGGTGAAGCGCGCGACGGTGTCCTGCACCATGCGTTCTTCGTCGCTGAGCAGCGAGCGGACGTCGTAAAGATCCACGGGATTGAGCGGCGCGGCGGGCATCGAAACTCCGGTTTTGCGAATCGTCGGGACAGTCGCGTATTCTAGCGGGCTGATCCCCAAAAGTCCCGCCGAATCAAGGCTCATGCGCGTTCCCGTTCTCACCTATCACGCGGTCAACATTGCCGGAAACGATTACGCGAGCAATGACCACGTGGCGCTCGCCGCCGACCTGCGCCTGATCGGCGAAATGGGCCTGCGCGTCGTGCCGCTTTCGCGGGTGGTCGATCAGCTGCTCGGCATCGCGCAGCGCGATCTGGAAAACTGCGTCGCGCTCACGTGCGACGACGGCACCGACCTCGATTTTTTCGATATCGATTTTCCGCCGCACGGCGTTCAGCGCAGTTTCTACAACATCCTGTCGGATGCCGCGAACAATCCGCAGCTTGCACAGTCCGATCTGCACCTGACCTGCTTCGTCATCGCGTCGCCCGAGGCGCGCGAGCATCTCGATCGCGAATGCATTTTCGGCAACGGCTGGATGAGCGAACGCTGGTGGCAACCGGCGGCGCGATCCGGACGCATCGCCATCGAGAACCACAGCTTCGACCACAACCACGCATCGATTCCGCTGCCGGGCATCGACGGCATGCAACGCGGCTCGTTTTTTCCCGTCGATAATCGCGAGCGTGCCGATGCCGAAATCGCCGCGGCGGCGCGTTATATCGATAGTGCGATTGCGCCGGCGCGGACGACGCTGTTCTGTTATCCGTATGGCAACGTGAACGATTATTTGCGCCGCGATTATTTTCCCGATTTGCAAAACGTGCACGGCATGCGCGCCGCGTTCGGCGATGGCGCCGAACCGATTCACGATGAGAGCGACCGCTGGAATTTGCCGCGCTACATCTGCGGTCATCACTGGAAATCGCAGACCGAACTGCGCGCTATCTTGCGCGCCGCGACGATCTAGCCAATTCGTCATTCCCGCGAAAGCTGGAATCCCGCGACTTTGATCTTCCGTTCGCTCGCAAAAGGCGAAAGGCACTGGATTCCCGCTTTCGCGGGAATGACAGCAGGTGGTACGTAGCAATAACGACTAGAGCGCTTTCGACTCAGCTGCGTACGGCTTCGCCCCCATCCGGCTGCCGCCACCTTCCCCCGCTGCGCAGGGGAAGGATCGCAATTCGTACGGCTTGTCTGTTCCCTTCCTCTGCGCAGCGGGAGAAGGATCGCAATTTGTACGGCTTTCTGTTCCCTTCCCCTGCGCAGCGGGGGAAGGTGCCCGAAGGGCGGATGGGGGGGCACTCTGTAACTGTATAAATCGAAAATGCTCTAGAAAGGCGTGAAAGCCTGCGCCTTCTCGACCATTCGATGCCGACGCGCTGCATCCACTTCGCGCGTCCAGTACACAAGCAGCCGGTCGTACGCCGTCGATTCGAAACCCGCCGCGCGATCGACACGTTCGGCCAGCGCATCGCCGCAATAGCCGAACACGGCGGCGAAGCGGTCGGAGAAATGTTGGACCGACCACGTCAGCGCGAACTGATAGATACCGCCAACGGTCCGCAACGTGCCGCGTTCATCTGCCGACATTTTCCGCAGCACGCGATCGTCCACGCAGGCGCCGCCGCCGAGAAGGATGTCGCCGCAATCGGTGAAATGGATGTAGCACGCCGGCACTTCCGCGCTGTCGGCCGCGCGATAGTAGGCGACGATGTGATGCGGAAAATCCGGAATCGCGTTCTTGTATTTGCGTTCGAACAACGCGCGCGCAGCGTCGGGAATCGCGTCGGTTTCTTCGAGTCGGATAAATCGCTCGATCGTCATTTCTTGTTGCGCACGCCGTGCGGCACGTGGCCTGTCGCAACATGTTGCCGCGCCGACTCCACATTCACATGCGAGTCGTCGAAGAAAATATCCGCGCCGAATGCCTGCAGGAAGGGTCCCTTGCTGCGTCCGCCGAGAAACAACGCCTCGTCCAGACGCACGCCCCAACTGCGCAACGTGAGAATGACGCGCTTGTGCGCGGGTGCCGAGCGCGCGGTGACCAGCGCCGTGCGGATGGGTGACGCATCGCCCGGCGGATACGCGGCCTGCAGGCGATGCAGCGCCGCGAGAAATCCACGGAACGGCCCGCCGGATAGCGGCTCGTCGACGCGTTCCACTTCGTGGCGATGAAACGCGTCGATGCCCTGTTCCTGCGACAGACGTTCGGATTCATCGCCGAAGATCACGGCGTCGCCGTCGAACGCGATGCGCAGTTGATCCGATGCGGTTTCCGGTGCCTTCGACGGCAGGATCGTCGCCGCCGCGATACCGGCAGCCAATGCGCTCGCGACGCTTTCCGGATTCGCCGACAAGAACAGATCGGCGCCGAACGAATGCACGTACGGCGATGTCGGTTCGCCGCCGGTGAATGCGGCGCGCGCGATGTCGAGCCGGTAGTGTTCGATCGAATTGAAAATGCGCAGTCCGGTATCGGCGGAATTGCGCGATAGCAATATCACTTCAACGCGCGGCTGAGCGGCCGCAGCCTCGTTCAGATGCAGCAGTTTTTGCACCAGCGGAAACGCGATGCCAGGCAGGAGCAGATCGTTTTCGTGCGCCATCTGGTAGCCGCGATAGACTTCCAGACCATCGCGCTCGAAAAGATCGTGGCTTTCAGAAAGATCGAACAAGGCGCGCGACGATATGGCGACTGTCAGCGGCTTGGACTCATCGGCCGCTTTGCTATCCGCCATCGAAACCGTCCATGAAAATCACTTCGTGATACGCCGCGAGCACGTCGATGCGCCCGTAGCCGGCCATATTGTTCGGCCACGCCGTGATCGGTGTTCCCCCGCAGGTTTGCGGTGTCGGGTCGGTAACAGCATGGGTCGCGGTCGCGCGCAGGATATCTTCGATCGCACGCGGGCGACCTTTAAGTTTCGGATACGCCGACATCAGCAGCGCCGCGGCACCCGCAACATGCGGCGTGGCCATGCTGGTGCCGCTTTTCGTGCCGTAGGTATTGGGTGGAATCGACGAATAAACCGAGACACCGGGCGCCGATACGTCCGGCCGTTTCAACGCGCTGGTCAAAACCGGTCCACGCGAGGAAAAGCCCGCGAGCGCATCGGATGAATCGGTTGCGCCGATCACGAAACTCTCGTCGTAAATTCCAGGCGGATCGAAAATGGTTGAACAGGAAGGCCCCGAATTCTGCGCAGCCACGACGAACAGAATTCCCGCGTTTACCAGATTGGCTTCCGCACTTTCGATGATGTCGGCGGGCGTGCAGCCCTCACCACCGTCCGAAGGCGCGGCCTCCGGACAGCTCCACGAGTTGCTGATCACATCCGGTGCGAGATCGGGATCCGGGTTGTTGCCGGCAAGATCGGTCGGCGCGAGCATCCACTGCATGCATTCGATGTAGCGCGCCGGCGTGCCGGTGCCCCGATCCATGTTGCGGCAACCGATCCATTTCGCGCCGGGTGCCACGCCTATCTGATTGCCGGCTCCGTCGTCGCCCGCGAATGTGCCGGCCGTGTGTGTGCCGTGACCGTTGTCGTCGCATGGAGCGAGCGTGTCGTTGCCGCAGGGGTTGCCGACGGCATCGTGGATCGCGTCATGCCAGTTGTAGTCATGATCGGCCGCACTGCCGTTCCAGCCGCGGTAGTGCGGCTGCAATGCCGGATGATTCCACTGATAGCCGGTGTCCTCGCCGGCGATCGTCACGCCTTGTCCGGTGAAACCGAGCGCCCATACGGCGGGCGCCTGAATTTTTGCGACGCCCCACGCCACGCTCTGCAGCGCGTCGGGTGCGGCGGGCTTTGCGATTTCCGGCTGCGGCAGCGGCATTGCCACGGCGGGATTCGCATCGACGCGGCGCAACTCGCTGCGCAGCGCGAGTTCGGCCAGCATCGTCCGCGGCACGCGCGCCTCGATGACGTTGGCGATCCAGAAATCGCGATGCGCGATGCCATGCGCGTCGAGCCACAGGCGCAACTCGCGCTGTGTCGTCTGCGCGCGTGTGCGCAGTGCATCGACGAGCGCGCGACGGCGCACCCGGTAATCCGCGTCCATAGCCAGCGGCACAAGCGCGGGAGCGGACTGATCGCCGAGAACGAGCAACGCGTCGCTATTGCCGACGGCATTGGCCTGTTCGATGACGCGGGGATCGATCGGCGCGCCGTGTGCGGCGGCGGTGCATGCCGCCAGGAAAATCAGGAGAAATCGCGAAAAAGTATGCATCGGCGCGCGCATCTCACGAAGCGAATTGCTCGTTGAGGATACGATCCTCGAGATTGTGCTCCGGATCGAACAGCAACGTAACCGTCTTCTCGCGCGATTCGCGGACCAGCACTTCGACGACGTCGCGCATTTCGTTGGAATCTGCCGTCGCGCTCACCGGCCGTTTGTACGGATCGAGGATTTCGAATTTGACTTCCGTACCGGCGCGCAGGATAGCTCCGCGCCAGCGCCGCGGCCGGAACGGGCTGATCGGCGTCATCGCCAGCACGTCGGCGCCCAGCGGAAGGATCGGACCGTGCGCGGACAGGTTGTACGCCGTCGACCCCGCCGACGTGCACACGAGCACGCCGTCGCACATCAGTTCCTCGATCTTCACTGCGCCATTCAACGAAACGCGAATGTGCGCGGCCTGTTTGGTCTGCCGCAGCAGCGAAACCTCGTTGAATGCGAGCGATACCGTCGACGTGCCGGACTCGCCCGCCGTCTCCATGACCAGCGGCTTGAGTGCCGTCGGTTGCGCGCGCGCGAGGCGTTCGCCGAGATCGTTCGGCCCGTATTGATTCATCAGGAAGCCGACGGTGCCGAGCTTCATGCCATACACGGGTTTGTCGAGCGCCAAATGGCGGTGCAACGTGCGCAGCATGAAGCCGTCGCCGCCGAGCGCGACGATCACCTGCGCCTGCTCGATGGGCACTTCGGCGTAACGCTTGCGCAGTTCGGCGAGCGCCTTTTGCGCCTCGTCGGTTTTGCTCGCGACGAAGGCGATGGATGTGTGCTGATCGGGCATACGCTGGATTCTATGCGACGCCGAGCGCCACCGCACGAACTACGTTCAGCTTCTCGGCGATCCGGTCTGCAGCAACTGCGCGAGACGGCGCACCGCCACCGAAACGATCGGATAATCGGTGATCACCTGATTGCGCATGTCGGCGAACATGCCGAGCGTGAATTTCAATGCCGGATCGTCACGGTTGAGCCAGGCTTCGACCAGTTCGGCACCCTTGCCGGAATTGCCGCTTTGCTCGAGCACCTGGGCGGTCAATGCGCGGTGCTGACTGTAGAGCTCGTCGCGCAGGCTGCCGCGCGCGTGCGCGTGCCAGCGCGACTCGACCGGCAATTCCTCGATCTTGCCCATCAGCCATGACAGATGCAGCGCTTCGCCGAGCGCGAAATACACTTCCGCCGCGCGTTCGATCTTGAGCGTGTGCTCGGCAGCAACGGCAACGATATCCAGGCCGGAACCCGGCGTCGGCAACACGGCCAGGTCCGAAGCGAGCGATGCGGGGAAGCCGGCGTCGATCCAGCGTTTTTTGTCGGCGTCGTAGCGTTGATGTTCGCGCGGCGTAATCGCGTCGGCCAAACAGGCGCGCAGCGTACGCATGCCGGCGTGATACTTCTGCACGGCCGCGGCAATGTCGAGCGTGGCTTGCGTGTGATTGAGCAGCCAGCGCGTCTGGTTGCGCAGCGCGGACCAGATGACCAGCAGCGCATCGATCTGCGCGTTGCCGTTGACCTTGCCGTCGAGCGCTTCGATCTGCGCCCACATCTCGCGCGCATCAAGCACTTCGCGCGCGATGTTGAACGCGCGCGCCACTTGCGCCGGCGTTTTGCCCGTGTCCTCGCCCATGCGCAGCACGAAGGTGGCGCCCATGCGGTTGACCATCGAGTTGGTCACCGCCGTGGCGATGATCTCGCGCTTCAGCCGATGCCGCTCCATGTGCTCGGCGTATTTCTCCTGCAACGGTCCGGGGAAATAGCGGCGCAGTTCTTTCGACAGGAAACTGTCTTCCGGAACGTCGGAGTCGAGCAGTTGCTGGAAAAGTACAATTTTGGAATACGATAAAAGTATAGAAAGTTCGGGACGCGTCAAACCCGTTCCGCGCGCCTTGCGTTCGGCGAACTCTGCATCGGAGGGCAGGAATTCCAGGGCGCGGTCGAGCAGACCTTCGGATTCCAGCGTCTTGATGAAATGCTGTTTGGCGCCCAGCCGCGACACCGACATGCGCTCCATCAGGCTGATCGCCTGGTTCTGGCGATAGTTGTCGAGCAGTACGAGGCGTTCGACTTCGTCCGTCATCGCCGCGAGTTGTTTGTTGCGCGCGTCGTAGGTCAGCTCGTTGCGCTGCACGGCATCGTTGAGCAGGATCTTGATGTTGACTTCGTGGTCGGACGTGTCGACGCCGGCCGAGTTGTCGATGAAGTCCGTGTTGAGCAGCACGCCGTTCAACGCCGCTTCGATGCGGCCGCGCTGCGTGAAGCCGAGATTGCCGCCCTCGCCCACCAGCTTGCAGCGCAAATCACGGCCGTTCAGGCGGATCGCATTGTTGGCGCGGTCGCCCGCGTCGGCGCTCGTCTCGCTTTCCGCTTTCACGTACGTGCCGATGCCGCCGTTCCACAACAGATCGACGGGTGCACGCAAGATGGCGCGCATCAGTTCATTCGGCGACATCGAGGCGGCATCGCCTTCGATGCCGAGCACCGCGCGGATTTCCGGCGACACGGCAATCGATTTCGCGCTGCGCGGGAACACGCCGCCGCCTTTGCTGATGACTTTCGGATCGTAGTCGGCCCACGACGAACGCGGCAATTTGAACATGCGTTCGCGCTCGACGAATGTCTTTTCCGCATCCGGATTCGGATCGAGGAAAATGTGGCGGTGATCGAACGCGGCCAACAACCGCGTATGCCGCGACAACAGCATGCCGTTGCCGAACACGTCGCCGGACATGTCGCCAATGCCGACCGTCGTGAAATCCTCCGTCTGGCAATCGCGGCCCATCGAGCGGAAATGACGTTTCACCGACTCCCACGCGCCTTTCGCGGTAATGCCCATCGCTTTGTGGTCATAGCCTACGGAGCCGCCGGACGCGAATGCGTCGCCCAGCCAATATCCGTGTTCGGCGCTGACGGCATTGGCGATGTCGGAAAACGTGGCGGTGCCCTTGTCGGCCGCGACGACGAGATACGGATCGTCGCCGTCATGCCGCACGCAAAGTTGCGGATGCACGACGTTGCCGTCGACCAGATTGTCGGTGATGTCGAGCAATCCGTTGATGAACAGGCGATAGCAGGCCACGCCTTCGGCGAGGATGGCATCGCGGTCGCCCAGGACCGGTGGACGCTTCACGAAGAATCCGCCCTTCGAACCCACCGGCACGATGACGGTGTTCTTCACCATCTGCGCCTTGACGAGACCGAGCACTTCCGTGCGGAAATCCTCGCGGCGGTCCGACCAGCGCAAGCCGCCGCGCGCGACAGGTCCGAAACGCAAATGCACGCCTTCCACACGCGGTGCGTAGACGAAAATTTCGCGGTACGGTTTCGGTTTCGGCAAATCCGGCACGCGCGACGGATCGAACTTGAAGCTGATGTATTCGCGAGGCTTGCCGCCGGGCGTCTGATAGAAACTGGTGCGCAACGTCGCCTGGATCACGCCGAGCCAGCCTCGCAGGATGCGGTCTTCGTCGATGCTGGCGACGCCGTCGAGCAGGATCTTGAGCAATCCGACGATGGCGTGTTGCTGTGCTTCACGCGACTCGCTGCGCGCGTTGACAAGGTTGTCCACAATTCCAGAATGGGATTTTGCCACATCGTCCGGGAGCAACGTTTCCAGTTGCTTGCGCAGACGCTTCTTCGCGCCTTCTTCGACGGTGCGCCCTGCATCTTCGCGGTTCGGATCGAGCCGAGCCTCGAACAATTCGACCAGTAATCCCGCGATGAGCGGATACCGGTTGAGCGTCTCTTCCATGTATGTTTGCGAAAACGGCACGCCGGTCTGCAGCATGTATTTGCACAGACCGCGCAGCACGGCGACTTGGCGCGATTCGAGTTGCGCCGACAGCATCAGTTGATTGAAGCTGTCGCTTTCCACCTGGCCGCGCCACACGGCTTCGAAGCCGGCTTCGAAACGGTCGCGCACGTGCGAAAGATCGAAATTCATCGTCGAGCTGGCGCGCACTTCGAAATCGTGCACGGTCAGCGGACGATCGTCTTGCTGCAAGGTATACACGTGCTCGGCGAGCATCTTCAGGCCCATGTTCTCCAACATCGGCAATGCGTCGGACAACGGAATCGGTTCGCCGAAATGGATCACCTTGAAGCGCAGGCTGCGGTCGCGCGGATCCTCGTAAAGCGACATGCGGATGTCGTCGTCGCCTTGCAGCGTCGCGAACGCGCGCACGTCCGCCGCGGCGGATTCGGGCGATACTTCTTCGACGTAGCCGGCAGGCAGCGACTTCGCATAACGATTCGCCAGCGCGGCGCCTTCCTGTTCGCCCACCTCGGCCGTCAATACATCGCGCACGCTGTCATGCCAGTTGCGCACGACATTGGCGATGCGCGTTTCCAGATCGGCATGTTCATAAGCGGGTTTTTCGCCGAGACGCGGACGGACAATCAAATGCAACCGAGCCAGCGGCGATTCGCCGACTTGGATCGCGGAATCGACGCGTTCGCCATGAAACGCCTGCTTCAGCAGCGACTCGATTTTCTCGCGGACGTCGGTGGTGAATCGATCGCGTGGAATGTAGACGAGACACGAAAAGAAACGGCCGTATTTGTCGCGCCGGACGAACAGGCGCGAGCGCGTCCGTCCCTGCAACTGCATGATGCCGGTTGCCGTCTGGAACAACTCGTCTTCACCCGCCTGGAAAAGTTCATCGCGCGGCAAGGTTTCGAGGATATTGCGCAGCGCCTTGCCGGAATGCGAATCGCGGCGCAGGCCGGAACGTTTCATCACCGTGTCGAATTTTTGCCGCACCAGCGGGATTTCCCATGGCCTGCGCGTGTACGCGCCGGAGGCGAACAATCCGAGGAATCGTTGTTCGACGACGGCCACGCCGTTGTCGTCGAACTTGAGCACGCCGATGTAATCCATGTAGCCGGGGCGATGCACGCTGGACCGCGCGTTCGTCTTGGTGAGGATAATGGCGTCGAGTGCTCCGGAGAGCGGCAGATCTTTCGCCGCCAGCGATTTCAGCGAACGCGGCGCGACCGAACGCTCGCCGCCGCGGAAAATGCCGAGACCCGATCCATCCACAGCCAGCAGCACTTCTTCGCCGTTCTGCACACCGACTTTGTATTCGCGATAACCGAGAAAAGTGAAATTATCGTCCGCCGCCCAGCGCAGGAAATGCTGCGCCTCGGCGACATCGTCTGCGCCGATGGGTATGTTCTGTTTGGCCATGTCGTCGGCGATGGCGATCATCTTGTCGCGCATCGCGCGCCAGTCGCTCACGCTTTGCGCGACGTCTTCCAATGTCGCCGCGATCGTCTTTTCCACACGCGAGCGCTCGCCGGCTTCGGCGATGCGGTCGACTTCGAAATGCATCAGCGATTCGGTCTTGCCTTTGCCGCCCTCGGCGCTCAGGTTGAGAATGTGTCCGCCCGGATCGCGCTCGATGCTGTAAACCGGATGCACCACGGAATGCACCTGCAGTCCGGCATGCGAGAGCGCGATGCTCACCGAATCGACGAGGAACGGCATGTCGTCGGTGATGATATCGATCGCCGTGCTGTGCGAGTCGTAACCGTCGTGCGCGGACGTCGGATTGAACACTCGGACGCGCGGCGTGCCGGGTTTGCGCACGCGCACGAATTCGAAAAGTCCGGCGATCACCGCCGTCCACGCTTCGACCGGCCGTGAGGCGATGTCTTCGTCGCTCACCCGTTTGAAAAAATGGCAGGCGAAAACCTGTGCCTGATCGCCTTGCGCGGCGCCGAGACGTTGTTTGAGTTGCTGCAAAATAGGATCGACCGCGCTGGCGGCGGGAATCGGCTGGGCATTCATGAAAAGGGTTCCGAAAAACGCGTTTTCGAGGGGCGCTTAGGATAGCGCCGGGGCATGCTAATAACCACCCGCAACGGGGCGTGACGGAGCGTCATTTACCTCTCGTGCAGTGCAGCACCGCGATCACTTGCTAACCGGTTCGACTCTTGCGACCTGCGTGTTGGAGACGATTGCACGAGCTTGAGCTTCGCGGAGACGCAAAGCATATTTTCCGCGAACGAAACCGTTCGGAAAATCCGATCGTTTATAACTCCTGCGAAGCGTATTCCTATGCGAATTTTGCATTCGAATTAACGCAACCCCGTCTCGTTCCGCGAAATGACGAGCCGCTGGATTTCACTCGTGCCTTCATAGATTTCGGTGATCTTCGCATCGCGGAAATACCGCTCCAGCGGCATCTCTTTCGAATAACCCATACCGCCGTGAATCTGCACGGCCTGGTGCGTAATCCACATCGCCGATTCCGACGCGGTAAGCTTGGCAACGGCCGCCTCGGTGGAGAAACGGACGCCCTGTTGCTTCGTCCACGCCGCGCGCAACGTAAGCAGTTGCGACGCGTCGAGTTTGCATTTCATGTCCGCGATTTTCTGCTGGATCATCTGGAACGATCCGATGGATTGGCCGAACGCCTGTCGATCGCGCGCGTAGGTCAACGTCGCCTCGTACGCGGCGCGCGCCAGACCGACGGCCTGCGACGCGATGCCGATGCGGCCCGCGTCGAGCACGCCCATCGCAATCTTGAATCCGTGGCCGATGTCGCCGATCACGTCGGCCGCCGGCGCGTGGTAATCGGTGAACTCGATTTCGCACGTCGCCGATGCGCGGATGCCGAGTTTCGGCTCGGTCTTGCCGCGGTGAAATCCGTCGCGCGCCGTGTCGATCATGAAAGCGGTAACGCCGCGCGCATGCTTGTCCGGATCGCTCATCGCAAACAGCAAAATATACTTTGCGACCGGACCCGACGTGATCCAGCTTTTCTTGCCGTTGATGATGAAGCTGCCGTCCGCCTGCTTTACCGCGCGGCAACGCATGGCGGTGGCGTCCGAACCGGATTGCGGTTCGGTCAGTGCGAACGCGCCGATGGCTTCGCCGCTGGCGATCGGTTTGACGTATTTATATTTCTGTTCCTCGCTGCCGAACTTGAGCAGCCCGTTGCAATACAGCGTGTTGTTCACCGACATGATCGTCGAATGCGCGCAGTCTGCCGCCGCGATTTCGATCATGGCGAGCGCGTACGCGATCGAATCCATGCCCGCACCGCCGTACTCGGCCGGCACTTCGATGCCCATCAGGCCGAGCTGACCCATCTCCTTGATGTTCTCGAGCGGGAACTCGCCGGATTTGTCGAAGTCCGCCGCGACAGGGGCGATGCGCTTCTGTGCGAAATCGCGCGCGATGGATTGAATCTGCAGTTGTTCTTCGGTGAATCCGAAATCCATGGGAGCTCCCAGTTTTTGTCCGTCATTCCCGCGAAAGCGTGGATCCAGCGTCTTGGATCTTTCGAAAGATAAAAGTCACTGGATTCCCGCTTTCGCGGGAATGAGAAATATGCGGTGCCCGTATTCTAACGCGCCAGCCTACCCGCCGGCGGCAGCGCGGAAAAATCGCACGCGTTGCGCGGCAGTTTCTGATCCAGCATCCACGGCAGCAATTCGCGCGTGCCGTACGCGTGCTGCCAGATCACATGCATTTCGTCGGCGTATTCGGTGTACTTCGGCGTGCCGCCCAGCGCGCGCAGTTCGCGCACGACCGCACGCGAGCCGACCATCGCGCCGCCATATCCGGTTTCCACGTTCGTGTCGTTGTCCTTGGCGCCATGGAAAACCCATTCCGGCACAGCGGTTATCGAAGCAAGCCCGCTCAACTCCGTCATGCCCGACATCGGCACGGCGGCGGCGAAACAGCGCGGCCACGTCTTGAGCGCGTCCCAGACACCTGTGCCGCCATCGGAAATACCGGTGAGATAAATGCGGCGCGCATCGACGTCCGGGAACTGCTTCAGCGCATCGGCAATGACCGCCGCCACGCGCGGCGGCGGCCAATACGCGTTCGTCGTTTCCGGCGCGATGTACACCAGCGGAACGTGATTGCGGATCGCGGCGTCGACCAGTTCCAACGATCCGTTGCCATAGCCGCCGAGCTGCGTTTCGTTGTTCGTGCCGTCTTGATAGTCGCCGTGCAGGAATACGATGAGCGGCACGCGTTCGCCGCCGACGCGGCCCGGTGTTTCGATGGCGCGATACGGAACGTGCGATGCGTCGGCCGTCCAATATTTGCTCAGCGCATCGAGTTCGATGGCGTTCGCGGCCGGTGCGGACAACGCACAAACCGCTGCAAACACGCATCGACTCGCCCATTCCCTGATCAATTCGATTCCTCCGAAATCGCGCATTCGACCACGTTCGCCACATTCGAGTTCACGGCGTGAGCCTGCCCTGAATCGTTGACGCTCAGTGTCCTTCCGCGTACCATTTATCTCTCAATCAAGATGGAAGGATACACGTTGGATCTTGCCGCCACATCGGCGCTTCTTCGGTTACTGGCCGACCCCACCCGCGTGCGCCTGCTTGCGTTGCTCGAGCGCGAAGAATTGACGGTCGCCGAACTTTCCACGGTACTGCATCTGGCCCAGCCGCGCGTATCGACGCACCTGGCAAAACTCAAGGACGCCGATCTCGTGCGCGACCGCCGCGCGGGCGTGTCCGCCTATTATCGCTGCAACACCGAACTCGACGGCAAATCCGCCGCGTTGCTCGAAGCATTGCGCGCCAACGTCAACGACGGATTGATTGCCGAAGACGCGCGCCGCCTGCCGACGATCCTCGCACAGCGCGCCCGCGCCGAAGGATGGGCCGACAGCGTGGCCGGCGACATGGAACGGCACTATTCGCCTGGCCGCACGTGGGAAGCATTCGCGCGCGCGACGACGAGCCTGCTCGATTGCGGCGATGTTCTCGACATCGCGTCCGGCGATGGCGTACTGGCCGAATTGCTCGCGCCGCATTCGAATTCGATTCTCTGTTTCGATGCCAGCGAACGCGTGGTCGCGGCGGCGAAATCGCGGCTCAGGCCATTCAAGAACGTCGACGTGAAGCTCGGCGACATGCACGCGCTGGATATCGGCGCACGCCGTTTCGATCTGGTTTTATTGATGCATGCCCTCACCTATAGCGAACGGCCCGTCAAAGCGGTCGCCGAAGCGGCGCGCGCGCTGAAGCCGGGCGGACGGCTGCTCGCCACGACGCTCGGCCATCACGCGCACCGCACAGCCGTCGAACCGTTCGATCACCGCAACCTGGGCTTCAAAGTCGACGAGCTGCGCGAGTTCGCGCAGAAAGCGGGATTGAAAGTCATCAATTGCGAACCGATCACGCGCGAGCGGCGCAAACCGCATTTCGAAGTTTTGAGTTTGTTGGCAAGGAAACCGACACGATGAAAATTACAATTTCTTTGTGCTTGTCATTCCAGCGAAAGACGAGCTACGGCAAGGATCGCGCGAATGAATAACCTTCCCTGGCTCAACGCTGCGCGCACACAGATGCTTCTCGACGCGCTGAAGCAACGTATCCTCGTCATCGACGGCGCCATGGGCACCATGCTGCAGAGCTACAAGCTCGACGAATCCGGCTATCGCGGCGAACGCTTTTCCAGCGGCTGCGATTCGCACCACGCACACGGCACAGCGTGCGATCTGAAAGGCAACAACGACCTGCTCACGTTGACGCGTCCCGACATCATCAAGGCCGTGCACACCGCCTATCTCGATGCCGGCGCGGACATGCTCGAGACCAACACCTTCAACTCGACGTCGGTCAGCCAGGCCGATTATCACCTCGAACATCTGGTCTATGAACTCAACCGCGACGGCGCGAGACTTGCGCGCGAAAGTTGCGTAGCCGTCGAAGCATGTGAATCCAATAAAGGCATGCCTGACAAACCGCGCTTCGTCATCGGCGTGCTCGGTCCGACCAGCCGCACCGCATCGATTTCGCCGGACGTGAACAATCCCGGATTCCGCAACACGAATTTCGAAGAACTCGATACCAGCTATCGCGAAGCGACGCGCGGATTGCTCGATGGCGGCGCCGACGTGCTCATGGTCGAGACGATCTTCGACACGCTCAACGCGAAAGCGGCGCTGTTCGCCGTCGGCGAGGAGTTCAAGCGACGCGGCGCGCGCGTGCCGATCATGATTTCCGGCACGATCACCGATATGTCCGGCCGCACCTTGTCGGGACAGACGGCCGAAGCGTTTTACTATTCGCTGCGGCATGTCCGGCCGTTGTCGATCGGACTCAATTGCGCGCTCGGCGCGACGGAGCTGCGCGCGTATGTCGATGCGCTTTCCCAGATCGCCGAATGCTACGTCAGCGCGCATCCGAACGCCGGTTTGCCGAATGCCTTCGGCGAATACGACGAAACGCCGGAACAGATGGCCAAGACCATCGGCGAGTTCGCGACGAGCGGCCTCGTCAATATCGTCGGAGGTTGCTGTGGCACGACACCCGCTCACATCCGCGCCATCGCCGAGGCGGTGCGTGACGTGAAGCCGCGCGAGTTGCTGAAGCAGTCGGAAATCGCGGCATGACTCTCTCCGTTGTCATCCCGGCGAAAGCTGGGATCGAGCTTTTTTTCGCAAACTGTACAAGGGCTGGACTCCAGCTTTCGCTGGAATGACAAGAATAAAAATGACCACGCCCCGATATACCCGACTTTCCGGTCTCGAACCCCTCGTCATCACGCCCGAGCTGCTGTTCGTCAACATCGGCGAACGCACCAACGTCACCGGTTCGGCGCAGTTCAAGAAACTGATCAAGGATGACCGCTACGACCAGGCAGTGGACGTGGCGCGCCAACAAGTGGCCAACGGCGCGCAAATTTTAGACGTGAACATGGACGAAGGTCTGATCGATTCCGAAATGGCGATGGCGAAATTCCTCAACCTCATCGCCGCCGAGCCCGACATCGCGCGCGTACCGGTGATGGTCGATTCATCGAAGTGGACGGTGATCGAGTCAGGCTTGCGCTGTCTGCAGGGCAAAGGCGTCGTCAATTCCATTTCGTTGAAAGAAGGCGAGGAAATTTTCTTCGAGCACGCGCGCAAAGTGCTCGCGTATGGCGCAGCCGTCGTCGTGATGGCGTTCGACGAGCAGGGACAGGCCGATACAAAAGCGCGCAAAGTGGAAATTTGTACACGCGCCTACAAACTGCTGACGCAGGAAATCGGATTTCCACCGGAAGACATCATCTTCGATCCGAATATCTTTGCCATCGCGACCGGCATCGAGGAGCACAACAACTACGCCGTCGATTTCATCGAGGCGACGCGGGAAATCAAACGCACCCTGCCGCATTGCCATGTTTCGGGCGGGGTTTCGAACGTGTCGTTTTCGTTCCGCGGCAACGAACTGGTTCGGCAGGCGATCCACAGCGTGTTCCTGTATCACGCGATCAAGGCCGGCATGGACATGGGCATCGTCAATGCCGGCGCACTGCCGATCTACGACGATCTCGATGCGGAGTTGCGCGACCGCGTCGAAGACGTCGTGCTGAATCGCCGCGCCGACGGTACGGAGCGGTTGCTGGAAATCGCCGAACGCTACAAGGGCAAGAAAGGCGAAGCCATCGTCGAGAATCATGCGTGGCGCGACCTGCCGGTGCGCGCGCGACTGAGTCACGCGCTGGTACACGGCATCGATCAATACGTGGAAGCCGACACCGAAGAAGCGCGCGCGCTGTCCACGCGCCCGCTCGATGTGATCGAAGGTCCGCTCATGGACGGCATGAACGTCGTCGGCGATCTGTTCGGCGCGGGCAAGATGTTTTTGCCGCAGGTGGTGAAATCCGCGCGCGTGATGAAAAAGGCCGTCGCCTATCTCATTCCGTACATCGAAGAAGAAAAACTGCGGTCGGGCGAAGTCCACAAATCCAATGGCAAGATCGTGATCGCGACGGTGAAAGGCGACGTGCACGACATCGGCAAGAACATCGTCGGCGTTGTTCTTCGCTGCAACAATTTCGACGTCATCGATCTCGGCGTGATGGTTCCGGCGCAGAAAATTCTCGACGCGGCGAGATCGGAAAAGGCCGACATGATCGGACTATCCGGCCTGATCACGCCATCGCTGGAAGAGATGAGCCATTTCGCGAAAGAGATGCAGCGTCAGGAGTTTCACGTGCCGCTGCTGATCGGCGGTGCGACGACATCGCGCGCGCATACCGCGCTGAAAATCGAACCGCATTACAAAGCGCCGACTGTCTGGGTGAAAGACGCATCGCGTGCCGTGGGCGTGGCGCAATCGCTGATTAGCAAGGAACTCGTCGACGCCTTCATGGAGAAAATCCGCGCCGAGTACGCGGATATCCGCGAACGCCACAAGGATCGCGGCGCGGCGAAGCGGCTCGTTTCGCTCGAACACGCGCGTGGGCAGGCGTTCGACGGCGGATGGGAAAAGTATACTCCGCCGGTTCCCAGGCAAACCGG
>DATAVJ010000031.1:0-5855 GCA_036267795.1 Rudaea sp.
GCATGGTCGTCGACGCGCTCGATCTCTGCTACACAAAGGCACACGTCGATACGTTCGTCATCATCAGCGGCGATTCGGATTTTTCGCCATTGGTTAGCAAGCTGCGCGAGAACGACAAAACGGTCATCGGCGTCGGCGTTAAAAATTCCACATCTGATCTGCTGATCGCCAATTGCGACGAATTCATTTACTACGACGATCTCGTGCGCGCGCAGCAGACCAGGCGTGCGCCGAAAATCAAGCCGGAAGGAAAATCCGCGCCTGCGTCGGCGACTCCGAAACCCAAAACCGAGTCGGACAAGAAACAGGAAGCGCTCGATTTGCTGGAAGAAACGGTCGATGCGCTGTTCGCCGAGCGCGGCGAGGAAGAAAAATTATGGGCGTCGATGGTCAAACAGGCGCTGAAACGCCGCAAGCCGGGATTCAACGAAAGTTATTACGGATTCAAATCGTTCAAGGCGTTGCTGGAAGCGGCGAAAAAGGCCGATGTTCTGGATTTGGAGCGCGATGAAAAATCCGGCCAATATCTCGTGCGTGCCGGCGTCAACGATAAATAGCGTTCAGCCGACCGGATTCTTCGCGCGCATCGCGCGCTGTTTCTCGCGCTGCCAATCGCGTTCCTTTTCTGTCGCGCGTTTATCGTGATCCTGTTTGCCTTTGGCCAAGCCGATCTCGACTTTCACCCGATTGTGTTTCCAGTACATCGCCGTCGGAACGAGTGTGTAGCCTTTGCGTTCCACGGCGCCCAGCAACTTGTCGATTTCCGCTTTGTGCAGAAGTAATTTGCGCGTACGGCGATCGTCGGCGACGACATGCGTCGATGTGGAAATCAACGGCGGAATCGATGCGCCGAACAAATACAGTTCACCGTTCTTCACGATCGCGTACGAGTCGCCGAAGTTGATTCGTCCGGCGCGCAAGCTTTTCACTTCCCAGCCTTGCAGCGAAAGCCCGGCTTCGTAGCGTTCCTCGATATGATATTCATGGCGCGCGCGCTTGTTCAGCGCGATGGTCGAGTCGCCGGCGGATTTTTTTTCTTTCGCTTTGTTCATGTCAGTATTATGCCGTGCGCGTCCTTGCCGCGCGCATGTGGTGGGAGCCGTCCGTGATCAAGATTCGCCGCAGCGCCATCGTCAAGCACAGCGCCGAGCACATGTTCGCACTGGTCAACGACGTCGATTCCTATCCGCGCCGTTTCTCATGGTGCGCCGACGCGCAGGTGGCCGATCAGGACGATTCGCACATCACCGCGCGGCTGGAACTTCGCGTTGCCGGTTTGACGCAATCGTTCACGACGCGCAACACATTGACGCCGCCGGCCGAAATCGCAATGAAACTGGTCGATGGTCCTTTCCGGCATCTTTCCGGAACGTGGAATTTTTTGCCGCTGGGCGAAGGCGGTTGCAAAGTCTCGCTCGCGCTGGATTTCGACTACGCCGGCGTATTGATGGCGCCGATCATGCGCACAGGATTCCAGAAACTGGCCGACCGCATGGTCGACGAATTCTGCGCCGAAGCGGATCGAATGTATGGGTGAGTCGATTCGCGTCAGCGTGATTTATGCCGATCCGCAATTGCAGATCGAAATACCGATCGATATCGATCCCATGTCGACGGTCGACGATGCCATTCGCGCCAGTGGAATTTCCGCGCGGCTGCCCAATGGTTTCAAACCTGCGGCGATCGGCATTTTCGGCCGCATCGTTTCGGCTCGCGACCCGCTTCGCGCCGGCGACCGCATCGAACTGTACCGGTCCCTCAAGATCGATCCGAAAGAAGCCAGACGCCGCCGTGCTCAGCTTTGATCGGGCGCTTTCTTCTTGTCGTCGTCCGGGCGTTTGTCGTCGGGATATTGGCGCTTGTACTTCGTCGCTTCCTTGATCAGCTCGTAGGGATTTTCCGCGAAGTAGTCGCCTTCGATCCGCGTCAGCGCATCGTTTTCGAAATACAGCGTGAGGTCCTTCTGCTCCATCCGGCCGTTGCCTTTACGCAGCGTCGAGATGTAGTCCCAGCGACTCTGATTGAACGAATTGACGATCGACGGCGAACCCATCACGAGCGTCACTTGATGTTTCGTCATGCCCGGCTTGAGCGAATCGACCAGATTTTTACTGAACAGGTTGCCTTGCTGAATATCGAGCGTGTAAATCGGATTGCACGCAGTCACGATGAAACCTGCAGCCGCGAGCGCGGCAAAACGCAAAACCTTCTGCATGGACGCACCGTCGAATGGAAAGCGCCGGATGATACACTAACGCTGCTTTTGAGCACGTTAGTTGTCCCGCGTAGGTTGGGACGACGCGCCGAGGAGATCGCCATGGAAACCCAAGACCTGCGCAAGGCCGGGCTCAAGGTCACGCATCCGCGCATGCGTATTCTAGAAATACTCGAAGCTTCCGACGGTAAACACATGACCGCGGAAGATATTTATCGCAATCTTCTCGAACATCATGACGATATCGGTCTGGCTACCGTCTACCGCGTGCTGACTCAATTCGAGTCCGCCGGACTCGTGCTGAAACACAACTTCGAAGGTGGCCAGGCGGTGTACGAAATCGACCGCGGCAAGCATCACGATCACATGGTCGATATCGAGACCGGCAAGGTCATCGAATTCACCAGCGACGAAATCGAAAAGCTGCAGCGCGACGTCGCCGACAAATACGGATATCAGATCGAAGATCACAGTCTCGTGCTGTACGTGCGGGCGAAGCGCAAAAAATCTTAGCGTGTTCGCACGTCGCTCTTCGCCGGTCATTCCGGCGGACGCCGGAACCCAGCTTTGCACTTTCCCCCTCTCCCCCGCTGGCGGGGAAGAGGGTTGGGGTGAGGGGGCAGCGCGACGGTCTTTTGCAACGTTTCCGCACTGCGGGCTCGTTGTTCTATGCATTCTCGAGGAGTAAATGCTTTCACTCGCTACGCGAGCGAGTCACTTTCTTTGCCCGTGCAAAGAAAGTAACCAAAGAAAGCACGTTTGTTCTTCACGTACGGCGTGTTCGCCGAAGCCACATCCCTGTGCCTGCGGCGAACGGCGCACTTCCTGTGCGCCGTCAACGTTGTCACAGGCTTCGATGATAGAAATCTTAGGCCGAGCTTTGTTTTGCTCTTTTGTTTTTCGTTCCGGTCTTCAACATTTGATCGGCATGCGCGAGCGTCTCGCGCGTGATGTCGATGCCGCCGAGCATGCGCGCGATTTCGTCGCGCCGCGTTTTTTCGTTCAGCGACTCGATCGTCACATCCGTCCGCTTCGCGTCGATGGATTTCGCAACGCGTAAATGCGCATGGCCTTGTGCCGCCACCTGCGGCAAATGCGTGACGCACAACACCTGACGGTTCTCGCCGAGCCGGCGCAACTTCTGCCCGACCACTTCCGCCGTCGCGCCGCCGATGCCGGAATCGACTTCATCGAACACCATGCAGCCGATCTGATCGAGCCCAAGCGCGGCCACTTCGATCGCAAGGCTGATGCGCGAAAGCTCACCGCCCGATGCCACTTTTCGCAGCGCACGCGGCGGCTGGCCGGGATTCGCGCTGACGAGAAATTCGACGCGTTCCATGCCTTGCAAATCCGGCACGGATTTTTCCACTTTTTCCAATTGCGCCACGAAGCGCCCGCCCGCCATGCCGAGTTCGGACATCAACGCGGTAACGTCTGCGCCGATCTTCTTCGCGGCTTTTTCGCGGGCCTTACTCAATGCCGATGCGACGATTGTGTAATCCTCGGCCGCTTTCACGCGAGCACGCTCCAGTTCGATCAATCGTTCGCCCGCGCCGCGTAGATCGTCGAGTTCGCCACGCAGCGAGTCGGCAAATGTCTTGAGCGAATTCGCCGGAACGCGATGCTTGAGCGACAGCTCATGCAGCTTCGCAATTTGCGCGTCGGCTTCCGCAAGACGGTCTGGGTCGAGATCGAGTTCGTCCCGATAACGCGCAATGAGGCTGCTCACCTCGCCGAGTTGGATGGCGGCCGCGTCCAGCAATTCGCGCGCCGATTGAAGACGGGGATCGAGATCGCTCAAGCGCACGATTTCGTTTTGCGCGCGCGTGACGCTGCGCAACGCGGCGAACTCGCTGTCGCCGTCGAGCGATTCGGCCAGCGCCATGCTGCCTTGCATGAGCGAACCGGCATTGGCGAGGCGCTTGTGCGTTTCATTGAGCGCATCGAAATCCGCGATGCTCAGTGCGTGTTTGTCCAACTCGTCCACTTGATGTTCGAGCAGCGCGATCCGATCGGAATGATCCTGCTCGGCACCGAGTTCGCGCATGTGCGCATCGATGTCCGACCACTTGCGCGCGGCATTCCCCACGTCCGCGCGCAGCGTGTCGTGATTGCCGAACGCATCGAGCAGATCGAGCTGGCTCGACCTGTCAAGCAACGCCTGATGTTCGTGTTGTCCGTGAATTTCGATCAGTAGCGTCGCAAGCGATTGCAGTTGCGCGAGCGTCGCCGGACGACCATTGATCCACGCACGCGATGTACCTTCGCTGCGAATGACGCGGCGCAGTTGACACGCGTCGCCATCGTCGAACGCTTCTTCGACGAGCCACGCGCGCGCCGCGTCCGCGCGCGCGAGCGAGAACTGCGCCATCAATTCCGCGCGCTCGGCACCGTGCCGGACGACCCCTGCGTCCGCGCGCTGGCCTGACAACAGAAGCAGCGCATCGACCATCAACGACTTGCCCGCGCCCGTTTCGCCGGTGACGACGGTCAGGCCATTCGAGAACGCGATATCGGCCTCGCCGACGATCGCGAAATCCTTGACGAAAAGTGTTTCCAGCATGCGCGCGGACGCTAGCACGCGACCGTTTCCGCGCCAAGCCCGTATCGATCCGTTACCATATTCGGCAATCGAACGAGGACACGCCATGTGGTACGCGATTTACGCAACCGACAAGAAAGACAGCCTGCAGCGGCGCCTGGGAGCACGGCCCGCGCACGTGGCGCGGCTGAATGATTTGAAGAATGCCGGACGTCTCCTGCTCGCCGGTCCGTTTCCCGCCATCGACGCGGAAGATCCGGGCCCGGCCGGTTTTTCAGGCAGCCTTATCGTTGCCGAATTCGAGGATCTCGACGCGGCGAATCGGTGGGCGAAAAATGATCCGTACGTTGCGGCGGACGTTTATGCCGACGTCAGCGTCAAACCATTCCGCAAGGTTCTGCCGTGACATCGCGCATCGAGCGCATTCGCGAACTGCTTGCGCGGGAACTATCGCCGACGCAGCTCGATGTCGAGGACGAGAGCCACCGCCATCGCGGTCACGAAGGTGCAAAGGACGGACGCGGACACTTTCGCGTGCGCATCGTCGCGGCGGCGTTCTCGGGCAAGCCGGCATTGGCGCGCCATCGCATGGTTTACGCGGCGCTGGGCGATATGATGACGAAGGATATCCACGCGCTCGCCATGGATGCGCGCGCGCCGGAAGAAGCCAAAGACAATGGACATGCAAAAAATGAGAATGCAAATGTATAAAAGACTGATGTTGGCGGCATGCATCGCGACGGTTGCAGCCTGTTCGCAGCAGGGCGCATCGAGCGGCGATGCCGTTCAGATGTCGGCCACCGGTCCGGCAGCGGAAACAGTGAACGGCGCGAAGGTTCCCCAATCGTTGCTGGAAAGCGTGGCGCGCCAGCACAACTTGCATCTGGAAAATCCGCAGCAACGCGAACAGGCGCTCGATTTGATCACGGACGAAGTGCTCGTCGCGCAAGCCGTGCAGCACGAATCGTTTGCGTCAAGCGAACCGTTCCAGGCGGCGGTGGAGGCCGAACGGCTTAAAGGTGTCGCCGATGCGGCATTCGCGGAATATCAGAAATCGACGCCGATCAGCGACGACATGTTGAAAGCGGAATACGA
>DATAVJ010000032.1:0-4783 GCA_036267795.1 Rudaea sp.
GCGAGCTTGTCCATTTGTTCCACCGTCGGCACGCGGCGATGGCGCAGCAATTCCACTTCGACGAAACGGACGATGCCGTTCATCAATTGCGCGGACTCGGACAGATTCAGCATGCGCAATGCGCCGGCGATTTCCTCGAGCAGGCGCGGAATCGGTTCGACGCGCGCGTGATCCCACGGCGATTCGATGAAGGCGACGATGTCCTGTTTCGCCTGCGTGATGTTGACCGACGCTTCCTTCATCAGCGCGTCGAGAATCTTGCGCACCTCGGCCTTCGGCAATTCCAGTTCCTGACCGGGGCGCGATTCGGCTTCGGTCGAGGTGTCGGCGCCGAGGCGTTCGATGTGGTCGTCGAGCGAAGCTTCGACATAAAGCAGCGCACCGGCGACATCGAGCAGCGCGCTTTCGTCTGCGGCGCGTGTCTTGTTGCCGATTTCCTCGACGATCTTGCGTTGATCGAGCACGACGCGGCGCGGTACGCCCAGGCCCAGCATGCCGAGCGTATCGCCGACGCGATCGAGCACGTCGGCTTGCGCCATCAGATCGGCGGGATCGCCGTTCTGCGAGCGCAGGAAAATATCGAGCGCTTCCTTCACGCGCATCAGATCGTCTTTGATCGCGGAAGAGACGGTGTCGAGCAATGTGCGGTTGTGGCCGGAGATCGAACCTTTGGCGTGTGCGAGTTCTTTTTCGCTGGGCAGCAAGGTGTCGAGCTTGTACGTTTCGCGGATCTCGACCGCGCGCGAACCGGGCGCGGCGGAGTGCGCGATGTAATACAGAAGATTCTTGACCAGTTCTACGGGCGGCGCGTTGCGGAAACTCGCTTCGCCGCCGTCGACGAGGCGTTTGATTTCGCGATCGACTTTGCCGAACAGCAATTTCAGCGACACGTTCGTTTCGAGCGCGCCGGACGCGACGCTTTCCAGCACGCCCGAAGCGACCCACCACAGGCGTTGGCAATTTTCTTCGGTGCAGATGGAACGCAAGCGGTCGAGCACGCCGGTGAGGCGTTCGAGTTGCAGCGCGGGCTGGTCATCGCGAATCCAGCGCAACAGCGAAAGCTGGAACGCCGTGCGCAAACGCGCGGCTTCGGATTTCAGTTCCATTTCCGGCATGCCGCCGGTGGCTTCGGGCGAAGCCGGCAGCGGAGCGGAGAGGTCGGGCGAAAACAAAACCGATTCGCTCAACAGTTTTTCGCCGCGCGTCGCGCGCAGATCGTTCAGCAACGGCAACAGGACGATCGGGATGTCCTTGTGGCCGCTCTGCAAGCGTTCCAGGTAATCCGGCAACTGCACGATGCCGCGCATCAGCACGGCATAGGTTTCGTCTTGCGGTTTCACGTTGCCGTCGAGCAGCGCGAGCGCGACGCGCTCCATTTCTTCGACGACCATCGCCGCGCCATACAGCTCGACCATGCGCAACGTGCCTTGCACCTGATGCAGGTACGTGGCGCAGAAGCGCATGAGGCTGGAATCGGCCGGGTCTTCGACATAGGCCTCAAGCGCCTGGCGCGATTGCTTCAGCGTCTCGTCGAGTTCCTGTTTGACCCAGTTCAAGGTCGTGAAGTCGATGCCGTCTTGGAGTTTCATAGCGCTGATCTCAAATGATTCGTTTCAACTGCTTCGTTCAACTGTCGCGCAGATACGCCAGCACATGGCGATGTTCCACGCGCCGCAATCTCGCATGTGCGAAGTTCGTCACTTCCCCGGGACCCAGCATCAGAAGGCCGCCGGGTTTGAGCAAATTGGCCAATGCGGCCAGCAACTCGCGGCGCCGTTCGCGCGCGAAATAAATCAGAACGTTTTGGCAGAAAATCAGATCCAGCCGTTTCATCGGCGCCGTGGCGGCATCCAGAAGATTGAACGACGCGAATCCCACGCGCTTGCGCAAAGGTTCCACGATGCGGAAGGAATCGCCGTCCATTTCCTCGCAATACGTCTGGCGATATTCCTGCGGAATCTCTTCCAGTTTGTTCGCCGGGTAAAGTCCCGTGCGACCGACGGCTAAAGCCGGAAGACTGACGTCCGTCGCCGTCACGCCGAAATACGATTTCGAACCTTTCCGTTCCGGCAGATGCCGATGCAGCACCATCGCCAGCGTGTACGCTTCCTCGCCGCTCGAGCAGCCCACGCTCCATGCGTGCAAACCCGTCATTGCGCGCGCAGCGACTTTCGGCAGCCACTGCTCCGCGATGAATTGCAGCGACGGCATGTGCCGGAAAAAATGCGTCTCGTGGACGGTCAGCCGATCGACCAGCGTGGTCCACTCGATCGCGCCCTCGGGCACTTTCTGCAGGTCGCTGAAATAATCCGCGAAGCTGTCGCGATTCGTCTCGCGCATCCGCGCGCGCACGCTGGTGACGAGAAAGGCCTTGCGCGTCAGCGGCACGACAACACCGGTGCGCTTCTCGAGCATGTCGGCCCAGCGCAGGAATTCCGTATCGTCCATGCTCGGCATAGGCGTCGTCGGTGACCAATTGCCGGCGGAGACCACCATGATCGAGATCCACCTGCGCCAATCGTGAGGAAAGCACCAATCTTGATGAAAGCACGGTTGCGTTCACTGAGCGCTCGCCGGCTGCGTTAGTCGTGTTCATGCGAGTCGACCGACGCATCCGCGCGCGCTGGCTTACGCCGGCAACTTGAAGTCCGCGACGGATCGGCGCAAGTCCGCAGCGAGCTGTGCCAGGTTGCCGATCGATTCGGCCGTCTGGCTTGCGCCGACCGAGGTCTGCGTCGTGATTTCCTGAATCACGTTCATCGTCGCCGAAATATTCGTCGCCGCGGCGGACTGCTGACGCGCCGCCTCGGAGATGTTCTGAATCAGGTCCGCCAAATCGTTCGATACTTTTTCGATTTCGCCCAGCGCCAAACCGGCGTCTTCCGCGAGGCGTGCGCCGGACACCACTTCCGCGGTGGTCTGTTCCATCGACGTGACCGCTTCGTTCGTATCGGCCTGAATGGTTTGAACCAGTGTTTCGATTCGGCGTGTCGCGCCCGAAGCGCGTTCGGCAAGTCGTTGCACTTCGTCGGCGACGACGGCGAAGCCGCGGCCCGCTTCACCGGCGGAGGCTGCCTGAATCGCGGCGTTCAATGCGAGAATATTCGTTTGTTCGGCGATGTCATTGATCAGTTCGACGATCGATCCGATTTCCTGCGACGACTCGCCGAGACGTTTGATACGTTTCGACGTTTCCTGAATCTGGTCGCGGATCGAATCCATGCCTTGGATCGTCTGGCGCACGATGCCGGCGCCTTTCGACGCGATCTGCACCGAGCGCTGCGCGACGTCCGCGGATTCCGCGGAGTTCTTCGACACTTCGTCGATGGACACGGCGATTTCATTGATCGCCGCCGAGGCCGACGTAATCTGTTGCGCCTGATGTTCGGCCGCTTCGGCGAGGTGCATGGCAGTGGCCTGCGTTTCCTGCGCGGACGTCGACACGTGCATCGCGGTGTCGTTGATCGTCGTGACCAGTGAGCGCAACGCTTCGACAGCGAAGTTCACCGAGTCCGCGATGGCACCCGTGATGTCTTCGGTAACCGTGGCGCGGACGGTGAGGTCGCCTTCTGCGAGCGATCCCATTTCGTCCAGCAACCGCAAAATGGCTTCCTGATTACGCTGATTCAGTTCGGCGGTCACTTGATAGCGTTGACGCTGCCCGCGAATCTGGCTCGCGACGATCAGCACCACGAGGAAAATCGCGAGCGCCGCAGCCACGGCACCGAGCACCAGATTCGGGAACGGACGGCTGCTATGCAATTCGCCGACACGCGCGGAAACCGGATCGGCTTTCAGCAGCATGCTTTGCGAGTCGATGGACGCCTGGTCGGCGGCTTGCTTCACGTCTTGCAACGCGGATGCGGAATCGAGCAGTTTTTTCACCGGATCGGCAACGAGCGCGGTCCAGCTTTCGTTGATTTCCGCGAGAATCGTCTTGGCGTTGGCGTTGTCCATCGCGCGAATGTTCAGATCAGGATTGCCGCTGATCAAGCCGGCGAGCACCGCACCGTAGAATTGCGCGTCGCGCTGCAAACCGTCGGCGGCGGATTGCGCTTCTTCGCCGCCCTGCAGGATCGATTGCACACGGCGCTGCATGCGGTCGGCCAGCAACATTTCGCGCGAGGAAATCTGCACCTGCGTCGGCGAGCCGTTGCGCTCGGCGAGAATCTTCACGACTTCTTCCATGCGCGAATTGAGCACGGGCATCTTGCTGTTGAAATCCGCGGCGGTCGACGCGGTGTTCAGCACTTGCTCTTTACTGTCGAGAATCTTGGTTGCGTTCGTATTGAGCGGCGCCCATGCCTTGTCGAGATCGGCGATCTGCGTCGCAGCGCCGGAATTGGCGTAACCCTGCATGCCGGTGGTCGGATCGCCTTTCTTCAACTTGTTGAGCAGATCGTCGATCGAGTTGCGCGTCTGTTCCAGACTCTTGAACGCGTCGATGTTGCCGCCCGCGGCGTCGTTGGCCACTTTCGACAACTGCTGCGACAGCACCTGGATTTTCGTGACCAGCGCGGATGCCTTGGCATCTTGCGTCGCGTAGTACGTCAGAAATCCGAAGTCCGCCACTGCGAACAGGATCGAAACTATCAACAGAACGACGAGGAGCGTATTCGCGCCTGTTCGCTCTTTACCGCCGATCGCACCGGTTGTGACACTCATAACTCACCCCTTGACTGCATTTGCTTATGCCTCGGCGATCATGCCGCCGCTTGCACGAAATCCGGACTGCGCACCAGGGCCGCCATGCTGAAATGGCCCCACTGCACATCCCCTAATG
>DATAVJ010000033.1:0-4096 GCA_036267795.1 Rudaea sp.
CAGCGTCTGCAGGCCGATCGCCGTCGACGAAAGCGCGAGCGCCAACCCGACGATCAATGCCGGTTTCCATTGAAAGCCGGCGAAGAAAGCAGCGCCGGCGATCAATGCTGCGGACACGACAACTTGCAGCGTTCCGGCGCCGAACACGGATTTGCGCATCAGCCAGAGCCGTTGCGGCGACAACTCCGTGCCGATGATGAACAACAGCAGGATCACACCGAGTTCGGAAAACTCCGACCATTGCGTCGTGTCGGGTGTGAGATTGAGCAGATGCGGCCCGATCAGCGCGCCAGCGCCGAGATAGCCGAGCACGGCGCCAAGTCCGAAGCGTTTCGATACCGACACGGCGATCACCGCGGCGGCGAGGAACATCACGGCGTATGACAGAAAGTGGGACGTTTCCACGGTTCCTCCGGCGACGGTATCGATTATAGGCGCGCAAATGCCGATTGGTCTCAGTCTGTGAGATGGCGCGCCGATACGGTGTCGGCCACACAAGGGAGACAGCCATGAATCGTGCGATGATGTTACCGGTTTCCGCGTTCTCGGCCGCCGAGCTCGCGCTGTGGTCGTGGTTCGTGTTTGGCGCGGTGGTTATCACGCTGATTCCGCAAGCGCGCGGTATCAGCACGATCGGTTGGCTTCCGTTTTGGCTTGTCGTCGCGCCGCTGCTGGACTTGGCGTTCGTCCACCGCGGGCGGTTGCTCGACGTCTCGAAGTCGTTCGCGGCACAGGCGCGAACGCCGCGTTCACGCCGTCGTCCGCGCACAGCATCGCAAGCTCGACACATGCGTCGATCGCGCGCAATCAAACCGTCGGCAGCGCACGCCGCGGTATTCGAAATCTAGTCGGTGATGCCGAGGCGCTTGCGTTCCATGCGCCGCAGAAATTCCTGCATGATGCGGCGATACAGATCTTCGCCGAGGTAAGCGTCTTCCACGCCCGCGTCGATCGACGGATTGTCGTTCATTTCGATCACGACGGTGCGATCGCCGGCCTGTTTCAGATCGACGCCATAAAGTCCGTCGCCGATGGGCGCGGTCGCCTTCAGCGCGAGCTTGACGATGTCGCTCGGCGCATCGCGCACGGGCAGCGTCTTGAATCCGCCGGACCGTTGTATGCCGTTGCCGCCGCTGTGGTTGTAGATCTGCCAATGCCCGCGCGACATATAGTATTGGCACGCATACAGCGGCTGGCCGTCGAGGATGCCGATGCGCCAGTCGAATTCCGTGAACATGAATTCCTGCGCCAGCACGAGCGCGGTATGCTGGAACAAATCGTCGGCCGCGGATTTCAATTGCTCGATCGTTTCGCATTTGACGATGCCGCGCGAAAACGAACCGTCGGGGATTTTCAGCACGATGGGAAATCCCAAAATGTCCGGCAATTCCGCGAGATGCTTCGGATCGTCGCGATACAATACTTCGGTTTTCGGCGTCGGCAATTTGCGCGATTTGAGCAAATCGTGCAGATAAATCTTGTTCGTGCATTTGAGAATCGAACCCGGATCGTCGATGACCAGCATGCCTTCCTTCTCCGCCTTGTTGGCGAAGCGATAGGTGTGATTGTCGAGCGCCGTGGTTTCGCGGATGAACAAGCCGTCGTATTCGGCGATGCGCGAATAGTCGTTGCGGCCGATCAGTTCCACTTCGATGCCGATTTCCTTGCCGGCTTCGATGAACGATTTCAACGCACGCTTGTTCGACGGCGGCATCGATTCGTTCGGATCGGCCAGCATGGCGATGTCGTAGCGATACGTCTTGCGCGCACGTGGCTTGCGCCAGAGTTTCTTCGAGAACTTGTCCAACGCCGCGGCAAAAGAGTCTTCTTGCTGATCGGTGAGCGTGTGCAATCCCGCGGGTTTGATCGCGCTGATCTGCCACACTTTCTCGCGCTCGAATTCCAGCCGCAGGATGGGGCAGGGAAACGTTTCGAAAACCTGACGCGCCAGATCCGACAACGTCGAATAACTCGTTTCGCCGAAGTAGACGAGTACGCCGAAATCCGTCGTGTCGCGTCCGCCTTCGGGCAGGAACTTGATCAGCTTCTGATTGAGATCGTCGATGTCCAAACCGTACAGCGCGCGTTTGCGCAGATCGTTGATCGAACGCACCGACGGAATGACTTTGTGCCCGCGCGCTTCGGCCAGCAGCGACACGTAATATCCGATGCCCAGATATTTATAGCTGCGGCACAGATTGATGACCTGCACGCGCTCGTCGTCGGCCTCGATGGGCTCTTTCAGATAATCTTGTGCGGCGACGACGTTGTCAGACGGATAATACGAACCCCAGTCCGATGCCTTTTCCACCACGATGACCAACTTGCTCATGCGGCCTCGCAGTGGAAATGTATACTTGTGGACTTCTCTGGAGGCTCGGACATTGCACGCACGGGCGGAACTCGGGGGCGATAGTCTGCCACAGCGCGGGCCGCGCGGGCGTAAGGAAACATGAACACTTTTCACATTCGCAAAGGCCGGCCATGACCTCGCAGGCGCACGTCCGCCGCGCTCGGGCGACCGATCTGGATGCTTTGGTCGAACTGGAGCACCACGCTTTCACGACCGATCGGCTGTCGCGCGCGCAGTATCGCCGCCACATCGCCGGCACGACGGCGGCGGTCTTCGTCGCCGAAAACGATGCGTGCATGGTCGGAAACGTGGTCGTCTTCTTTCGCCGCGGCAGCGACAGCGCGCGGCTTTATTCGGTGGCGGTGTCCGACCGGGCGCGCGGGCAAGGTATCGGCGACATTCTCGTCGAAGCCGCCGAACGGGCTGCGCGGCGTCGTGGTTGCCGCCATGTCTTCCTCGAAGTCCGGCACGGCAACGCCGGCGCGATCCGGCTGTACGAGCGCCGTGGGTATCGATGCATCGCCGCCATCGCGGAGTTTTACGAAGACGGCGAAGACGCCTGGCGCTATCGGAAAGACCTTTAGCAGAGGTTCGAGACAAGGCTCTTTGCTACCATCGGCGCTTGCCCGAGGAGGCTGTCCATGGTCCGTTTTGATTTGCGTGTGTTCGTGCCTGTCGCGTTGTCCGTGCTGCTTGCCGCGTGCGCCACCCAGAAACAGGCGCCGCCACCCGTCGCGCCGCAACCACCCGTCGCTGCCAAGCGCGCATTCGAAGTGCAATCGCCGAACGGCGTTCGCATCGACAACTACTACTGGCTGCGCGACGACACCCGCAAAAATCCGGAAATGCTGAGCTATCTGAAAGCCGAGAACGACTACTACGCGACGATGTCGGCGCATTACAAAGCGCTCGAAGACACGCTTTACAACGAAATCATCGGCCGCATCAAACAGAACGATTCGACAGTTCCGGTGAAATACCGGAATTTTTATTACTACAGCCGTTTCGAAGAAGGCAAACAATATCCCGTTTACGCGCGCCGCCGCAGCGACGACAGTCCCGAACTGATTCTGCTCGATGGTCCCACGTTAGCCACGGGCCACGATTTCTTTCAGATCGCCGACGAGCAAATCAGCCCGAACGAGCAGATCCTCGCTTACGCCGACGATACCGTCGGCCGCCGCCAATTCACGATCCGCTTCAAGGATCTGAACACCGGCAAGAATTTGCCTGACGAACTCAAAGATTCTTCCGGTTCGATGGCGTGGGCGGACGACAACAAAACCGTGTTCTACATCGAGAACGATCCGATCACGTTGCTCACCGTGCGCGTGAAGAAACACACGCTCGGCACCGACGCGGCGAAAGATTCCGTCGTCTACGAAGAGCGCGATCACAGTTACTACATGGGTGTGGGACGCACGCGCGACGAAAAATATGTCGTGATTGACGAACACAGCACGCTGTCCGCGGAAATGCGCTTCATCCCTGCCAATCAACCGAAATCGAAATTCAAGGTTTTCGCGCCGCGCGAGCACGATTTCGAATACAACGCCGACCACATCGGTCATCACTGGATCGTGCGCACGAATTGGAACGCGAAAAATTTCCGCCTGATGGAATCCGACGACAGCAAAGTGGGCGACAAGAAGCGCTGGAAAGAATTCATCGCTGCCCGCAACGACGTGCTGATCGGCGGCTTCGAACTATTCAAGAATTATCTCGTCATCGGTGAACGCAGCG
>DATAVJ010000034.1:0-5487 GCA_036267795.1 Rudaea sp.
TCGACGGTGGTTCGTTCGGCAACCGGTTTCGCAATTTCAACGTTGGACTGTTCGACTTTCGCCGGCTCCGCCTGCTGCCAACTGCTCGGCTTGTCCGCGATCGGTACGGCGGATGCAGACGTTTGCACGGGCGTCGGCACCGCTTGTGCGCCGGGCGGGCGCGGAGGCGTGGCCATTTCCGGCCGGCTCAGAATTTTCGAGGCGAGATTGCGCGCCCACCGCGCATGATCCCAGCCTTGCAGCGCCTCGGTGACGTTGGCTTCGTTGAAAACGACGTTGTAGTCGCCCGCGTCGAGCACGTCGTAGAGCTGATCGATGTAGTCTTCGCTGTCGGAACCCAGGTTCACGACGACCGTGCGCGCGCCGGAGTTCTCCAGCGCGTCGCGATCGATGTTCGCCGCGGCGGTTTCGTAGACGACGGCCGCACCGAGTTCGTTCAGTGCGTCGCGCAGCTGCGTGCCGTGCTGGGTGGTGGGATACAACAGCGCGACACGCATGTCGCCGCTGTCTGCGATTTTAGGCACGACTCAACCTCAACGTTTCCTGCACATTGCGCAACAAATCCGCCTCCTGGTAAGGCTTGCCGAGATAACGTTCAACGCCGATCTCGAGCGCACGTTGACGATGCTTCTCCCCGGTACGCGACGTTATCATGATGATGGGCACCAGTTTGAGACGCGCATCGTTCTTCATGTAGGTGGCGAGTTCGTAGCCGTCCATGCGTGGCATTTCGACGTCGAGCAGCACGATGTCGGGCACTTTGTCCTGCAGTTTTTCAACGGCATCCAATCCATCCTTCGCGGTGATCACTTCCATGTCGTTGCGTTCGAGCACGCGCGTGGTGACCTTGCGCATGGTGATCGAATCATCGACGACCATGATAAGCGGCTGCGCGCGCGGCTCGACATACGGCAACGGCGCGGGCACAACGGGCGCGGGCATTTCGCCGGATTCGACGCGGTCGCGCAGCGCGGCACTGCGGCGCACGAGCGGCGCGAGATCGAGAATCATGACGACGGAGCCGTCGCCCATGATCGTCGCGCCGAAAATTCCCGGCACGGAACTGATCTGCGGACCGACCGATTTCACGACGATTTCACGCGAACCGATCACGCCGTCGATGCGCACGGCGGCGCGCTGGTCGCCGGTGCGCGTCATCAGCAGCGGCAACTGCGTTTCGTCGCTGATGCGCGAGGCAGGCACGTTGAGCAGTTGCGACAATTCATAGATCAGGAATTCGTCGCCGGCATACGTGTACATCGGATTCGGCGTGTTCATGCGGCGCGCCAGATCTTCGCGCGCGATACGCACCACACCTTGCACGGACGACATCGGCACGGCATACGTCGCTTCGCCGAGACGAACGAGAATGGCCTGCGTGACCGCCAACGTGAACGGCAGGCGGATCGTGAATGCCGATCCGGTACCGAGCGTCGAATCGATGGCGAGCGAGCCGCCGAGCTGCTTGATTTCGTTGTGGACGACGTCCATGCCGACGCCGCGTCCCGCGAGCTGTGTGACGTGTTCGGCGGTGGAGAATCCGGTTTCGAGGATGAATCCGTACAGATCGCGATCGGACAATTGCGCGTCGGGTTTCAGCAGGCCGCGCTCGATCGCCTTGCGGCGGATCGCGTCGCGGTCCATGCCTTTCCCATCGTCGGATACGCGCAACACGACTTCCGTCGCCTCGCGGCTCACATGGATCGACACGGTTCCTTCCGACGGTTTGCCGGCGGCGGCGCGCTCCTCGGGCGTTTCGATGCCATGCGCGAGCGCGTTGCGCAGCATGTGCTCGAACGGCGCTTTCATGCGCTCGAGCAGGTTGCGGTCCATTTCGCCCTGCGCACCTTCCACTTTCAGTTGCGCGCGTTTGCCGACTTCCTGCGCGGCCTGGCGCAGCGTGCGGCGCAGCGACGGCACCAGCGAATCGAATGGCACCATGCGCGTGCGCATGAGGCCTTCCTGCAGATCGGAACTGACGCGCGACTGCTGCAGCAGCAGCGTTTCGGATTGACGCGTCAGGTCGTCGAGCAAACCTTGAATCGATACCAAGTCGGAAACCGATTCGGCCAGCGCGCGCGACAACTGCTGCAACTGGCTAAAACGATCGAGTTCCAACGGATCGAATACCGTGTCACCCGCTTCGTGCTGTTCGCGCTGATAGCGCGACAAGATTTGCGCTTCGGTTTCGAGTTCGAGTTTGCGCAACTGATCGCGCAGACGGCTGACGGTCTGTTCGAATTCGATCAGATTGAATCGGAACGTCGAAATCTGCTGTTCGAGACGGGAACGGTAAATCGACACTTCGCCCGCGTAGTTCACGAGCGAATCGAGCAGGTCCGAACGCACGCGAATCATTTCCTGCGGTGCGCGCGACTGCGGATCTTCCTCTTCGACGATGGGCACACGCACCGGCCTGGCTGGCGTGGTGCTCTTCGCTTTCGGAGCCGGCGCCGGCGGAGACGATTCGGCGACGCGTGCCTTCGGCGCAGGCTCGGCAGCCTTCGGCGTACCGATCGCAGGCGCCGCGACGGGCACTTCGCCGGAAACGAGTCCTTCGAAACGCGCGATGGCGTTTTCCGGCATCGCAATCGCTTGCCGATGCGCGACACGTTGAACCAGTCCGTGCAGACGGTCGTAGCCGCGTTCGAGCGAGTCGATGGTGACGCGATCCATCACGCGGCGGTTTTCGCTGATCGATTCGAGCAGCGATTCCATCGCGTGCGACAAATCGCCGATCGGCGCCAGGCCGGCCATGCGCGCACCACCCTTGAGCGTATGCAGATCGCGCTGCATGCCGGTGACGAGATCGCGGTCTTGCGGCGATTCGCGCAGCTTCGCCATCAGCGAATCGGAATGATCGAGAATATCGGTGCCTTCCTGCACGAAGATTTCGAGCAGGTCTTCATCCATATCGGGCAATTCGAGTTTGCCGTCGGGCTGCGTGTCGTCGGCGAGCTGCGGAAGATCCGGCAAATTGTGCGTCGCTTCGAATTCGACTTTCGCAGCGGCGTGCGCTTCGTCGTACGCGGTCGGCGGGGCGGCCTCGGCGACTTCTGACAGCAACTCCACTTCGGGTATCGAATCGAGCGCAATGACGGTCTGTTCGATCTGATCGCTCGACGGATGCTCGGCGGTCGGCTGCAACGCTTCGCGTTCTTCGATTCGGTTGGCCTCTTCTTGGGCCTCCATCATGGGCGCTTCGGCCGCGGCGAGATCGTCGAACGACAGCAATTCGGTTTCTTCCGGCAACGCGGGCGGTTCGGCAGCGCGGCGAGCTTCGGCGGCGGCTTCTTCCTGCGCCTTGCGTGCCATTTTTTCTTCGATCTCGCGCACCTGCGCGGCGGCGGCCGCATCGGCGTCGGCCTTGGCGGTTTTTTCCTTGGCGTCGAGTTCCCGAATGAAGGCGGCGGTCAAATCGTCTTCGCTGCGTGCTTCGGGGGTGCCCACGTCGAGTGCAAACGCATCGCCCGGGGTCAGTTCGATCGACGGCAAATCGTCGATCGACGACGTTTCGAATTCGATCATCGCGTCGGCGCCGGATGCTGCCGATGCTTCCGATGTCGCCGGCTTCGCCGCTTCGTCTTCGGCGAGCGAGAACAACGTGTGCATCATTTCCGGTTCGGGCAGCGTGTCGCGCAATCGCGTCACGCGCGCTGCGAGCTCATCGGAATTCGGCAATTGCGGATTGTTGGATTCCAGTTCCGCGATGACGGCGGAAGCAAGCCTGGACGTTTCGCTCAAGGCGGCAACACCGGCCGCGTCAGGCGGTTGCTGGCGTGCGCGCAGGCGTTTCACGTAACCTTCCAGCGGCGCGAGCACCTGGCAGATCACGGGAATATCGACCATCGCGATAGCGCCATTCAAGGTATGTACGGCGCGCAACAACGGTTCCGTCACCGGCAGTCCGGGCGATTTTTTGAGGTCGGCCAGATAGCCGTCGATGGTGTCGAGATGTGCGGCGACTTCGCTCTTCAGAATGTCGAACAAGACCGGATCGATATTCGGCAACGGTCCGGCGATGAGTTCGTTTTCATCGAATATGTTGATGTCGGCACGAAGAGCATCGTCGTCCGTCGATATGCCGAATGCGCGCTCGACGTCGAAATCGGAACTTGATTCTGCGGTCTGCGTCTGCGGCGCGATGAAATCCGAAAGCGGCGGCGCCGCACTGAACGGCGCGGGCATTTCTTCGACGACCGGCACGAGCTTGCGCACGATACGTTTTACTTTCTTCATGCGCTGCGTGGCGCCGCTGCGCACCCAGGCTTCTTCGCCGCTGGCAATCTTGTCGGCGACATCCATGATCGCGCCGATATCCGATTTCGGCATGCCTTCGCCGCGCAGTGCGATCAGCAATTCCGGGAGCACGGCAACGGCGTTGTCGACGAGCGCCTGTACGCACGCACTGGGCGGAATCGTCTTGTCGAGCACGCGATTGAGCATGTTCTCGACTTTCCAGCTGAATTCGCCGAGCGCAAGCGCACCGACGAGACGCCCCGAACCTTTCAGCGTGTGGAAGGAACGGCGAATGGGTTTGAGCTTTTCGAAGTCGTTCGCATCCGCTTTCCACGCGGGAAGACCGCGCATGAGGTTGTCGATTTCATCCTGCACTTCCTCGACGAACACTTCGCGGATTTCTTCGTCGATGTCGTCGGACGGAATCGCGCTGAAACTCGCGTCGGCCAGCGGCGACGTCGCCTCGACATCAGGCACGTCCTCTTCGATTTCTTCTTCCACTTCGACATAGCGCACGCTCGGCGCGGGCGTCGCCGTCGCTTCGGTTTCCGCAAGACGCAACCCGCCGAGATCGTGCCCTTCCGGCTCCGGCGTGTGCGCTTCGCCGACGATCAGATCTTCCAGTCCGCGGCCGGGCGCCACTTCGACGTGGGGCGCTTTGATATCGTCGATCTCATCCTGCGATTGCACGGGCGCGACGGAAAAAGCGTTTTCGGAATGAACGTCCGTGCCCACACGAGCCAGATAGGTATCGAGACTTTCGTCCGGCAAATCGATGCTCGGCATTTCATACGCTTCAAGCGAATTCATTTCGGATTCGAGCTTGAGACCTTTTTCGCCGGACGCCGGCATGTCGGTGCTCCAGCGCGGGAATTCGCCGTCTTGCGCATCGGCCGTCGCAACCGTCGGCGACGCGGCGAAATTCGGCGGCGAGAAAGGCGAACCGAACGCCGGAGCCGAAGCAGTGTCGCTGCGCGACGATTCACGCGACGTACCAGATGGACCTTTGCCGGGCGCGGTGGGCACCGGCGACGGACCGCCGCCATCGTCCTGCGGCACCGGCCAATAACCGAGCGCCGTCAGACTCTGTCGCGTCACGTCGAGAATCTTCTCGCGGCCGCCGCGTTGTTCGCGCGTGGCTTCCATGTAGTACTCGATGGAGGCCAACGCGTCGGCGAGCTTGTCCATCTGTTCGACGGTCGGCACGCGGCGATGGCGCAGCAGTTCCACTTCGACGAAGCGCACGAT
>DATAVJ010000035.1:0-15078 GCA_036267795.1 Rudaea sp.
ATTTCGATCATGTCCATGAACCGGCCGGCATCGATATCCTTGCAGGAAGAACATTCCCCGCACGGATTCGACGATTGCCCGCGCTCGCAATTCAGCGATTTGGCGAAAATGCGCGCGATCGTCGTCTTGCCGACGCCACGCGTGCCGGTGAACAGAAACGCGTGATGCATGCGATCCGAATCCAGCGCGTTCGACAACGCACGCACGACATGCTCTTGCCCGACCAACTCGGAAAACCGACGCGGCCGCCACTTGCGCGCTAAAACCTGATACGACATCCGGCGATTTTAGCAGAGCCGTCAACCCACCGGATTACTCAACCCAGGTTGCGACGACGCCAAGCGCACAGGAAGTGCGCCGTTCGACGCAGGTACAGGGACGTAGCTTCGGCGAACGCAGCCCAGGCGAAGAACAAACGTGCTTTCTTTGGTTACTTTCTTTGCACGCAGCAAAGAAACTGACTCGCTCGCGCAGCGAGTGAAAGCTCTGGCTTCACCATAGTGAAGGTGGCAGCCCCGCCAGCTACATCCCGGCACCCGAATCATTCACTACCGTTGCTGCCTTCCGGCCCTGGCGGGATTTGCAAACTATCGTCGCGAGAGAACCAACGGAGCCGCCATAGAAACTGGCGGAAAAAAACCAAACTCCGCCTCACACGTTTCGCCATAAAACTGGCGGAGAGAGCGGGATTCGAACCCGCGAAGCGGGTATAAGCCGCTTACACACTTTCCAGGCGTGCTCCTTCAACCACTCGGACACCTCTCCGCGCCTGAGAAACGGCCGCGCAGAATACATTACGATACAGCATCGAACAAGCCGAGCGGAAAACGATGCCCTTCCTGAAACTGTCTGCGATCGCCGCGGTGCTTATGGCGAGCGCGATTTCCCATGCATCGGCAGCGACGTTTCAGAGTCGGATTCCGGATTCCGCCAGCGACACCTCGGCATTGAATGCTCCACTTCGCTCGTATCGCGCGCTGACACTCGATGTGAACCCATTGCGGGCGCAACTGCAACGCGCGCCGGACGAACACAGCGCGACGCCGGCCGTGAAACTCGATCTGCCGATGCCCGATGGCACGGCGCAACCGTTTGCCGTCTGGCGCGCGCAGCCGATGGCGCCGGAACTGGCCGCACGCTATCCGCAAATCCGCAGCTACGTCGCGCGCGCGATCGATCATCCGGAAATCGAAGCGCGGCTCGACGATTCGCCGCATGGATTCTCCGCGATGATCCGATCGCCGCACGGCGTGACGATGGTGCAGCCCGTGCAACTCGGCAACGTTTCGCGATACATCAGTTTTCGTCGCGAGGATCTCGGCAAGTCGGTCGATCCGTTTCATTGTTTGCTCGATTCGGCAGCATCGGCCGCGTACGATCTGTTCGATACCGCCGCGGCAACCCCGCAAACCACGACCGGCGCGAGCGTGCGCACCTATCGTCTCGCTTTGGCCGCGACAGGCGAATACACGCAGTTCTTCGGCGGCACTGTCGAAGACGGATTGGCGGCGATCGTGGAGGCCGTCAATCGCATCAACGGCATTTATCTCACCGACTTCGCCGTGCAATTCCAACTCGTCGCCAACGACGACAACCTCGTTTACATCGATCCCGACACCGATCCGTATACCAACGACGACGGCGGCACGATGCTCGGCGAGAATCAATCCAACATGGACAGCGTGATCGGGTCCGCCAACTACGATTTCGGTCACGTGTTCTCCACAGGCGGCGGCGGTGTCGCGGACCTCGGCGTGGCTTGCGCGAACGGCGCGAAAGCAATGGGCGTAACCGGGCTCTCCAATCCGACAGGTGATGCATTCTGGGTTGACTACGTGGCGCACGAGATGGGGCATCAGATGGGCGCCAACCACAGCTTCAACACGACGGATGGATCGTGTGGCGGCGGCAACCGTGCCGGCAGTCAGGCGGCGGAGCCCGGTAGCGGTTCGACGATCATGGCCTACGCGGGGATTTGCGGACCGAGCGATCTGCAACCGCATTCCGACGCCTTTTTCCATGCGATCAGTCTGACGCCCATCGTTCAGCGTCTGGCCGGCGGCGGCGGTTCGTGCGGCACGGCGGTCGCGAGCACAAATCAAGCACCCGTCGTCGCGAGCGTCGCGCCTCACACGATTCCGGCGAGTACGCCGTTCATGGTGACGGGAGCGGCCACCGATGCGGATGCGGGCGACGTCCTCAGCTACGAGTGGGATGCGATGGACCACGGAACGGCGTCTCCGCCGGAAACCGACAACGGCAACCGGGCGCTGTTCCGCTCGTTCACGCCGCAATCGACAGGCGTGCGCCTGATTCCGGAACTGCCGCGCATCCTCGCGCACGATCTGTCGGTGGACATTCCGCCCAACGGCGATATTCCCGGCGAAACTTGGGCAACGACCAATCGCACGCTGCACTTTCGGCTTACTGTTCGCGACAACCATCCCGGTGGCGGCGCAACGGTGAGCACCGACACGACCGTTCAAGTGACGTCGTCGGCCGGACCGTTTCGCGTAACGGCGCCTGCATCGGGCGCGAGTTGGCCTGCATATTCGACGCAAACCGTGACATGGAATGTCGCCAACACGACGGCGGCGCCGGTGAATTGCGCTGCGGTCGATATTCTTTTTTCCGTCGATGGCGGCTCGACATTCGCGACGACGCTCGCCGAGTCGGTGTCGAACACCGGATCAGCCGACGTGACCGTGCCGAATCTCGTCACGACCGATGCGCGCATCGAAGTGCTGTGTCACGACAATATTTTCTTCGATATCTCGCCGGCGGATTTCACGATCGTGAGCGATCTGATTTTTGCCGACGGTTTCGAAACGCCGGACTGATTATCCGACCGGCGTGTTGTCCGGATGCAGCCAGCCGGATTCGCCGTCGGCGTAGTGCTCGTTTTTCCAGATCGGCACACGCAGTTTCACTTCGTCGATAATGAAACGGCACGCGGCGAACGCGGCATCGCGATGCGCTGAGCTGACGCCGACCCATACGGCCAGATCGCCGATGGCGAGCGATCCGACGCGATGCACGCAATGCACGTCGAGAATCGCGAATTTTTGTTTCGCCTCGTCAAGAATCCGTTCGCCCTCTTTCGCGGCAAGCGCCCCGTATGCCTGATAGTCGAGCTGGCGAACAGCGCGCCCGGCGTTGTTGTTGCGGACTCGGCCTTCGAAGGTGATGCAAGCGCCGGCACCATCATTCGCAAGGTCACACGCGAGCACGTCGGCATCGATCCTGGAATCGGACAACGCGAACATCAGCCGCCGCTGACGGGTGGCAGAAATGCGATCTCATCGCCGTTTTGCAGCGGACGATCCCAATCGGCGAATTCGCCGTTCAACGCCATGCGCAGGCGATCGGCATCCATCGTCAAACCGTGCCGCTGTTTGCATTCGCGATAGAGTTGCCGCGCATCGTGCGTATCGCTCGTGACGTTTTCCGCATCGCGGCCCGACGCGTCGCGCAATGATGCAAAGTATAAAACGCGGTAATTCACGAGACGATTTTCCCGCGCTTCACGGAGCGCTTGCCGCCCGATTTTTCGAGGAGCCTGACGTCCGCAATCACGATCTCGTGCGACAGCGCTTTGCACATGTCATACACCGTCAGCGCTGCAATCGCGGCGCCGGTCAGCGCTTCCATTTCAACGCCGGTTTTATGCGTGACGGCGACCGTGCAGCGGATGACGAGTTCGGACGCTTTCTCGAAGCCGACCGAAAATTCGCAGCGCTCGATGGCCAGCGGATGGCAAAACGGAATCAGTTCATGCGTGCGCTTCACCGCCATCGTTCCCGCGATGATCGCCGTATCGACGATGGGCCCTTTCTTCGCGCGCATACCATTTTTGCGCAGCTCGCGCGCGACATCGCCGGGAAACCGAACTGTCGCGATGGCCGTCGCGGATCGCGCCGTGACGGTTTTCGGCCCGACATCGACCATCGTCGGATGGCCGCTCGCATCGACGTGCGTGAGCTTCGTCGTCGCACGCAGGCGAATCGGTTTCTTCGTGCCGGTCTTGACAGGGACTCGCTTCATCATCCACCGATACTGAACATTTCGACTTTTTCACGTGTGCCGCTCGCGCGGATCTCGGCGCGAACTTCACTATAGCGATCTTTGCGCGTGCGCCAGAATCCCGAGATCAGCATCGCCAATTCGGCATCGTCCGCGCCGGCACGCATGGCCGTGCGGATGTCGTGGCCGGCCTGCGCGAACAGACATGTATACAATTTACCATCCGCCGACAATCGTCCGCGCGTGCAATCGCCGCAGAACGGCTGCGACACCGAACTGATGAAGCCGATTTCCCCGGCGCCCGACAGCGCATAACGCTGCGCCACTTCGCCGCGGTAATTCGGTTCCAGCGGTTCGAGCGCCCACCGTTGCGCGATGCGCGCTTTCAATTCCGCGCTGGGCACGACGAGATCTTTTTTCCATCCGTTGATCGTGCCGACATCCATGTATTCGATGAATCTCGGAATGTGGCCGGTGCCGCGGAAATGATCGATGAGATCGAGCACATGCTCGTCGTTGACGCCGCGCATCACTACGCAATTGATCTTGATTTGCGTGAAACCCGCGCGCTCGGCCGCGGCGATACCGGCAAGGACTTCGTCGACCTCGCCTTTCCCGCCGGAAAGCTGGCGGAATATGCCGGGATTCATCGAGTCGAGCGACACCGTCAACCGTTGCAATCCCGCTTCGCGCAGCGCTTGCGCGAAGCGCGGCAACAGCACACCGTTTGTCGTCAGCGCGATGTCGTCGATCAATTCGATCTTCGCGAGCATCGCCACCAGCGCCGGCAGATCGCGGCGCACTAGCGGCTCGCCGCCGGTCAACCGGAGTTTACGTACACCGAGTTGCGCGAAGATGCGCGCGATGCGTTCGATTTCCTCGAAGCGCAATCGCTCGTCTTTTTTCAGGAAAACATGATCGTCTTTGTATTTGTCTTCCGGCATGCAATACGGGCAGCGGAAATTACAGCGATCGATCACGGAAATACGCAGGTCGTGCAGCGGGCGCTGCAGCGTGTCGTGCGGCGGCGCATCGATCAGCGCGTGAGGAATCGACAAGCGGCTCATGCCGCGCTCTCGATGGATGGTAGCGACGCCATCGTGTGCTCGGGAAGTGCGGCGACGTCGCCCGCCTTGGCCACGCGATGGCCGCGCGCGGCGAGTGCATCGCCGTCGGCAGCGCTGCCGTAGTGATAGAGCATCAAACGTATGCGGATATCGTCGTCGTATTCGCGTTCGATATCGTCGACGCCCGTGTGCGAAGGGTTTCCGTGCAGCGCGCAGTCGTGCGCGATCACCGCGGGCGCGGGCGCGTACTGCGACAGCATTTCCGGAACCGGCCGCGTGTCGCCGGTCCACGCGAACGCGCCGCGCAATGCAAGTCCGAACGACGTCATCGGCGCGTGATGGCGCGTCGGAAACACGTCGAACCAAAGACCTTCGTGCCAGAAACCGCGTGTGCACGGTACGAGCACGAATGCATCCCAGAAATTCGCGCCGCCCTCGGCGATCACATCCGGATAGTCGGCGACGCGACTTTGCAAATGCGTCACCAGTGCCGCGTGCGTGTATATTTTTATACGGCCCTTGAGCGAAGGGTCGAAATACGCGCGATAGAACAATCGCTCCAATCCGCCGACGTGGTCCATGTGCGTGTGTGTGATGTAGATCGCGCGCGGCATCGTCGCGTAAACCGACTCGTAGCGCGTGAGCGTTTCCGGTCCGCAGTCGATGAGCAGCATCGGCGCGCCATCGCGTTCCAGAACTGCGCCCGACGAACCCAGCTCGACGGCCTGGGCTGATCCGACGCCTAGAAATCGCAGTGCGAGACTCACGTGCGCACGCTCCGCAACGGAGAGCGAATGAGAAGCTCGAAGCGTTGCTCATAGGCGCGCAGTAGAGGCGCCCATAGCGTCTTTTCGAATTCGCCGTCGTTTGAGGGCTTGCCAGCATTCGCGCGCAACACCTTCACGCAGGAGCGATGCAGGCGCGCGAGATTGGTGCGGCGCCAAGCCGATTCGGGTGTCCGCAAAATGCCGCGATCGAAATCGACCAGCCAGATTTCGCCCGCCGTAACGAGAATATTGTGTGCATTCAAATCGGCGTGACACGCGCCGGCGGCATGAAAGCGTGCGAGCGTATCGCCGATGCGTTGTGCGATGTCGCCATCGGCTTTATCGGTCTGTAGACAGTCGGCAAACGTGATCGCGTTGTCGATGCGGCGCGTGATGAGGTCGGCGCGATAGACCAACCCGCTGCGCTCGTATCGCGCGGCGATCGGTGCCGGCACAGGAAGATTTGCATCGCGCAGCGCTGCGAGTAAACGGAATTCGACGAAAGCGCGCGTGCGATTTTCACCTGTCCAAACGTAGACATCGTTCACCGCATGCGCAATCAAGCCGCCGCGGCGATAATGACGAATCACCGATGCGCCGAACGGCGCGTCGACGAAACTCACGCTGCCGCGTCCGCCGCGCACGTCGAGCGCACGTTGTTGCCCACGCCAATGTGCGGCGTCGAACCACGCCGCGTCAAACCCGCCCGCGCTGGCCGAGGCAAGTATGGCCGTGTCGAACAGGATCGCTCCGCGGCCGGTCTGCTGGCGTTTGCTTTCGATCATTGCATTATGTGATATATCGCCACTTTCGCAGTTTAACAAGCCGATGCCGCCAGCGCCTTTTTCGACCGCCAATCCGCCGCAATCGGTGTGCCTGCTGCGCACGTCGGCAATCGGCGACGTGACGCACGTTGTGCCCATGATCCGCACGCTGCAAAGCGCATGGCCGGGTACGCGATTGACGTGGATCGTCGGCAAACTGGAACGCAAGATCGTCGGCGACATCGGCGGCGTCGAATTCATTACCTTCGACAAATCGGCTGGATGGCGCGCATTCGGCGAAGTGCGCCGGCAACTGGCCGGACATCGGTTCGCCGCACTGTTGCATTTGCAAGTCGCGTTGCGCGCGAACCTGCTCAGTACGCTGGTTCATGCACCGCTTCGCATCGGATATGACGCGGCGCGATCGCGTGATCTGCACGGATTGTTCGTCAACCGGCGCATCGCCGCACGCACGGGCGAACATGTGCTCGATGCGATGGCCAGCTTTCTCGAACCGCTGGGACTCAAGCAAACATCGGTTCAATGGAATATTCCGATTCCGGAAGAAGCAGCCGCGTTTGCCGACGGGCATTTTCCCGACGATGTTCCCACGCTGCTTGTGAGCCCATGTTCGAGCCACCGTCTGCGCAACTGGTTGCCGGAGCGATATGCCGCAGTTATCGATCACGCATCCCGCCGTGGTTGGCGCGTCGCGCTATGCGGAGGACCGGGCGCCTACGAACGCGAGTTCGGAAATGCCATTGTGGAAAAAGCAAAAAGTAAACCGGTCGATCTGATCGGCAAGGACACGCTCAAGCAGTTTCTCGCATTGGCACGCCGCGCGTCGCTGGTGTTGTCGCCGGATTCCGGCCCGATGCACATGGCCAATGCTGTCGGCACGCCCGTCCTCGGCTTGCACGCAGCCAGCAATCCGAATCGTTCCGGGCCTTACTCCGATTGTCGCTGGTGCGTAGACCGTTATGATGCCGCCGCGAGAACATTTCTCGGCGAACCCGCCGAGTCGCTCGCATGGGGAACGAAAATCGAACGCGAAGGCGTGATGGAATTGATCCTGACCGACGACGCGATCGAGCGCTTCGACGCATTCGTCGCGTCGCGATCTTCGTCTCAGGATTTTCCCGCGCCGTAATCCTGATAAGACTTTTCTTCCACCAGTTTCGATCCCAGCGCGAGATTGATTTCGCGTTTGATCTTCGCCCGTTCGTCGTTGCGGAAATAAACGGATCGCGCCAGTTCGATGAATTCAATATCGAACGCCTGCGCTTTTTCTTTCAGGCGGATGCGGTCTTCGATGTCCCACAAATCCTCGTTCACGGATTTCAGGCGCGTGCGCGCATCGGCGATATCGGTGCGCGACACGTCGTCCGACGCCCACGTCTCGTTCAGCAAATCGAGTTCCGCGCGAACGTTGACGAGCTTCGACGGATCGGACATCTGTGCGGACTTGATTTCGAGGATGGTGATCTTGTCGATCAACTCGCCATACGAAATCGGAACTGAGATCACGGTCATGGAAGAAACATTCGGTCCGTTGGGGCGCGGAATTATGCCATCGCGGCATTTCTTCGGTTGTTTCTTGCCCGCCTGCCCCGTATCATTCGCGCCCTTCGACGCGCCTTATCCGGAGAGGTGGCAGAGTGGTCGAATGCGCCGGATTCGAAATCCGGTTTACGGTTTCGCCGTAACGTGGGTTCGAATCCCACCCTCTCCGCCAAAGTTCGCGCAACTATCTGATTCCACTGCATAGTGCGTGAAGTTTCGACACGTTCCCGACGACGTCCCCAACCAGGTTGAGCGAGGCGGCATTATCAAGACCGCATACTTGCTTAAGTCATTCGTCGATCCGATGTAGTCATGATGCATCTCTTCCGTCTTTTTGGCGCTTCGTTGGTAATCGCATTATCTGCCGGCGCTCAGGCGCGCACCATCTGGCGCTGCCAGCGCGACGGCACCGTGAGTCTTGCGACAGCGCCCGAGCCTGGTTCGCAGTGCGCGGCGAAAACCTTAGACGACGATTCTGCGTTCGCGCCAAACCTTTGGGGAGCGATGGGTCAGTTCCACGGCACCCTCTATCAGCGCGAGCAGGACGGCAAGCTGGTCTACAGCACGCGCGACTTGCCCGGTTCGACCAAGGTGCAGGAGTTCACTGTTGCTACACCAACCAGATCGTTTGCGCATACGGGTTTGGGCAAGATCGGACAACCACAGCTCGGCGCATATCGCCACGAGTTCGCCAGCGCGGCCAGCAAGACCGGCCTTGACGAGGCATGGCTACGCGCCATTGCGCATGCCGAGAGTAACTATGCCGCCGACGCAGTGTCGACGAAAGGCGCGAAAGGCGTAATGCAATTGATGCCGGATACCATCAGCGACTATCACGTCACCGATCCGTTCTCGGCGAGCCAGTCGATATTCGCCGGCGCAAGATATCTGAAAGCCTTGGAGTCGCGCTACGATGGCGACCGTATCCTCACCGCTGCTGCCTACAACGCGGGGCCTGGTGCCGTTACACAATACGGTGGCGTGCCACCGTATGCTGAAACGCGAGAGTACATTGCGAAGGTCGGCTCGCTGTATACGAGCTACCGCAGCGCGATGGGCCTAGCGCCGCGGTCAATCGAGTTGGTGCCGGCGCGGTAATCGTTCGTACCGGTTCGGCCCTTTTATGGCGGCCCTTCGAAACCGCCCGCGAACACTCTGTCACCTTCTGATTCGTAGGCGCCGATGTCTACCAGCGCACCAAAAATTCGCGGCTGTCCGCGCTGATCGTAGTTCAATACTTGCGTGCCGACCTTCGCCAGCGCCGGACTGCCAGAGCCAATGGCAGGACTGCTCGAAAGTAGCGCCAGCGTCTGCGTCGGACCGCCGTTGTTTTGAAGCGGACCAAGCACAGGCGAGTCGCTGAAAACATTGTGGTTCGAGACAGCATTGAACGTCGGCGTGTTGAGCGCCGTTCCGAGCAAACTGTAGTTTGCGCTCACTACGGCGCCACTATACGAAGAGATATCGCGCGTAGATTCGTAGTTAGCATGAGCCGTATTGTTGCTCGCGATAGTGTTGGCCAACGTCACTGTCGCCTGGTATACCAAAATGCCGCCCGCCTGCGCCGCCGAATTTCCCGAGACGGTGGTATTGATCAATGTGCCAATCGCCGCACCGACAACGTAAATGCCGCCGCCGCCGCTAACAGTCGACACGTTGCCTGTCACCGTTGAATTCGCTATAGAAACGTTGCAGTTGTAAACGAGCATGCCACCGCCTTGGTGAAGGGCCGTGTTGCCCGAAATTGTCGAATCGGTTATGTCAATTCCGGAGCAGTTTTGTCCATTGATGCCGGCTCCGCTTTGTCCTGTTCCACTGGCCGAGTTACCGCTGATCGTGGAATTGCTGACAGTCAGCGTCGTCGACGGCGCCATGTAAATGCCGCCGCCGAAGCCGGCGGAGTTTCCGGATATTGTCGAACCGACCAGATTCACCGCCGCCCCGTTTTGTGCCGTGATACCTCCGCCGGAGACTGTCGCGAGGTTGTTCGATACTGTCGAGGAAATGAGCGTCGCCGTTCCGCCCGTGAGGCGCGCGCCCCCACCATTGCCACTGCTACTGCCGCTGATCATTACGTTGCGCGCCGTCACCTCGCTGTTGTCGGCCGTGAATCCAGGAGACCCATTGACCGCCGACATATTGCTGAAATCAAGCGTGGTTGATGCTACTGCGAGCGCCACCGACACGTTGTTGGCATCGATGATTTGACCGCTGCCCAGGATCGTCAGTGGAGCGGTGACCGATAGCACACCACCTGTCAGCGTGATGCGTGAATTGGCGAGGTCCACCGGAAACGTAATGGTGTCGGCGCCGCTGCCGTCGGCGCACGCACTCGATCCGTGCGCGTCCGCATTGGCCGATTCGATCGCCTGCCGAAATGTACAGGTGACGGATGAGCCGGCATCGCCGCCCGTCGTCACGGTGATCGTCGCAGCGTGCGTGACCGGCCCGCACGCAAGAAAAATTGCCAGGGCAAGCGGTCGCAGTTTCGGCTGTTGCATGGGTTCTCCGATGGCTCGTTGACACCTACGATCGTACCCGGCTGCTTATAACTCGATGAAGGTGTTGCCGGTTGATTGGATACCTAATTTCGCGCACCGTCAAAGGCGATGCCGTCCGGTAGGCGCGACCGCGATTGCCATTCGAGTATACGGCGCACCGTAATCTTGGAGTTCGCCGCAAGCCAACTCCGCTTCGGCGAGTCTCAAGGCCGCATCGAGCGCGGAAATTCAAATTGCGCCGCATGCTCTCGGCAGCAGCGGAGGTGTTCAGTTCTGACGATCGTCAATGGACCACCGCCTTTGGCTGCATGGTTTTTTCTCCGGCTGCCAGGCGCGTGTACTCGTTGATCCAATTTACCTCCCACGTTTTGCCGCCGTCCGTGGAAAACGCCTGCTCGGATTGTGCCGTGTCGCGGGTGATTTCCCAAATCGAGAAACGCAGCAATATGGTTTTGCCATTGAAGGGTTCCTGGTCGTAAAAGTCCGCTCGTCCATTTCTGAATTCACCGACGCCGGGCACCTCGCCGAGTTTCCCCACATTCGGCGTCGCGAAGTTCAAACTCCATTGCTGCGTTGTCGGGTTGTAGACGCGAAGCGCAATAAGTTCCAGATGTCCGCTCGGTGTTTCGGCGTTGAATTCCGCGATATTGGCGCGTCCGCTCCAGATCGGTTTAACGTCGGTCGTTCCTTCCATCTCGATCCAGTCGCTGGACCCGGAGAGTGGATGCAGCAGACGTTTGGAGTGCGTTTTCCATAAGCCAAGGTCAAAGTCGAAATCGTGCGCGCCATCGTGATGCGCGCCGTTTTTTTGATTTGCTCCAGCAGTGGATTCGGCAAACAGCATATCGATCGGATTAACCATGATGGCGAGGACTGACAGCAGTAGGAGACGACAAGAGCGGGTCATGACTTTTTCCTCGTCAAATTTGCGGTGAATACCAGTTCCCATGTTTTCCCACCGTCGTCGGAATAGGATTCTTCGTAGCGATGAGCGTCAGCGGAAATGTTTGACCAAGCGCCGCGTATCAGTATGAATCTTCCATCGAGCGTATCTTGCGCAAACAGCTCGCCACGGCCGTCCTTGAATGATCCGATCAGTCCATTCGAAAACGTTCCGCGCGCGGCACTGATGAACGTCTGACTCCACTCGTGCGCGGCTGGATCATAGAGAAATACCGACATGCCTTCCCAATGGCCTTTGGGGCCGTCGGCTTCGATTTCCTCAAGGGCTCCGCGCCCCTCGAAGATGCGTCTCACGACGACGGTTCCAGTGAGTTCGATGAACTGCGTCGACTCAGTCAGCGGGTGCAATCGTCTCGTGATGTGTGTTTGCCACGTTCCAAAATCAAAATCGAAATCGTGGGAGCCGTCGCGCTCCGGTGTCGCCGCAGGTCTTTCGGTTACAGCGAATGCAGGCGCGAATCCCAGCAGCGCCCACGCAACAACGCATACCAACATACGTCTAATCATTGACATACTGACTCCTGTTCACGATGGATCACGTGTAAATTTGGCGATCCAATTCGGATCCCACGTTTTGCCGCCGTCGAGAGAGAACGCCTGCTCTATCGAGAACGCCGATTGCGATATGCCGGAAAAAATAAATCGCGCGTAGATTGCACGATCCTCAACCGTGTCTTGCCCGAAGAATTCGCCGCGGCCGTTGTCAAATCCGCCTACCATCGGTGTGCCGATCGTCGGATCGCTGCTGTTGGACCAATAAATGCTCCACTGCTTCGATTTCCGGTTGTAGACACGCAACGACAGTCCTTCGAGGCGGCCGGCTGAATTGCTTATTTCGAGTTCGCCGAGATTGGCTTTTCCGTTCCAGACTTTTCGTACAACCGAAGTGCCGTCGTATTCGATCCACTTCCCGCCTCCGGAGACCGGATGTGTCTTTCTCGCGATGTGCGCTTTCCAGCTTCCGAATTCGAAATCGAAATCGTGCTGGCCATCGCCGGCAACAGCAGTACCCAAACGGCTTTGTGCATCCGCATGTAGCGGCGGAGCACCGATAAAAATGTTGATCATCACAAGAAAACAGACGCGACGTGCCAAATGCATTCAATTCTCCGAAGAGCTTGTGTCCGTTCGCGGACGACTGAATGCTGTGATCTCTGTGGCTTTGTGTCGAGCGCCAGTTGTCGAAAAAACTCTTGGGCCACGTCGCTATATCGACGTCGCGATCGCGCTATTTAGGAAGTGCTTTCTTCAAAAGCGCCAATCCTCGTTTCATGTCCGCAACGTCTGCGGCCCCGTAGCCGAACACCAACCCATCATGGGTCGGCGAACCGAGAAAGTAGCGTCGCAGCGTGTGGATTTTGACGTTGTTCTCGTGCAGCGCTTCGGCGACCGGATCGAGATCGCGCCGTTCGTGCGAGATGGCGGTTATGTGCATTCCGTAGAACGACGGAATTGGCGCGAGAGCATTTCCGATTTCGTGGCGCAGGAAATTCAAGAGCAGTTCGCGCCGCCGGCGATACAGCGTGCGCATCTTGCGCACGTGCCGGGCCAGATGTCCTTCGAGGATGAATCCCGCGACGCTCGTTTGCAGCGGCGTCGAGCAGTGCCAGTCCAGGCAATTCTTGGCCACAGCCAGTGTGCCGATCGCCCATCTAGGCGCGACGATGAAACCGAGTCTCAACGCAGGCAACATGCATTTGGAAAACGTGCCGACGTAAAACACGACATCGGCCGCGTCAAACGTTCTCAATGCTTCCAGGGGAGTGTCGTAGCGAAACTCGCCGTCATAATCATCTTCGATGATGACGGCATCGTGCGTACGCGCAAACTCGATCAATGCCTTGCGACGGCGCGCGGACATTGCCACGCCCAGTGGAAATTGATGCGAGGGACACACGCAGATAACACGCGTATCGCGCGGCAATTTTTCGACGAGCAATCCTTCGTCGTCGATGGCGACCGGCACGACGGTGGCGCCCGCCGCGGCAAAAGCGACGCGCATCGGCGGGTAGCCCGGATCTTCAATCGCGACGACTGTCTTGCCGGACGTGACCAGTGTGCGCGCGAGCAAATCGAACGCCTGCTGCGCACCGGAGGTCACGAGCACGGCGTCCGAATCGCACACGACGGCACGCGTGAGTGCGACGTGACGACTGATGGCCTCGCGCAAATGGTAGTTTCCCTGATTTCCCTGCGGGCTCTTCGAACGCGCCGGTTTGCGTTCGAGTCGGCGCAACTGCTTGGCGCTGACGCGACGGAAGACGTCGAACGGAAACAGGCGCGGATCGACCAAAGCCGGACGGAAATCAATCGCGTTCGGACGCGGGCTGTTCGACTCGCCCGGCGAATCGCGCCAAAAACCGATGGCTTTACCGACCTCGTCGCTGAGCCAGAATGAATTGAGACGACGATCCGAAACCAGCGTGTCGTTGGAAGGTTTCGGCGCTGCGTGTCGCGCCATCGCCGCAGCGACGTACGTGCCGGAGCTGCGGCGTGTGACTACATGACCATGCTGAAGCAGTCGGTCATAGACTTTCACCATCGTATTGCGCGACACGCCGAAAAGCGCAGCGGACGTACGCGTCGGCGGTAGTTTGGTGCCGGCGGCCAGACGGCCATCGCGGATGGCGGCCGCCAATTGACTGAACAGGTTACGCGCCGCATCGCGCGACCCTCGGCGCGGGCGTTCGATGGCGATCTCGAATAACGGCTCGGGTCCGCGTCTTCTGCTGTCTTGCAAAACGAATCTCCGCCATCGCGAAATGACAGGTTACAACATTGTGTACACGCGACATCTTCGGGAATCGGATCGCGGCTTGGATATGGCATATCGCTTGCTCTTTACTGCTGCGGCGCCCGGCCACATTCTTTAGTGTTTGCCGAGCCGCCTCAATCCAAACTTTTTCTAGTTCGGCGTCGCAAATTGCACTGACTTAAAGGAGAACACCATGCAAGGAAAGACAATCAGCTCACTGGTCGCGTTGATATTGACGACAGGTGCATTCACGCAAATCGCGTATTCCCAGGACAGCAACGACAAGTCGTCTTCGGCTACCGAGACGACAGACAACAAGACGCGCTCCGAAACTGACAATCAATCGTACAGCACGAAGAATGCGCAACAAGACAGCAATAATGCGAACGTTCCCGGCAAGAACATGGACACGTCTTTCGAATCGATGGACAAGAACCATCACGGCTATTTGATGCCGTCGGACGTTGCCAAAAGCAAAATGCTGTCAAGCAATTTTCAGAGTTGCGACAAAAATCACGACGGACGTTTGTCGCGCGACGAATTCAACAGTTGCAAATCCGGGATGTCGCGCTAGCGCTCGATTATTTCGCGAAGCGAGCCAGCACCTGGCGAGCGGTTTCCTTGATGAGCTCGCCAGCGTGCTTTTCTTTGGGCAAGGCATGCATGTAGCGCTTT
>DATAVJ010000036.1:0-19203 GCA_036267795.1 Rudaea sp.
AACCCGTAGCGAGTGCACCCGCGAAACGGCGTGCGGCGAAGAAAGGGTCGAAGCGGCGCTGATCAGCAACGTGCCAACGTCGGCGACATCGCGTTAGGTAACTTCAGTAGGACCGCTCGTCGCAAACCCCGTTGCGCAGCGACGGAGATTGGAAGACCCTCGGACTCGGTTAACGACGCCACATCCATCCGATGCTAGCATCGAGCGGCTACGGAAAGTTCCGGGGGAAAAATATGCGCGCAGTCGCAGTTGCAATACGCAAAATCGTGTTCTTGACCACGTTGGCCGCAACGGCGGCTCACGCTGCGATTCCATCGTCGGAACGCGCGGCGTTGCTGACGTTTTTCAGCAGCACCGGCGGCAACAATTGGACCGTGCATACGAACTGGTCCGGAGCGAACGGAACGGAATGCACCTGGTTCGGCGTGGTATGCGATGGCATCCAATCTCATGTAGCCGGCATCGTGCTGCCGAACAACAATCTCACGGGCACGCTTCCCGCGCTGACGGCGTTCACCAATCTGCAAAATTTCGACGTCGACACGAACGCCATCACCGGCAGCCTCCCGGCGATCAAATCATTGAGCAATCTCCAAAGTTTCTCCGTCAACAACAACAAACTCACCGGCAGTATTCCGTCATTGACGGGGATGAACGCCCTTCAAAACGTCAACGTCGATACCAACCAACTCACCGGCAGCTTGCCTACGCTTACCGGATCGTCGAACCTTCAGGAATTCACCGCCTTCGGCAATCAACTGACCGGCAGCATTCCCGTGCTGACGGGTTTGTTCAATCTGCGAAATTTCTCTGTCTTCGACAATCAGCTCGGCGGCGCTATCCCCTCACTGGCAGGACTGGCGAGCCTTCAATATTTCTTCGTGGACGGCAACCAGCTCACCGGTAGTCTTCCGACGACACTGAACACCGACGCGCCGGGTCTCATAGAGTTTGGCGCGGGCAACAATCTGCTCACCGGCGGCATTCCTTCTTTGACGGGACTGACCAGCCTCCAACAATTCGATGTGCACGCCAACAAGCTGACGGGATCCATTCCTACGCTGACATCGCTGTCGAGCCTCGGATTCTTTTACGTCAACAACAATGCACTCAACGGAAGCATTCCCACGCTGTCGACGCTGTCGAATCTGCAAGCCATCACGCTGGGCGGAAACGTTCTAACCGGATCGGTGCCTGCAGCGCCGGCCAATCTCACCGCCGGCCAATCGTCGTTGTGCACCAACAATCTTCAGACGAATTCGTCGCCCAACGATGCCGCGTGGAATGCGGCGACAGGATTGACGCACTGGTACGCAACGCCGTTCGCCAACAACAAGTGCGACGACGTTTTCAACGATCAGTTCGAAAAATAATTCTCCGCCGCGAGCGATTCTCTTGTCAGTTGATCAAGTTGCTGGCGAATGTGATTGGCTTCGGCCGCCGAATGAGCCAGCGCGATGGCTCGTCCAAACGCGTCGCGCGCGTCATCCGCACGATCGAGCTGTTTGAGCAGCGCGCCGCGCAAACCGTGAAAGTAAAAATATCCGGACAGTTTTTCCGCCAGAGGCTCGATCATCTTCAGCGCCGCTTCGGCGCCGTGCAGTTTGGAAACGGCGACAGCGCGATTCAATGTCACCACCGCAGACGGCTGCAAGGCTTCCAATGCCTGATACAGAAGATCGATTTCCTGCCAGGAAGTTTCCGCCGCGTGCGCTGCGCGCGCGTGCATGGCCGCGATCGCCGCTTGTATCTGATACGAACCTGCGCGGCGATGGCGCTGCGCCTTCTCGAGCAGTATCTGTCCCTCATCGATCATCTGCCGATTCCATTGGCGCCGATCCTGATCGTCGAGCAAGACGAGTTGTCCATCGGCATCGAAGCGCGCCGCCGCGCGCGAGTGTTGCAACAGCAATAGTGCCAACAAGCCCATCAACTCCGGGTCGGCGGGAAAAAGCGCCAACAGCAGACGCGCGAGCCGGATGGCTTCATCCGCCAACATGCCGCGCAGCGCGGCGGTGTCCGGCGTGCTGGCGTAGCCTTCGTTGAAGATGAGATAGATCATGCTCATCACGGCGTTCAGCCGCGCGGCACGCTCGGGAGCGCCGGGAGTTTCGAAGCCGATGCCGGCCGCGGCAATCTGACGCTTGGCGCGCGTGATGCGTTGTTCCATCGCGCTCGCCGATACCAAAAACGCACGGGCGATTTGGTCGACGCTGAGTCCGGAGACGGTGCGCAGCGCCAAGGCGATCTGTTGCGTCGCGGGCAGCTCCGGATTCGCGCACACGAACATCAAGCGCAGCAGATCGTCGCGATAGTCCGATTCGTCGACGCGATCGGCCCACGAGCTGGCGGCGTCGTCCGCGATGGTGTCGGTGAGCGCGTCGTGACCTTGCTGGCGACGTTTCCCGTCGAGTGCGGCGTTGCGCCCGACCAAAATCAACCACGCTGCCGGATCGCGCGGCGGTCCGTTTTTCGGCCACGACTGCAATGCGCGCAGACACGCTTCCTGAAATGCTTCCTCGGCGCTGTCGAGATCGCGGAAATAACGCAGCAGCGCGGCCATCGCTTTCGGCCGTGCGCTTACCAGCGCGAAATCGATGTCGGCAGGGTCTTGCATCAGTTCGCTCTGTAAAGCAGCACGGGCCGGAATTCGTACGACCCGCCGGGATTGGCCACTGCGAGTTCGCGCGCGGTTTCGATGGCGTGCGCCTGATCCTGGCATTCGATGATGAAGAATCCGAGCAACTGTTCCTTGGTTTCGGCAAAAGGACCGTCCACGACGAGCGGCGGGTCGCGGTCTTTGTGCAGCGTGGTCGCTGTCGAGGTCGGCATCAGGCGAACGGCCGGACCGAGCCGGCCCTGCGTGCGGAGCTTCGCTTCCACCGCCGCCAGATCGTCCATCACGCGAGCCTCCTGTTCCTTGCTCCAGGCAAAGACTTCTTTTTCGCGGTGGTAACACAAAAACGCGTACTGCATGACGGCACTCCTCGCATCAAGGACGTTCGAACTCGGGCTAATCCGACACGATGCTATAAAAAAGATTTGCCGGGGATGTGTCGGGGATTGCCGTTCCGTATCGTCCTTGGGCTGAAACCCTCAGTCAACACGTTCGTTACGTTTTAACATCCGCCAGCTCACATTGGAGAACTCGAATGCATACCGTCAATCGCGCTCGCAACATCCTCTTGGCCGCAGCCATCGCCGCAAGTTCATTCGCCAACGCGGCGCCGGCGAACTACACCATCACCCCCGACCATACCTATCCGAGTTTCGAAGCCACGCACATGGGAATTTCCACGTGGCGCGGAAAATTCGACAAGTCGTCCGGCACCGTCACGCTCGACAAGGATGCGAAGCGCGGCGACGTCGATATCGTCGTCGATCTCAGCAGCGTGGACTTCGGACTCGCCAAGCTCAACGAGTTCATGGTCGGGCCGCAATTTTTCGACGCCGCCAAATTTCCGGTCGGCACGTACAAGGGAACGTTGGCGGGATTCGTCGACGGCACCCCACACGCGTCGACGGCACACTGACGCTTCATGGCGTGACGAAGCCGCTGTCGTTGAAAGTCAATTCCCTCAAATGCATTCCGCATCCGATGCTCAAGCGCGAACTGTGCGGCGCCGACGCGTACGCGACGTTCGATCGCGACGAGTTCGGCCTGGATGCGGGCAAGTCGTACGGATTTTCGATGGAAGTGGTCTTGCGCATACAAGTCGAGGCCCTCAAAAACGATTGAGCGAGACTATCCGCGCCGCTTGCGATCCCGGATGTCAGTAAACCGTTTCTGACGTCGTAACCCTCGTCAACACCGCCTTCGCTCGGCGGCTTCGACGAGGTGAACGATGCGATTTCTCAATCAGATGCTGCCGATGTGCGCCTTGTTGCTTGCCAGTTCGTCGGCATCGGCATTTGACGGCGACCTGGATCTGACATTCGGTTCGGCCGGACAGCAGTTGCTCACGGTCGATCCATTCAACCAGCCCATCGGCGCCACGCTGGCAGGCAACGATGTCGTCGTGCAGCCGGACGGAAAAATCGTGATCGCCGGGTACGCTGCGGGATCGTTGAGCGAATGGGTCGTCATCCGTCTGAATTCCGACGGATCTTACGACCACAGCTTCGGAATCGCCGGCAATGGCATCGTCTATTTCTACGAAGGCAACGTAGACAACCAGGCCGTCGCCGTTGCGTTGCGTCCGGATGGCCATATCGTCGTCGGCGGAACGATCTTGGACAGCAATAATGGGTTGGTTACCGCCGTTGCCATCCAGCTCAATTCCGACGGCAGCAGCGACACGGCGTGGGGCAGCAATGGTCAGGTTTATTTCACGCCGCCGGCGGGTGCCGGAACGCGAACGCGCGCGATCGTGCTCGACACAGTCGATCCGTATGCGCTCGGCAGCCTCTACCTTGTCGGTCAGTACACCGATTCCGCCGGCCATAACAATTTCTTCTACGGTGGCATTTCGGCAGATGGCCATACCACCGTGTCCAATGCATTCCAGGCCAGCGTCAATCCAAACGTCAGCGAATCGGCGACGAGTGTCGCGGTGCAGCCGGGTACGGGCAACGTGATCGTCGGCGGCTATGCCGCTAACGCCATCGGCGAAGTTCATTGCGCAGCGATCAGCACGGTGATCATTCCCAATCCGGCTTTTTCGCAAGCGTATCTTTACACGAGCTGGGGTAGCGGCGGTTCGACCAGCGTTTATTTCAGCATGGCCACGCACAACAACGATTACTGCGATGCGATGACGGTCACTGCGGACGGTTTCATGATGCTGGGCGGTCATGGCAGCACCACCAATGGCAGCAAGAACTACGACTCGGGGATCATGGCGTTCTTCGACAACAACGGAACCCTGCTCACGACCACGCGCAGCGGACTGACTTATCCTTATACGTACGCCTTCACGTACGACGGCAGTTCGGATAACGGCGACTTCAACACGATCAACAAATTGGTGCTGGACCGCTACGACACGAAGAGTCCCACTTTCATGGCGGTCGGATATGGCTTCGACAGCGTTTTCTTTCCCGGTACCACCGACGATTTCGGTGTCGGCCGCCTGCTCGGCTCCGACGGTTTTCTCGGCATCTACCCGGATATCAGCTTCCGCGGCGGGCTGAGCAGCAATCAGGGTTTCAGCATGATCGCCTACAGCGTATGCGGCGAGGTGTCGTGCTCGTCCACCAACAACGCTTACGCAAAATCCGCCGTCTTCGATGCGCAGGGACGTCTGGTTGTCGTCGGTTACGCCAGTGATCCGCGTGGCGGCACCGATATCGCGCTTGCGCGGTTGAAACAGTTCGACGGCATATTCAAGAATGGCTTCGATTTTCCCTCTTATTAGCAAGCGGGAAGTACGGTCCTTCGCGAGCGGTCGCCGCCCAGCCGCCGACCGTTGACGCAACAATCGACATGCCCCTGCGCAAGCCGCACGCCGTCCATGACTTTAAGCATGGCTTACATGGGAACTGATACGATATATCGTATCAAATTACCGTTTGGATACAGGTCGGATGAGCTGGGTTTCGTTGGCGGGCCAGTCAATGCGTCGGTTGCGCCTGCATGGATTGCCATTCTTGGCGGCTTGCGCGTGTCTCGCGATCGCAGGCTGTGCCGTCGGCCCGAATTTCGAAAAGCCGGCAGCGCCGGATGTCAGCGGTTACGGGCCTCATCCTCCGGCAACCACGGATGCCGCGAGTAATGTCGCCGGAGGCGAAGCGCAGCATTTCGGCAACGGCAATGATGTCGTCGGCGATTGGTGGACGTTGTTTCACTCCAAACAACTCGATGACCTGATCGAGCAATCGCTCGCGAAAAACCACGATCTCAAATCGGCGCAAGCGGCACTGAACGTTGCCCACGAAAATGTGCTGGCCCAGCGCGGCAGTTTTTATCCGAGCGTCACGGCAGGTTTTTCGGCGTCGCGACAGCAGGATCCGCCCGGCGCATTGGCGCCGGTGCCGGCCACCAACCAGTTCCTCTACAACCTGTACACGCCGCAGGTCAGCGTTTCGTATATGCCCGACGTATTCGGGTTGAACCGGCGCACGGTCGAATCGCTGCAAGCTCAGCAGCAGCAAGTGCGTTATCAGATGATCGCGACGTACAACACGTTGACGTCGAATGTCGTGGTCGCCGCCATTCAGATGGCCTCGCTGCAAATGCAGATCGACGCCACGCGCGACATCGTCGATGCGAATTCCAAGATCGGCGAAATCCTGCAGTACCAGTTCAAGAAAGGCGTCGTGAGCGGACTCGACGTCGCCGCGCAGGAATCGCAGCTCGCACAGGCCAGGGCCGCATTGCCGCCGCTGGAAAAACAACTCGATCAGGAACGCGACCTTCTCGCCGTTCTGTGCGGCCAGTTTCCGAGCGAGGCCGCGGACGAAAAATTCGATTTGTCCGGTTTGAAATTGCCGGAAGATTTGCCGCTGAGTCTTTCATCCGAACTCGTGGCACAGCGTCCGGATGTGCTGCAGGCGCAGGAAGCGATGCACGCGGCGAGCGCGCAGATCGGAATCGCCGAAGCGAACCGGTTGCCGAACATCCAGTTGACCGGAAATGCCGGCAGCACGGCGTTGAAAATCGGTCAGCTCTTCAAGTCCGGCACCGGTTTCTGGAGTCTGGGCGCGGATTTGACCGCGCCGATCTTCCAGGGCGGCACGCTCATGCATCAGGAACGCGCGGCGAAGGCCGCGTATGTACAAGCGTCGGAACAATATCGCAGCACAGTGCTCACGGCGTTTCAAAATGTCGCCGATACATTGGCGGCGCTCGAACATGATGCCGAAGGATTGAAGGCCGCCGCCGCTGCCGCGGATGCGGCGAAAGTGACGCTCGATCTGTCGCAACGCCAATGGCATGCGGGCACGGCCAGTTATCTTTCGCTGCTGAGCGCCGAACAAGCGAATCAGCAGGCCCGGATCAATCTCGTGCTCGCGCAGGCCAATCGATACGCCGACACGGCGGCACTGTTCCAGGCACTCGGCGGCGGCTGGTGGCACCGCACGGAATTCACGCAGGACGACAATGGAAAATAATTCGCTCTGGAAGCGCACGGTGAGGATCGCGATCGCGGTCATAGCTCTCGCCGGCTGCTCGAAAAATTCTGACGAGAACAAACAAACGCCCGCGGCGTCCGCGAATGGCGTGACGCTGACGCCCGCACAACGGCAGAACATCCACCTCTTCACCGTCGCGCAAGCCAAATTCCACAAGACGATCGACACGACCGGCTCCGTGGATTTCGACAACGATCAAGCGACGAGCGTGCTGGCGCCGTTCTCCGGACCCGTTTCGAAGCTGCTCGTCTCGCTCGGGCAGACCGTGAAGAAAGGCGATGCGCTCGCCATCGTCGATTCGCCCGATTTCGCCACCGCCATCGGCACATACCGCAAGGCGATCGCGACGGCAAAAACCGCGCGCCAAGTTGCCGACACCGACAAAGATCTCGCCCAGCACAATGGTATTTCGCAGCGCGACGAACAGCAGGCGCAGACGGATGCGGCCAACGCCGAAGCCGATCGCGAGGCCGCGCTGCAAGCGCTCGTATCTTTGAATGTCGATCAGAAAATCATCAAGGACATTCAGGAAGGCCGCGTCGTTTCCCGTATCGACGGCACGATCCGCGCGCCCATCGCCGGAACCGTCGTCGAAAAACTTATCAGCCCCGGCCAACTGCTGCAGGCCGGAACCACGCCCGTTTTTACCGTCGCCGATCTGTCGCGCGTGTGGGTGACCGCGCAGGTGTTCGGATCGAATCTTGCGCAGATCAACGTCGGCGATCAAAGCGACGTGAGCACCGACTTCGATTCGAAAATGCTGTCGGGAAAAGTCGACAACATTTCAGCGCTCGTCGACCCGACTACACGCGCGGTGGGCGTGCGTGTGGTCGTCGATAACCCGAACGGCTTGCTGAAAAAACAGATGTACGTGCGCGTTCTGATTCACTCGAATCAGGAAAGCAGCGGGTTGCTCGTGCCGGTCTCCGCCGTTTTGCGCGACGACGAGAACCTGCCGTTCGTTTATGTGGCGCAGCCGAACGGCAATTTCGCGCGCGCGCACGTGACGCTGGGTTATCGCGACGGCGACCGCTACGAAATCACCGACGGTTTGCACGCCGGCGATCAGGTCATCGTCGACGGCGGTCTTTTCGTTCAATTCATGCAAAGCCAGTGAGCGAGCAACCCTCTCCGGTGATGCCGCCGTCGCGTTCGGCGTCGATCATGAATCGCATCGTGACGTCGTCGCTGCGGCAGCGGCTGCTGGTCGTTCTCATGATGCTCGTGTTGATCGGCGCGGGATGGCGTTCGCTGGAGCGTCTTCCGGTGGATGCGTATCCGGATCTGTCGCCGCCGCTCGTCGATGTCGTCACGCAATGGCCGGGACATTCCGCCGAGGAAGTCGAACGGTTGATCACCGTACCGCTCGAAATCGGCATGAACGGCACGCCGAACACGACGACGATCCGTTCGGTTTCGCTATACGGATTGTCCGACGTCATCCTCACGTTCGAAAACGGAACGGACAACTACTTTGCGCGTCAGCAGGTTCTCAACCGGTTCAGCGATGTCACGCTGCCCAGCGGCGTGACGCCGTCGCTGTCTCCGCTCTCCGCGCCGTCGGGGCTGATCTACCGTTACGTCTTGCAAAGCGCAGATCGTCCGCCGATGGAACTGAAGACGTTCGAAGACTGGGTCGTCGAGCCTCAATACAAATCCGTGCCGGGCGTGGCCGACGATTCCGGATTCGGCGGCGGCACGATGCAATATCAGGTGCTGCTCGATCCCACCAAGATCGCCGGCGTCGGGTTGTCGGTGACGCAAGTCGAAGCCGCGCTCGCGGCCAACAACGGCAACGCCGGCGGCGGATTCTATTCGCAGGGTGGACAGTTCTATTACGTGCGCGGCCTGGGCCGCATGAACACGCTGGAAGATATCGGCAACGTGGTGCTCGCCGTGAACAATGGTACGCCGGTGCTGCTGAAGGATGTCGGGCGCACCGTCATCGGCATCGCGCCGCGTCTGGGCGAATTCGGTTACGAGAAACAGGACGACGCCGTCGAAGGCGTGATCCTGCTGCGCACCGGCGAAAAAACGCAGGACGTTCTCAAACGCGTCGAAGCGAAGACAAAGGAACTCAACGAACAAATCCTGCCGAAAGATGTGAAAGTCGTTCCGTTCTACGATCGAACCGATCTGATCGAACTGACGACGGACACCGTCGAGAAAAACCTGCTGCGCGGCATGCTGCTCGTCGTCGTCATCCTCGTCTTTTTTCTTTATGACGTCCGCGCCGGATTGATCGTCGCCACCACCATCCCATTGGCGTTGCTATTTGCGTTCGTGTGCCTGGATCTACAAAACGCCTCGGCGAACCTGCTGTCCATCGGCGCGATCGATTTCGGCATTCTTGTCGATGGCGCTGTCGTCATGGTGGAAAATATTTTCCGCCAGATCGCCGCGCGCAAAGGAACGGCGCTCAACGTCATCGACATCATCAAGGATGCGGCGGCGGAAGTGGATCGGCCGCTGTTCTATGCGGTCGCGGTGATCGTCGTCAGCTTCCTGCCGATCTACGTGCTGTCCGGACCGTCGGGCATGCTGTTCAAACCGATGGCCGATACGATGGTTTTCGCGTTGGTCGGTTCGCTGATCGTCACGCTGGTTTTGCTGCCGGTCCTGTGCGCGTGGTTCATGCGCCACGGCGTACGCGAACGGCGCAGCGCCATTCTGGAAAAAATCAATTCGGTCTACGCCCGCGGACTGGATTTTTGCCTCGCGCACCCCTGGGGAACAACGCTCGTGCCGGGCCTTCTGCTGGCCGTTTCGATGTTGCTCGTCCCCAGCATCGGCGCCGAATTCATGCCGAAACTCGACGAGGGCGCGTTGTGGGTTCGCGCGACGATGCCGTATACGATTTCGTTCGACGAATCCGCGAAAATCGCTCCGAAAGTGCGCGAGATTCTCCACACGTTTCCCGAAGTGACCACCGTCGCTTCGGAACTCGGCCGTCCCGACGACGGCACGGATGCCACGGGTTTTTTCAACGTCGAGTTTTATGTCGGCTTGAAACCGTACGCGCAATGGACGGGCGCGTATCACACCAAGCCCGAATTGATCGAAGCCATCAACAAAAAACTCGATGCCTTCCCCGGCATCACGTTCAACTATACGCAGCCGGCGGAGGATGCGGTCGACGAAGCGGAAACCGGTTTGAAGAGCGCGCTCGCGGTGAAAGTTTTCGGCGCCGATCTGAATACGCTTCAGCAAAAAGGCAAAACGATCAAGCAGATTCTGGAGAACGTCCGCGGAATCCGCGACGTGACGCTCGTGCAGGAACTCGGGCAGCCGAGCCTGACGATCGACATCGACCGCGCAAAGATCGCCCGCTACGGCATCAACGTCGCCGACATCAACAGTCTGATCGAGACCGCCGTCGGCGGCGACGTGGCAACGCAAGTCGTGCAGCAGGAAAAGCAATTCGATCTCGTCGTGCGTCTGGAACGCCAATACCGCGACAATCCGGAAGAGATCGGAAACATTCCCGTCGTCACGCCCGGCGGCCAAAAAATTCCGCTCAAGGAATTCGCGGATATCCAGGTCACGAACGGCGCTTCGTTTATTTACCGTCAGGACAATTCGCGCTACATCGGCGTGCAATTCTCGGTGGAAGGCCGCGATCTCGCCGGCGCGGTGGAAGATGCGATCGGTCAGGTGAACGCAAAACTCACGCTGCCGCAAGGCTATCGATTGGACTGGGGCGGCGAATATACGGAATACACGGCGTCGCGCGCGCAGCTCGGCATGATTTTGCCGTTGACGTTGTTTCTGATCTTTCTGCTGTTGTTCGCGCTTTACAGCAACTTCAAATTCCCATTCATCACCGTGCTCGGTGTGGTGCTCTCCGCACCGATCGGCGGCATCGCGGCGTTGTGGATCACCGGCACGCCGTTTTCCGTGTCTTCCGGCATCGGGTTTCTGGCGCTGTTCGGCGTCTCGGTGCAGACGGCCGTCGTCTATATTTCGTATGTCAACGAACTGCGCGGCGGCGGTGTATCTCTCACCGAAGCGATACGCGAGGGAGCCATCCTGCGATTGCGCCCGATCATGATGACCGCGCTGGTCGCCGCCCTGGGCCTGCTTCCGGCGGCGTTGGCCACCGGTGTAGGCACCGATACGCAGCGGCCTTTCGCGCTGGTCATCGTCAGCGGATTGTTCACGCGGCTCCTGATCAGCGTTTTTCTGATGCCGGCGCTTTATACACTGGTGGCGCGGCCGGACGATCGATTGGAAGTTTGATCGGTCCGAACGAATTCCGATTCGTCATTCGTAGCTTAGCGCGGCAGCGACGGATATGCGCGTTGCGCGCCGCGCCGGCATCGCGCACGCGATCAACGATACGACTGCGGCGAGCAGCAACCAGCCCAATGCGCCGCTCAAACGCGGCAGCGCGCGTACCGGCACGCTGAACATCACTTCGCCGAACGCTGACGACAGCGCCACGCTCATCGGCACCGACAACGGCAACGCCGCGACCCAGCCGAGCACGGCGATGACCAATCCTTCGGCTTCGATCATCGCAACGATCGCCGGATGACGTGCGCCGATTGCGCGCAGCACGCCGATCTCGCGCGTTCGTTCGAGCACGGCAAGACTCATCGTCGACGCGAGTCCCATGCCGCCGACCGCGATCATGAGCCATCCCATCGCACTCAGAAATTCGACGACCATCAGCAGATGATCTTCGAAAGCCCGGCGAACTTCACGCGTGAGCAGACTGCTCGCCACGGGCATGCCGGCGCGTTCGAATTCCGCGCGCACGCGCGCGACGGTGTCGAGCTGCATCGCTGCACTGTGTGCCATCGTCTGTACAACTACTTGTGACGCCCGCTCGTCGCCGCGACGCGCATTGAACGTGGCGAGCGGCGCATACGCGAGCAGCTGCGGCCCGGATTCGACCACGCCGACCACATTCCACGACGTCGCTTTCCCACCGAGCGTCAGCTCGATCGACGCACCGGGATGCATAGAAGGTTCGTCCTTCAGAAGGCTGCGGCTGACAACGAGCGCATTTTCGTCTGCGCCGTTCAGCCATCGCCCACTGTCGAGCAACGGAGCGAGCAGCGGCGAATCCGTCGGCATGCCGACCAATGCAAACACGTCGCCCGTGAAGCCGTCCGCGTGCGCGACGCTCACCCGCGCGCTCGCGAGGGCCTGAGCATGCGCGATGCCATCGACGTTCGACGCAACCGATTCGAGCGCCGCCGACGGATATTCGTCGGCGAAGCGGAATGCGGCATCGTAACGTTGACCGTCGAAAATCCGATCGACCGACGCGCGAACCGATTCTCGTAAATTGTCGGCGCCGAGAAAAACCGCGCCGCCCGTGGCCAGCGCCAGCAGCGTCAGCATGACGCGCTGACGTCGCCGGAACGCATTGGCGATCGACAGTTGCAGCGGACGCCCGACCAACGGCAGCGCGATGCGGCGGCGCACGTACAAACCATCTGTCGCAATGCCGGGATCTTGCAGGGCCGCGACGACGGGCAGACGGCACGCACGCGAAACGGGAATCGCCGCCGCGGCTACCGGCAGCAGACAGCCGACGGCGAACTGCAGCGCGATCGCCCACCATGGCACCGAGACGCCGACGATCGGAAAATTCAGCATCTCGGCTTTCAGCGCGGCGTAGGGATACGCCGCTGCGAGCGCGGCGGGCAGCGCCACTGCCGACGCGATCACGCCGAGCAGCAATGCGTAGCCGAGATAGATCGCGGCAATTTGTCCCGCACTTCCTCCGAGTGCTTTCATCACGCCGATCTGCTTCGTCTGATTCGCCAGCAACGCCGTGATGAGATTGACGATGAGCAAAGCGCACACCAGCAACGTCAGCAGCGCGAACGCGCCCTGTGTGAGCAACAGGGAATTCATCTGCGCAGCATGCGGGTGCCGCATCGGTTCGGGTACGTCGATGTTTGTCACGCGGTGTCCGCTGCGTTCGATGTCGGACTTGACCGCTTGCGCGACACGGCGCACGCCGTCTCGCGACAACGATGTATCGCGCACGACGATTTGGATTTCGTCGAAGTCCGATGAAGCGCCGAGCGAAGCGAGCGTCGCGGGCGTGACGAACGCGTAAACGATGTGGTCCATCCACCCTGGCGGCAGGCCCACATCGCGTGCGACGCCGACGACCGGCAACGCGCGCGGAGGGTTCTTGCCGACTTGCAGCGTCAGCGTCTCATTCAGCGCTGCGCCGGAAAATTCCAGCGCTGAATTCTCGATCACGATCTGGCCGTCGCGCGGCGGCCATGTGCCGCGTTCCGTTTTCAGTGCGCCAATGTCGTGCGCCTGCCAATCCTGCAGCGCGAACAATTCCGCGCCGACTTGCGTGCCGCCCGATTCGACGTAGGCGCCGACGACCCGCCTGGCGCGCGCCGCCGCGACGTCCGGCATCGCGCGTACTTGCGCGAGCAATGCATCGTCGAACGACTCGACGCGCAACGTCGCCGATACCGGGTGGCTGGCGAGATACGTCTGCACGGTCACGCGTTGCACGAGCGCCCACGTGTCGAGCAACGCACCTGCTCCGATCATGCCGATCGCCACTGCGGCGGCGACGAGCAGCGTGCGCGACTTGTACAACCACACATCGCGCAGAATTTTTTTTCCGCGTGAATCAAACATGCACGGCATCCACGATGCGTCCGTCTGCCAGCGTCACGATGCGCGTCGCTTGGTCGATCGCGGCGTGTGCGTGGGTGACCATGACGATCGTCTGGCCGTCGCGCACGAGTGCGGCGAAAACGTCGAGCAGCGATTGCGCCGTGCGCGAATCGAGATTGCCGGTCGGCTCGTCGGCGAGAAGGATCGCCGGCGAGTTCGCGAGCGCACGCGCCACGGCGACGCGTTGCTGCTGGCCACCGGACAAGGCGGCAGGCAGTTTATCGGCCTGGTCGGCGACACCGAGCCGATCGAGCAGCATGAGCGCGCGCGGACGACGGTCGCGCGATGCAAGGCGTCGAGCGAAATCCATCGGCAACATCACGTTTTCCGCCGCAGTCAAGGTCGGCAACAACTGAAAAAACTGGAACACGATGCCGACATGGACGCCGCGCCACGCCGACAACGCGCGTTGCGGCATGGTGGAAAGATTCACGCCATCGACGAGAAGTTCGCCGTCGCTCGGCCGGTCGATACCGGCGAGCAGGTTGAGAAGCGTCGACTTGCCGCTTCCCGATTGACCGACGATCGCGACGAACTCGCCGCGTTCGATGCAAAGATCGATGTCGCTCAGCGCGTGGAACTCGCCCACTGCACTGGGATATTTTTTTCCGATCCGACGCAGGCGAATGAGTGGCGCCGGCGCGATAGCCGCATTTGAAAGAACGGTCATCTTCACTCTTCTCCGAGACGATGACGCCACTCTAAGCGCGGCAATCAGCAATGGCGCACCGCTCGAGGTTGCGAAACGACCGTTCGCCGAAAGCGGGCGCTGTCGGCGCAATGTCGATGGCATGCTCGCCGCACCTTCCCAAAACGGAGATTCCCATGCCTCGCTTTCGAGTTTTACTGTTCGCGCTGCTCGCGATTGTTTCCTTCGGCGTTTTCGCGCAGAACGGCACGCCTGCAGCAACCGCTGAGGGAGCCAACCAGTTCGATTTTCTTCTCGGCCAATGGGAGCTGGATGTTCACGTAAAGGCCGGCGGTCTCGCGGAGATGATCCATGGCACGCCCAGACTGAGCGGCGTTTGGAAGGCATGGCGCGCCGTCGACGGGCGCGCGATCGAGGACGAATTGCGCATTGTGGACGCATCGGGCAATCCGCTAACCTTGGATCGCGTGCTGCGTTTCTACGCGCCGGCTGAAAAGCATTGGAAGATAGTCGGCATCGATCTGCATCATGGCCGCGCTTACGAATCGGCCGGACAATTCCAGGACGGTGAAATGCACGTCGAAAGTCATTCCACCGATGCGGAAGGCAAGCAGACGTTGACGCGTACGCGATACGCCGGCATTACCGCCGATGCGTTTCGCCTGCTGCAGGAACGCTCCGCAGACGGCGGCAAGACGTGGGAGGAAACCGGTCTGTCGATCGATGCGAAACGCAGTGCGGCAGCAGCGGCACCCGATTGATGGCGCGAGGATGGCTCTGGCTGCAGCTCGCCCTGGCATGGTTGCCGATGTGGGCGCTGTTTGCGGTGCTGATCGTGGTCGCCCACGGATCGCCGGTCGGATCGGCGGCGATCGCATCGGCGCGCATGATCGTGCCGGGCGCGATGCTCGGATACTTTGTATACAAATTCACTTCATGGGCGCCTTGGCCGCATCCGTTCCGGCTCCGCTTCATCGGCGCGCACGTGCTTGCGGCAATCATGTATGCGGTGATCTGGTTTCTGCTGGTGAGTCTCATCGACAGCGTCCTCGTCGGACGCATGACGGCAATGATCGGGCCCGGTGTCGGCGCTTTTCTGCTCACAGGCGTGTGGCTGTACATCGTGGTGGCGGGCGTCGCCTATGCCAATCGCGCCGCACAACGCACGGCACAACTCGAATCGAACGCTGCGCGCATGCAGCTTGCGGAACTGCGCGCGCAACTGCATCCGCATTTCCTTTTCAACGCACTCCATACTGTCGTGCAGCTGATTCCGAGCGATCCGCCCACGGCTGTGAGCGCTGCCGAACTGTTGGCTGGAATCCTGCGCGGCGTGCTCGAGCAAAACGACGATCTGATCACCCTCGGGCGTGAGTTGTCCTTCGTCGAACAGGTTTTAGGCATCGAACGCATCCGCTTCGGCGAACGTCTCGCGGTTCGAATCGAAGCGAGCGAAGAAGTTTCCGCGTTTCTCGTTCCTTCTTTTTCCTTGCAGACGCTGTTCGAAAATGCCGTGCGTCACGGCGCAGCACCGCGCGTCGAAACGACGCACATATCGATCTCGGCGCGCATCGACGGGGACAAACTTGTATTGCACGTCGTCGACGACGGCGCAGGCGCCAGTGCTTGCGCCATCGAGCAAAACAGCGGCACGGGATTGCGCCGGCTGCGCGAACGGTTGCGCTGGTTGTATGGCGACCGGGCGCGGCTGGACATCGAAAGCAGTCCATCAAGAGGCTTCAGTGCAACGCTTCGATTACCGTTGCTCACCGAAAATCCGAATGACTGATGCGGCGAAAATTTCCACGCTGATCGTCGACGACGAACCGATCGCGCGTGCCGGACTCATACGCCTGCTCGCAGAAATCGAGTGGATTGACATCATCGGCGAAGCGGCCGACGGGTTGACGGCGGTGGAAATGATCGATGCACAAAAACCCGATCTCGTCTTTCTGGACATCCAGATGCCGGGCCTGATCGGCACCGACGTGCTGTGCCGTTTACGGCATCGGCCTCTGGTCGTATTCACCACGGCGCACTCGCAGCATGCCGTTGCCGCGTTCGAGCTGGGAGCCCTGGATTATTTGTTGAAACCGTTCTCGGAGAAACGCTTGCGGGCGGCAGTGGAACGCGTGCGTGCGGCATTGGGCGAACCGCATTCCGCCTTCGATCGATTCGGCGAGGCGATGAGTCGCGTGCCGATGAGCCGCTTGTTCGTGCGAACCGGACGCAGCGTGGTTCCTATCGCGGTTGGGGATATCGCCCGCTTCGAAGCGGTAGGAGATTACACCGCCGTACACGTCGCCGACACGCATCATCTGCTGCATGTCTCGTTGAACCAGCTCGAAGCGCGCCTCGACCCGCAACGGTTTCTGCGCATCCATCGCGCGCACATCGTCAATCTCGACCGCGTGACGGGTTTCAGTCGACGTGTCGATGCACAGCTCGTCGCACAGATGAGCGACGGCGCGATCGTACCGGTCAGCCGAGCGCGGGCCGCGAAACTGCGCGCGCTCGTTGGCTAGTGCGCGACTGCGATGCGAAACGTGCGCAAGACGAAATTCAGACGGGGTTCGTCCGAGTCGACGCAACGTTGAAGCCAACTCGGAAACTCTGCGGTCGGACCGCGTCAGAACGGACTAGTGCGAGTCGAATCCGTTCTTGAAGATACGGATGTTTAGACGTCCAACAACTTTGTAATTCGTGAACCATAGATTGCCGTCGGGACCGACCGCGAGATCTTCCGAATCGTTGATAAGACCGGTTGCACACGAGTCGATGTCGGTCGCGCCGGATCGGTCCATCAGCGAAACCTGCGGATAGATCGAGCTGTCGGCGGAACCTCCCGAGAACCAGATGTTGTTGCCGCCGTCGATGGCGATGCCGAGAGGGCCGAAGCCGATCGAGCCGGTGTTGTAGAGCGTCACATCGCCTGCGGTAGTAATCTCACCGATGCCGCCGACGTTGTTCTCATACGTGAACCACAATGTGCCATCGAGCGCTGCCGCGATGTTGCGCGGTTCGGCGTTGGTTGGAATGTTGCCGCGGAATTCAGTGACGGTGCCGTCTGCTGTAATGCGGCCGATACCGCCGATCTCGTACTCGGTGAACCAGAGATTGCCGTCGCTACCCAACGCGATGCTGTAAGGGCCGGACTGAACGGTGACGCCAATGTTGAAGCTCATCACATTATCGCCCTGCGGCGAAATATGGCCGATGGCATTGCCGTAGTAGTTGGTGAACCAGAGATTGCCGTCCGGACCCGTCACGATGCCGGCGATGTAAAAAAGCGAGTCGCCACCGACGCCGAATTCCGTGACCGTTCCGTCCGGCGTGATGCGGCCGACATAGTTTGTGTTCACTTCCGAAAACCATACATTGCCGTCGGGTCCCGCGGTGATCGCGAACGGTCCGCCGCCCGGTGTAATGCCGTCCGAGAATTCGGTGACGACGCCGTCCGGCGTGATGCGTCCGATGCTGTTGGAGAAGTATTCGGTGAACCACATGTTGCCGTCGGGTCCGGCGGCAATGCGCTGGATGCTCGCGCTGGCGTTGATGCCGGCGGTGAAGAACGTGCAATTGCCGGTGACGATCCTGCCGTTGATCGGCACGTCGGCTGCGCATTCGCCGGCCAGCGCAGCGAACGCGAGCGCCCCCATCGTTCTGATGCGGGTATCGATCATTGCGAGGACACCAGCGAGGTTCGATCGCCGAATGCATCGGCGAAGATGCGGTCGGTTATCGGCACGGCTTCGTAAGCGCCGAGATCGCGCGTACCGTAGGCGTCGGGGACTGCCGGTACGTCCTTGCCATACGCCTTGCTGTCCACGTCGTACGGCGGATCGCCGTCCTCGGGGGCAAAATCGATTGCGCGTGTCGCGGTCAGGCTGCCGTTCTGATAGTACGCAACAAGGTGATAATTGCCGTTCGCCGCGTCGACGAACAACGGCCCGCCTGCGAGATCGATGATCGTCGGGCTGGTCGGCAACGTTGACGTGTCGTTCGCAAGGATGTAGCTCGCGATCAAGGTCGTGTCACCCGGTTGATCTACGGTCCCTGAGCCGAATTCGTCAAAGATATCCTTGTGCAGATTGACGGTGGCCGCGGTACCGATGCGGAACATGTATCCCCTTTCGGCCAGGTTGTTCGCCAGGGTGCAATTGGTGAACTCGATGTTGGCAAAGGCGTCTCCGTCGCCGAAAAAATCATACTGGCTGAAGTGGTTGTCGGTGAACAGACACGCCTTGGCGTAGGAAGAACTGAAGAAGTCTTCGTTGCCGCCCAGAGTATGCATTCCATAGTCGGCGTAGTTGTCCTGCAACTTGAAACGAACGCCTTGAAAATAGCCGTTGGTGCCGGAGAAGATGATTCCTCCGCCAGGATTGAACGGCCCGCTCGGCGGTGGCGGGTTGTTGTGCGAAAGTTCGTTGCAGGCCGCGTCGGCAGCGCACGGGATGGCGTTGAAATCCGAGGGCGGGCGCGGCCCGCAATTGTTGGCGTCATAGGCGACGTTTAGGTATGTTCTAGAGTGTTCGGACGCTGCGGCGGTTTCCGTGTCGTTGTCCGAAGCGATGGCCGCGCCCTCCGGCGCTGCATTGCCGTCAACACGAAAGTCGAACAGGCACATCGAGGCCAGCGAATAGCTCGCGAAGTTTTGTTTCGGTCTCAAATAGATTCCGCCGCCGGAGTTCGTCGCAATGTTGTCTTCGACGGTTACCGGCCGCTCGGCAACAGTTGTGAACAACTGGAGGAAGACGTTTTCGTTGCCGTCATTGCCGCCGAGTGCCGCAATGCCGCCGCCATACGCTGCTGTG
>DATAVJ010000037.1:0-17312 GCA_036267795.1 Rudaea sp.
ATTCCGTCAGTTTCGTCTCGTCCCAAATTTCCACGCCGAGTTCTTCGGCCTTCGCGAGTTTCGATCCCGCCTCGGAACCGGCGACGACGAAGCTCGTTTTCTTCGAAACGCTTCCGGCGACTTTCGCGCCGAGTGCTTCGAGCTTGTCTTTCGCCTCGTCGCGCGTGAGCGACACGAGTGATCCCGTGAGCACAACGGTCTTGCCGGCCAGAGGTCCCTCGTTCGCGCGCTGCGGCGCGGAATCCTTCCACTCGACACCGCGCTTGCGCACGTCGGCGATCACTTTGCGGTTGCGCGGCTCGGCGAAGAACGCATGGATGTGCGCGGCGACGATGGGTCCGACATCGGGAACGCCGAGCAGTTCTTCTTCGCTCGCATCCATGATCGGATCGAGGCTGCCGAAGTAACGGACGAGCGTTTTCGCCGTCGTCTCGCCGACGTTGGGGATTCCCAGCGAATATAGAAAACGGTCGAGCGTCGTTTGTCTGCTTGTATCGATCGCGGCGATGAGATTTTCCGCCCACTTCGTGGCGATCTTTCCGCTTTTCACCGTCTCCGGCGTGCGTCCGTCGCGCTCGTCGGCGCGGCGTTTCATTTCGAGCAAGTCATCAAGCGACAATTTATACAAGTCGGCAACGGAACGGACGTAATCGAAGTCGCATAGATCTTCGATGTAGCGTTCGCCGAGGCCGTCGATATCCATCGCGCGCCGTCCGGCGAAGTGGAAGATCGCCTGCACGCGCTGCGCCGCGCACGTGAGCCCGCCCGTGCAACGCGCGACCGCTTCGTCTTCCTCACGCTCGATCGCCGAACCGCACACCGGGCAATGCGACGGCATTTTCCAAGCGTGCGTGCGCGCGGGACGTTTTTCCAATACCACGCTCACCACTTCCGGAATCACGTCGCCTGCGCGGCGAACAATGACGGTGTCGCCGACACGCACATCGAGCCGTGCGACCTGATCGGCGTTGTGCAACGTCGCGTTGGTGACGGTCACGCCGCCGACGAAAACCGGTTTCAGTTTCGCCGCCGGCGTCGCCGCGCCGGTGCGGCCGATATTGACGATGATATCTTCGACTGTCGTGATCTGCTCCTGCGCGGGAAACTTGTGCGCGATCGCCCAACGCGGTGTGCGGCCGACGAAACCGAGGTCGCGCTGCAGTGGGAGCGCATTGATTTTGTAGACGACGCCGTCGATGTCGAATGGCAATTTATCGCGCCTGGCGCCGATCTTCTCGTAGTAATCGAGCAATCCGTCGACGCCGTTGGTGGTGTCGGCGAGCGGGCTTACGGGCAATCCCCATTCACGGAATTTTTCCAGCATGCCGGCGTGCGTTGGCGGCAGGGATCCGCCTTCGACGACACCTGCCGCGTACGCGTAGAACGCAAGCGGGCGCGACGCGGTTATTTTCGGATCGAGCTGGCGCAGCGATCCGGCAGCGCCGTTGCGCGGATTGACGAGCGGCTTGATCTTTCCGTCCGACGCGCGCGCTTTTTCGTTGTATTTCTCGAACGCCGCACGCGGCATGTAGACCTCGCCGCGGACTTCGAGCACGCTCGGCCAGTTCTTCCCGCGCAAGTGCAAAGGTATACTTTTTATCGTGCGCAGATTCAGCGTCACGTCTTCGCCGCGTTCGCCGTCGCCGCGTGTCGCGCCGCGCACGAACAGGCCGTTTTCGTAACGCAGGCTGATCGCCAGTCCATCGAATTTCGGCTCGACGGAGAACTCCAGATCGTCGCGGCCGAGCCGATCGACGATCTTGCGCACGAAATCCGCTACTTCCTCGCCGGTGAATGCGTTGGCGAGCGACAACATCGGAATCTGATGCCGCACTTCCGCGAACGCGCGCGAGGGTTCCGAGCCGACGCGCTGTGTCGGCGAATCCGGCGTGCGCAAATCAGGGTTGGCCGATTCCAGCGCTTCGAGCTCGCGCATCAGCCGATCGTATTCGGCGTCGGTAATCGCCGGTTCGTCGAGAACGTGATAGCGATGGTTGGCTTCGTCGATCTGCATGCGCAGCCTGGCGGCAATCTGTTTTACGTCGGTGGGTTGCGCCTTGCTCATCGCGATGTCCATTTTACGACGCCTGAAGTTTACCGTGTACCGCGCGACCGAACGGCGGCAATCGCACGGCGTATAATTCGCCGCGATGCAGGATGAAGTACGCCCAACGGAAAGCGTCGCCGAAGGCGATGCGGGCCCATTGCTCGACGCGGGCGCCAAACGCACGCTGCTTTGGCTCGTCGCGTTTTCGTTTTTCATGCAGATGCTCGATTCGACGATCGTCAACACGGCGACGCCGAGCATCGCCGTCAGCATGGGCATCGAACCGCTGGGCTTGAAGACGGCGCTGACGAGTTACACGCTGAGTCTGGCGATCTTCATTCCGGTCAGTTCGTGGCTCGCCGATCATTTCGGCACGCGCCGGGTGTTCTGGAATGCTATTTTGATTTTCACGCTCGGTTCGCTCGCCTGCGGACTGTCTGAAAATCTGTGGATGCTCGTCGTCGCGCGAATCGCGCAAGGCCTGGGCGGTGCGATGATGTTGCCGGTGGGCAAGCTCGCACTCGTGCGCGCGTTCGACAAAAGCGAATTCGTGAACGCGATGAGCATGGCGACGATCCCCGGATTGATCGGCCCCGCGTTCGGCCCCTTACTCGGCGGTATTTTCTCGACCTATCTTTCCTGGCGAATGATTTTCTTCGTCAATGTCCCGTTCGGCATCGTCGGACTTTTTCTCGCGCGCAGGCGCATGCCCGACTACCGCGGACCGCCGAACGTGCCGCTGGATTTGCTCGGCTTCGTCATCTTCGCCGCCGGCATCGGTTGCGTATCGGGCGCGATGGATCAGTTGGCGGACGCGAACTATCGTGTCGCGATACCGCTGGCGGTCGCCGGCCTGATTGCGTTGGCCGCATACACGTTGCGCAGTTGGCGTGTGACGGCGCCGATCGTCAATCTCGCGCTGCTGCGGATCAGCACGTTCCGCATCGCGTTCGTCGGTGGATTCGCGACGCGTCTGGGCGTCGGCGGCATTTACTTCCTGCTGACGCTGCTGTTCCAGGTGGGACTCGGCTATTCGGCCGTCGTCGCGGGATTGCTGCAGATACCGCAGGCGCTGGCGATGATCCTGATGCGCTTTTTCGCCAGCCGCATCCTGAAACGTCAGGGCTATCGGCGCGTGCTGACCTTCAATACCGCGCTGGCCGGCGTGCTCATCATGCTGTTCGCCACGATCACCGCGGCCACGCCGCTGTGGCTGGTCTGCGTGCAGGTGTTCGTCTACGGATTCGTGATGTCGCTGCAATACACCGCGCTGAACACGCTCGGTTTCGTCGATCTGTTGCCGGCGCAGGCAAGCATGGGATCGAGCATGACGAGCACCAGCCAGAATCTTTCCATGAGTTTCGGCATCGCGTTCGCGTCGGTGCTGATGGCGATGTTCATCGGCAACGCGCACACCGGCGGACAATACGGTGCCGCGTTTCGCGACACTGTACTTGTGCTCGGCGCTACCACGCTTCTGTCGACGCTGCTCTTTCGCGGACTGGCGAAGCGAACGCCGGTGTTGCCGTCGACGGCCTAGAGCGCTTTCGACTCAGCTGCTTACGGCTTCGCCCCCATCCGGCTGCCGCCACCTTCCCCCGCTGCGCGGGGGAAGGATCGCAATTTGTACGGCTTGTCTCGTGCCTTCCCCTGCGCAGCGGGGGAAGGTGCCCGAAGGGCGGATGGGGGCACTCTGTAACTCTATAAATCGAAAACGCTCTAGTCGCTTTCGAAACCGTCGACGAAGATCGCGTCGCCTTCGAGCACGGTTCCCGGCGTTTGCAAAAATATACTGCGGCCGTCGCCGAGTTCGCCGAAATAATCGGTGCCGACGCAAACGACGGTCCCGCCCGCGATCGCACAGCCATGCGTGATGCCCGTTCCGATCGACGTGACCGTTGCGCCGAGCTGCAGCGCGATCGGCGTGCCGACGAATTGCGACGTGGCGCCGCCGAGACTGTGCAGATCGCCCCAGCAATAGCCCGTGCCGCTCGCGATCGCACAACTGTACGTATTGCCTTCCGAGATTTGGCTGACGTTGGAGGAAAGTCCTGTGGCGGCGACCGGAACGAAACTGTCATTGAGTGGCCCATAGCCCAGTTGTCCCGCCTGGCCGTCGCCCCAGCACTGCACGCCGCCGCTGACGATGGCGCAGGTGTGATAGCCGCCGGCCGCCACCGCCGTGGCGCCGCTCGCGATGTTGGAAACCGTCGCCGGCGGATTGGTACCGGTCGGTGTGTTGGTTCCGTTACCGAGTTGTCCGTTCGAGTTGTAGCCCCAGCACTGGACCTTACCCGTGCTCATCGCCGCGCACGTGTGCGCTACTCCGATCGCGATGGAGACAGCGGTTCCGGTGAGGCCCTGAACCGATACCGGCGTGTTGCTTTCGCTCGTCGATCCATTGCCCAGCTCGCCGCTCTGATTGTTGCCCCAGCACTTCACGCCGCCGCTGACGATGGCGCAGCTATGCGCAAAACCCGCGCTGACGGCCGTGACGTTGGCGCCGATGGCCGTAACCGGCGTGGCACTGTCGTTCGTCGATCCGTTGCCAAGCTGTCCTGTCGCATTGCCGCCCCAGCAAATCGCCTTGGAATTGACGACGGCGCACGTGTGCGATGCGCCGGTGGCGATCATGCTCACGCCGCTGGTCAATCCCGACACGCCGACAGGAACGGAACTGTCGACGAAGGTGCCATTGCCCAGTTCGCCGTCATCGTTCAATCCCCAGCACTTCGCGGCGCCGCTCACGACGGCGCACGAATGCTGGGCGTACGGACCTTTCGTGAGTGCCGTGGCTCCGCTCGAAAGGCCGACGACGGCAACCGGCTGGGTCTGGAAGATCACGTCGTCCAAACCCATTTCGCCATCGACGTTGTCGCCCCAGCATCGCGTTTCGTGCAAGCCGCCCACGGTGGCCAGCGCGCACGAATGATAGACGCCCGCCGCGATCGCGGTTACGCCGCCGGCGAGGCCGCTGACGGCCACCGGCACGAAACTGTTCGAGAGCGAATTGTCGCCCAGCTGTCCATAAAACGCGTATCCCCAACAGCGCTCGCCGCCCGAGACGATAGCGCAAGTGTGATAGCCGCCCGCCGCAACGGCCGTTGCGCCCGACGCGATGCTGGAAACGGTGACCGGCGCGCCGGTGCCGGTCGAATTCGTATTGCCGTTGCCGAGCTGTCCGGCGGAGTTGTAGCCCCAGCAGCGCAGCGTGCCGGCGGTGAGCGTGACGCATGTGTGATACAGACCTGCCGAGATCGACGTAGCGCCACTCAACCCGCCGGCGCTTACCGCGGTGTAACTGTCGCTGATCGAGCCGTTGTCGAGTTCGCCTTCCATGTTGCGTCCCCAGCATTTCACCGCTGAGCCGATCAGCGCGCAGGTATGCAAACCGCCCGCAGCCAGCGCCGAAACACCGGTGACGCCCGTCACGGCCGTCGGGCTGCCGGTATTCGTCGCGGCATTCGTGCCGTTTCCCAACGCGCCTTCGTTGTTCCATCCCCAACAACGCACGCTGCCGTCGCTGATGACCGCGCATGTGTGATATTGGCCCGCGGAAATCGCGACGACATTGCTCAGACCCATCACGTTCACCGGAACATTGCTGTCATCGACGGTTCCGTTGCCGAGTTCGCCGTCCGGATTGCGGCCCCAGCATTTCACTCCTCCGTTGACGATGACGCAGGTGTGAAATCCGCCGGCACTCAATGCCGTGACGCCCGATTGCAGGCCTGTCACCGGAACCGGCGAGCCGCTGTCGAGATAGTTGCCGTTGCCGAGTTGTCCGTCGAAATTGAATCCCCAGCATTGCACGCCGCCGTTGACGATTGCGCAGGTATGAAAGCCGCCGGCGCTGACTTGTGTCGCGTTCAATAAAGGACTCGCGGCAGCGAGAGCGTCTGCACCGCAAGCCGCCGCGAAAAACACGAACAGCAGCTTGCCGATGGAAAACAGCGTTGCGCGGCGCATGGCGGTTCCTTTGTGTGGGATACCCGTCTATGCGTAAAACGCCGCATGGAAGTCTCATCCGTTCACGCGCGATGGTTTTTTGGCCATGCATCTGCCTTTTTTGAGTGCCGTCGCGTAGCATCCGGCGCAAGCGCAGATCGCGGCCTGGCACTCGCATCGTGGAACACGGCGGCACCATTTTGTTGAGTCTGTTCATCGTGTTCGTCGCCGCGCAGATCGGCGCGGAAATCGCGCAGCGGATCAAAATGCCCGGCGTCGTCGGCGAAATCGCCGCCGGCTGCGTGGTCGGTCCATCGCTGCTCGGCTGGGTGCAGCCGGCCGAATCGCTCGATGTGCTTGCGGAAATCGGTGTCGTGCTTTTGCTGTTTTCCGTTGGCCTGGAAACGCGCATCGAAGAGATGAAGCGGGTGGGACGCAGCGCCGTGCAGGTGGGCGTGCTCGGCGTCATCGTTCCGTTCGTCCTGGGTGCGCTGTGGGCGCACGGTTCGGGTTACGAATGGGCGCAATCGATGTTCGTCGCCGCCGCGTTCATCGCAACGTCGGCGGGCATCACGGCGAGCGTGTTGAGCGAACTCGGTGTTTTGCAGCGTGAAGAAAGCCGGGTGATTCTCGGCGCGGCGGTCATCGACGACATCCTCGCCATGCTCATCCTCGGCATCGTCACGGCGATGCAGTCCGGCGAGGATCTGAAGATCGGACACCTGGCACTCGTGTTCGGCGAGGCGATCGGATTCGTCGTGGTCGTCGCACTGGTCGGCACGCGCGTGGCGCGTCAATCGTCGCGCTGGCTGGAGGCGCCGATCGATTCGCTGTCGCCGCTGACGATCGTGCTGGCGCTGTGTCTCGGACTCGCGTTTCTTTCCACGCAGTTCGGGTTGGCGGCCATCATCGGCGCATTCCTGGCCGGCATGATCGCTTCGGAAACCGCGCAGCGACATTGTCTGGAAGAACAGACCAAGCCATTGCTTGCGCTTATGACGCCATTTTTCTTCGTCGTCACCGGCACGAAGGTGGAATTGTCGCAACTCGCCGACTGGAACACGCTGGGCGCGCTCGCGCTCGTCACGGCGATCGCGGTGATATCGAAACTGATCGGCGGATTTTTCGGCGCGCTGTCGCTGGGCCGCAAGGGCGCATTGATCGTGGGCATCGGCATGATTCCGCGCGGCGAAGTCGGTGTCGTCGTGGCAAGCCTTGGATTGACCGCCGGCGTCTTTACGCCGCGCGTTTATGCGCTGATCGTCGCGATGTCGCTGCTCACCGCGATGATCACCCCGCCGTTTTTGGCGATTCTGCTCCGCGAAAAGAAGACTTGAGCGCCAGCAGCGCCGCAAGAATTGCGAAGAACGCCAGCAGCACGCCGATGGCGTTGAGCATGACCATGCCGAAGCCGATCCGCGTCACGTCGATGAACGGGTACGGATAGAAACCGCTCGCCAGTCCGCGCGCCATTGCGTACAAAAAGTATACAATGGGATAAATCGCCCAGACGGCGGCGTCTTTCCATCGCGCCGACGCTCGCGGCACTGCGATCCACCAAAACAATACCGTGAGAATCGGCACCGCGTCGTGCAGGAGCAGATCGGCGATCAATTGCCATCCGCGCGGGCTCCAGATGTGCCGCAGCAGAACGTTGTACGTGATGCAGACGAGGATGATGTTCGCCGTGGCGCCGGTGATGGACGCCGGATTCGCGAGGAATCGTCCAAGTCGCGATGACGGCGCGAGCAACGGAATCGTGAGCGTCAGCGCAACCAGCAGGTTCGTGAGCACAGTGAAAAACGCGACATACATCCAGACGCCGTAGGTCCAGCCGAATCCGCGCGCAATGCCGAGATTGATCGAGACGACGAGTTGCAGAATCAGTGCGAGCCACGCGACCGCCGCGACGACCGTGGCGAAACGTCTCTTCATGCGCGAACCTCACGATGTGGCGCTGTTTTTTTGCTCGTCATTTCCGCGAAAGCGGGAATGACGGTGAGTGAATTTCAACGTGCGACTGAATTTCGGGTGGATTCTTCACACAATCCAGGATTCTCGCATCGATAACGGCCGAGGCTTTTAAGCGTTGGCGGAGTCGAGCCGCGCCAGGTGCAACACGCCTTCGCGCGCGAGCTCGCTTAATTCCTCGTGGTTGTTGGACTGTGCATATGCAATGATCTGCTTGCGCATGCGCGGCTCCCAGAATTTCTTCAGGTGTCCGCTTACGCCTTCGACGGCGACGCCGCGATCGGGCTCGGCATGAAAATAGTTTGCGATATCGTTCGCCATCGATATCAGCCGTTCGACGTTCATGCGGCACCTTTTTGCAGCGTCGCATCGTCTTTCACGCGATGACCGTTCGCATACACCGAATAGCCGTCCGGCCGCGCGAACCCGATCAAGGTCACGCCCGTTTCCTGCGCGAGTGCGATGGCGAGCGCGGTCGGTGCCGAGATCGCCACGATATTGCCGATTCCCACCGTCGCCGCTTTCATCACCATCTCGTAACTTGCGCGGCTGGTGATGAGAAGAAATCCGTCGCGGATATCGATATCTGCGCGCACCATCGCGCCGATCAGTTTGTCGAGCGCGTTGTGGCGGCCCACGTCTTCACGAACAAGTACAACGGTTCCGTTCGGTTTCACCCAACCTGCTGCATGCGTCGCGCCGGTGGCGACGTTGATCGTCTGACGGCTCTGCAGATCGCCGAGCGCGCGATGCAATGCGGTCGGCGAGAACGGACTCGGCTCGGCGACGGGCGCCGGATGACGCACGGCCGCGTCCAATGTCTGCGCACCGCACAGCCCGCAGCCGGTGCGGCCGGTCAACTGACGCACGCGGTCTTCCAATACATCGCCACGTTTTTTCGGAATACGGATATCGATTTCGATGCCGGCGAGCGCCGGCTTAATGTTTACTTCTTCGAATTCGGACACCGTTGCGACGATTTCCTCGCTCAACGAAAAACCGAGCGCGAAATCTTCCAGATCGGCCGGCGTCGCCATCATCACCGCGTGCGGACGCTCGTTATAGATCAGCGCGACGGGCAATTCTTCCGCGATTGCATCGTCGATACGCGCCGCCACATCGCCGCGATGCCGCTCCACGCCGCGCCGGACCGCGCCGGCCGGCAGCGCGAGCGGCGGTTTTTTTTCATTTCGCGGCGATGGCATGGTCCAGCAATTCCTGTTGCTCACGGCTGAACGTCTCGTGGCGTTTCTGCCATTCCGACGGCTGCGTCACGCGCGTTACTTGCACGGCGGTGACTTTGTATTCCGGACAGTTCGTCGCCCAGTCGGAGTTTTCCGTCGTGATCACGTTCGCGCCGGAACCGGGGAAATGGAACGTCGTGTACACCACGCCCGGCTGCATGCGTTCGGATACTTTCGCGCGCAATACCGTGTCGCCGGCGCGGCTCTCGATGCCGACCCAATCGCCGTCGCGGATGCCGCGTTCTTCGGCATCGTGCGGATGCATCTCGAACAGATCTTCCGCATGCCACGTCACATTCGCGGTGCGCCGTGTCTGCGCGCCGACGTTGTACTGCGACAAGATGCGCCCGGTGGTCAGGATCAATGGATATTTCCTGTTGACCTTCTCCGTCGTCGGCACATATTCGGTGATCAGGAAACGTCCCTTGCCGCGCACGAACTTGCCGACGTGCATGGTCGGCGTGCCGTTCGGATGTTCGTCGTTACACGGCCACTGCACGCTGCCGAGTTCGTCGATCTTGGCGAAGCTCATGCCGGTGAAGGTCGGCGTGAGGCGCGCGATCTCGTCCATGATTTCCGACGGATGCGAGTAATGCATCGGATAACCCATCGCGTTGGAGATGAGCTGCGTGATTTCCCAATCCGCATAGCCGCCCGGTGCGCGCATGACTTTGCGCACTCGCGACACGCGGCGTTCGGCGTTGGTGAAGGTGCCGTCCTTTTCGAGGAACGACGAACCGGGCAGGAATACGTGCGCGAATTTCGCCGTCTCGTTCAAGAACAGATCCTGCACGACGATGCACTCCATCGCGGAGAGCGCGGAGAATACGTGCTGCGTGTTCGGATCGCTCTGACCGATGTCTTCGCCTTCGATGTAGAGCGCCTTGAACTCGCCGTCGATCGCTGCATCGAACATGTTGGGAATGCGCAGGCCGGGTTCGTCGAGGAGTTTCACGCCCCAATCCTGCTCGAAGGTCGCGCGCACCGCGTCGTCCGACACGTGCCGGTAAGCGGTGAATTCGTGCGGGAACGAACCCATGTCGCACGAACCCTGCACGTTGTTCTGGCCGCGCAACGGATTCACGCCGACGCCGGGACGGCCGATGTTGCCGGTGACCATCGCCAGATTCGCGATGCCCATCACCGCCGTCGATCCTTGCGCGTGCTCGGTGACGCCGAGGCCATAATAAATGCCCGCATTTCCACCCGTCGCATACAGCCGCGCGGCGGCGCGCACATCGGCGGCCGGCACGCCGGTGTCGCTCTCCAGCGCTTCCGGCGAGTTGCGTTGCTCGCTGACGAATGCGCGCCATTTGGCGAACGCCGCGTCTTCGCAACGCGCGGCGACGAATGCTTCGTCGATCAATCCTTCCGTCACGATCGTATGGGCGAGGCTGTTGAGCAGCGCGACGTTCGTGCCCGGACGCAACGCGAGGTGATACGAAGCCGTGATGTGCGGCGTGCGCACCAGATCGATGCGGCGCGGATCGGCGACGATCAATTTCGCACCATCGCGCAAGCGGCGTTTCATTTGCGACGCGAACACCGGATGCGCATCGGTGGGATTCGCGCCGATGAGCAGGACGACATCGCATTGTTCGATCGAATCGAAATCCTGCGTGCCGGCGGATTCGCCCATCGTGTTCTTCAAACCGTAACCGGTCGGCGAATGGCAGACGCGCGCGCACGTGTCGACGTTGTTGTTGCCGAACGCCGCGCGCACGAGTTTCTGCACGAGATACGTTTCCTCGTTCGTGCAGCGCGACGAGGTGATGCCGCCGATCGAATCGCGGCCGTATCTGGCCTGGATGCGGCGGAACTCCGATGCGACGTGAGCGATGGCTTCGTCCCAACCCACTTCGCGCCACGGATCGGAAATCCTGGCGCGGAGCATCGGTTTCGTGATGCGTTCCGGATGCGTGGCGTAGCCGATCGCGAAACGTCCTTTCACGCACGAATGGCCGTGATTGGCCTGTCCGTTCTTGTTCGGCACCATGCGCACCAGTTCCTCGCCTTGCATCTCGGCGCGGAACGAACAGCCGACACCGCAATAGGCGCAGGTGGTGATCGTGCTCTCGGTCGCCTGACCTTTTTCGAGCAGCGGTTTTTCCATCAATGCGCCGGTCGGACACGCCTGCACACACGCGCCGCACGACACGCATTCGGAATCGAGGAAACTTTCGTTTTGGCTCGCGGCTACCTTCGATTCGAAACCGCGACCCTGGATAGTGAGCGCCAACGTGCCCTGCACTTCGTCGCATGCGCGCACGCAGCGCGAGCAAACGATGCATTGCGCAGGATCGAAACGGAAATACGGATTGGTTGCATCCACGTCGGCATGCAGATGATTCTCGCCATCGAAACCGTAGCGGACGTCGGTCACGCCGATCGCATCGGCCATGCGTTCCATCTCGGTGCCGAAGCCTTTGCCGAAATCGGCGGTGGAATGATCCGACAGGTACAGCTCCATCACGCCGCGGCGAATCTCGCCGAGTTTCTGGTTTTGCGTGGTGACTTTCATGCCTTCGGTCACCGGTGTCGTACACGAAGCCGGATAGCCTTTCATGCCTTCGACCTGCACCAGACACAAACGGCACGATCCGAACGCATCGAGCAATTCGGTGGCGCACAACTTCGGAATGGAAACGCCAATCGTCGATGCCGCGCGCATCACCGACGTGCCTTCCGGCACCGTGACCGCAAAACCGTCGATAGTCAGCGAAACCTGTTTGACGGAATTTTTCTTCGGTGTGCCGAAGTCCAGTTCAACGATAGACAACATAATGACTCTCCGCTTGTTGAACTCCCTCTCTCCCGACAACGTCGAGGGAGAGGGTTGGGGTGAGGGAAAACGCATGACTGACTAAACGTCAAGCCAGCTCGAAGCGTTGCCCCCTCACCCAACCCTCTCCCCCGAGCTAGCTTGGGGGAGAGGGCTTTTCATGAAATCTTCCGGAAAATACTGGATCGCGCTGCGTACCGGATCGGGCGTGAGCCCGCCCAGCGCGCACAGCGAACCGTGCCGCATCGTCTCGCAAAGATCGGCGATCAGAACGAGATTCTTTTCGCGCTCGATGCCCGAGCGAATACGATCGATCACTTCCACACCGCGCGTCGAGCCGATGCGGCACGGCGTGCATTTGCCGCAGGATTCGACCGCACAGAATTCCATCGCGTACCTCGCTTGCTCGAGCATGTCGACGCTGTCGTCGAACGCGACGATGCCGCCATGGCCGAGCATCGCGCCGACGGCGGCGAACGCCTCGTAATCGACAATGGTGTCGAATTGCGACTCGGGCAAGTAGGCGCCGAGCGGTCCGCCGACCTGAACCGCGCGAATTGGCCGTCCGGAGAGCGAACCGCCGCCGTAGTCGTACAACAATTCGCGCAACGTCACGCCGAACGCTTTTTCGACCAGTCCGGTGCGCTTGAGGTTCCCCGCGAGCTGGATCGGCAAGGTGCCGCGCGAGCGGCCGACGCCGTAATCCTTGTAGAACGCGCCGCCGCGATCGAGAACGATCGGCACGCTCGCGAATGTGATGACGTTATTGACGACCGTTGGCTGGCCGAACAGACCTTTAAGCGCCGGCAGCGGCGGCTTGAAACGGATCTGGCCGCGCTTGCCTTCGAGGCTTTCGAGCAGCGACGTTTCCTCGCCGCAAATGTATGCGCCCGCACCGAGACGGACTTCGATATCGAATCGCTTGCCGCTGCCGCGAATATCGGCGCCGAGCCAACCTGTCGCGTACGCGTTCGCGATCGCTTCGTTCAACGAGCGATGCGCGTGCGGATATTCGGCGCGCAGATAGATGTAACCGCGCGTCGCGCCGACGGCGATACCGGCGATCGTCATGCCTTCGATCAGGCATAACGGATCGCCCTCCATGAGCATGCGATCGGAATACGTGCCCGAATCGCCTTCGTCGGCGTTGCACACAATGTACTTTTGTGGAATTTGTGCGAGCGGCGCTTTTGACGCGTCGATGGGCGACGCGTCATGGACCGTCTTCCATTTGATGCCGGCCGGGAACGCCGCACCGCCGCGTCCGCGCAAACCCGACTCGGTGACTTCCTTCACGATATCGATACCCGACATCGTCAACGCTTTTTCCAGACCGCGATATCCGCCGTGTGCGCGATAGTCGTCGACGCTCACCGGATCGGTGATGCCGACGCGTGCGAACGTGAGCCGTTCCTGATTCTTGATGAATGGAATGCCGTCGGTCGGACCGAGCCGCGACGCATGCGGTTTTCCATCGAGGAAATCCGCGTCGAACAAGCCGACGACATCGCGTGCGTAAATCGGTCCGTACGCAATGCGCGTGCCCCCGATATCGACTTCGACCAGCGGTTCGAGGAAGAACGCACCGCGCGATCCGTTGCGGACGACGCGAATGTCCGCATCGCGCTTCGACGCTTCATTCGCGATCGCCTGCGCCGTTTTTTCGGCACCGAGCGCAACGGCGGTCGCATCGCGGGAGATGTAGATCGTCGTGGTCACGACGCGGCTCGCAAGTCGCTCATCAACGCATCGAACGATTGCGGCGTGACGTTCGCATGCAGATCGTCCTTGTCGACGAGCACGGACGGTCCGCAGCCGCAATTGCCGAGGCAATAAATCGGTTCCAGCGAGATCGCACCGTCCATTGTCGTCTCGTGGAAACCGATGCCGAGCGACTGCTTCGCGTGCGCTTCCACCGCGCGCGCGCCGCGCGCCTGGCAGGCCTCCGCACGGCAAATGTATACAATGTGTTTTCCCGGCGCGTGCCTGCGGAACCAGTGATAGAAACTCACGACGCCATGAACTTCGGCGCGGCTGAGATTCAGATCATGCGCGATGAGCGACACCGCGCCATCGGGAATGAAACCCAGTTCGTCCTGAACCGCATGAAGGATCGGCATCAGCGGACCTGGCACGGTGCGCAAGGCGTCGGTCGCCTTGCGCACGGCCGTGCGTTGGTCCGGCGAGAGCGACTCGCCGGGTTCGACGCGAATGGGAATGGCTTGACGCTGTTGCTTCATCGTTCGCTCAAAACAGGGCGGACGCCTTCGCCAGCGCGATATAAAGCCCGATGAGGAACGGAATGCCGACGCCGAGCCAGGCGAGAGCACCCACCACTCCAAACGGGCCGCGCGCCGCAGTTTCCGAGACGCCGGCGGTGCGGTCTTCGCGCTGCAAAGTGCGTTCGGCCGCGAGCTGTTCGTCGGTCATGTTGTCCGACTCCTTCACCGGCTTCACGAGCGCGTTGCATATCAATCCGACGAAAAGCAGACCCGCCATGATGTAGAGCGTGCGGTCGTAAACCAGATTCTGCGCCACGCCCGCTTTGAGCTGTCCTTCGCGAATCGCTGCGATGACCAGCGGCCCGACGATGCCCGCGACGGACCATGCCGTGAGCAGGCGCCCATGGATCGCGCCGACCATCTGCGTGCCGAAAATGTCGGCCAGGTATGCGGGAACCGTTGCGAAACCGCCGCCGTACATCGTGAGAATGATGCACACCGCAACGACGAACATAGCGGCCAGCCCCATGTGCCCCAGCGTCGGCAATACGCAGTATAGAAGTATACCGAGCACGAAAAACGTGTAATACGTGTTCTTGCGGCCCAGCTTGTCGGACATGGACGCCCAGAAAATGCGGCCTAGGCTATTGAAGAGACTGATAAGTCCGACCAAACCCGCCGCCGCCGCGACGATCATGGCTTTCTGTTCCGCCGTCAACGTTCCGGCGCCTGTGCCGCCGAGCAATTTCGCGCCGAAAATATCCTGAAACATCGGACTGGCCATCGAGATCACGGCGATACCGGCCGTAACGTTCATGCACAGCACAATCCAGATCAGCCAGAATTGCGGCGTCTTCCAGGCGTGGTTCAAATGCACGTGACGCGTGGTGATCATCGCGCTGCCCTGTGTCGGACCGGACCAGCCGCGCGGCTTCCAACCCGTCGGCGCGACGCGGAACCCAAACGCGCCGCACGACATCACGACAAAATAAATGATGCCCATGGCGATCAGCGTCTGCGAAACGCCGAGCGTGCCGCCGGGTGCGAAGTGCGTCATCAATGCCACCGCAAGCGGTGCGCCGATCATCGCGCCGCCGCCATAACCCATGATCGCGAATCCCGTCGCCATGCCGCGGCGATCCGGAAACCATTTGATCAATGTCGAGACGGGCGTTATGTATCCCAAGCCTTGCCCAACGCCACCGAGCACGCCGCAGCCGAGATACACCAGCCAAAGCTGATGCATCATCACGCCGATGCCGCCCACCACGAGTCCACCGCCCCAGCACAGCGCGGCGATGAATCCGGCTTTGCGCGGTCCGGCGTGTTCCAGCCACAATCCCCAGACGGCCGCGGAAATGCCGAGCATCGCGATGAAGGTTTCGAAAATGTGAGTTACCTGCGGCACCGTCCAGTTGCAGGTGGTCGTGGTCAATGCGGCGATGAAGCCGAGATCCGCGCAAACCGCCGCGTCGGGATTCGCGATTTGCTTCGTCATCGGCAACCAGAAAACGGAAAATCCGTAGGCCATACCGATGCACAAATGGATCGCCAATGCAGCCGGCGGCACCAGCCATCGATTGAACGTGGGTCCTGCGACAATGCGTTCGCGCGAAAGGAATCCGGACTCGCCCGACACCGGGACAGCCCCAGAGATACTCGACATACACCCCTCCTGTGTCGCCGCTCGTGCGGCGTTTTCTAAGAATATCCGCCCGGTACGGCACAGCGTTCGAGCGAAACCCGCGGTCATGCTCACATTAGCGCAAACCGCCAAAACGAAATATGCTCTAAAAAGCGTATAGACGGGTAGTTAGACTAAAGATAGTGTTCAAAGTCGAGATACGGCCCAACTGGCAACTGCGTTCGCTGGACGGCCAAACCGTGGTGCAGCGCCTCATCGACCTGCTCGTCGGCATCAGCGAGGGCGGCAGTCTCGCGCGTGCCTGCGCACGCGAGCGGCTGTCGTATCGCTACGCGTGGGGAATTTTGCGCAGCGGACAAAAGATGCTGGGTGCGCCGTTGGTAGAGTCGACGCGCGGCAGCGGCGCGAGACTTACCGCGCTCGGCGAAAAACTCGTATGGGCGAACAAACGCATTTCGGCGCGTTTGTCGCCGCTGCTCGACAGCCTCGCCTCCGAAATCGAAGTGGAATTCGAGCGCGCGGTGGCGCACGCGGAGTCCATCCTGCGCATCCACGCCAGTCACGGGTTCGCCGTCGAGGCGTTGCACCGTTTCCTCACCCGCAACGAAATCGCGGCGGACGTGAAATATCGCAACAGCATGGAAGCGATGGCCGCGCTGATGCACGACAGCTGCGATCTTGCCGGCCTGCATGTCCCCATCGGCGAATTCGCGCCGAAGTTTCAGCGGCGATACGCGAAAGTGCTGCGCAGCGATGCCTATCGATTGGTCGACCTTGTCACGCGCAACCAGGGATTGATGGTTCCCCACGGCAATCCCAAAAAGATTTTCGCCGTGCGCGATCTGGCGAGGCGCGGCGTGCGATTCGTGAACCGGCAAAGCGATTCCGGAACACGCTATCTATTCGATCTATTGCTGGCGAAGAACAAGATCGACGATCGGCGCATTCAGGGTTACGACACCGGCGAATTCACCCACGCCGCGGTTGCGGCGTACGTCGCCAGCGGAATGGCCGACGCCGGATTCGGCGTGGAACCGCCGGCACGAAAATTCGGCCTCGACTTCATTCCGCTGCTCAAGGAACGCTACTTCTTTCTGTTTCCCGTCGAGAAAGAAAATTCAACGATGATTTCCGATGTGCTGAGCATTTTGCGCAGCACGACCTTCCAAAAGGCGATCGACAAGTTGCCAGGCTACAGCGCCGAGAATTGCGGACGCGTACTAGACGCCCGCGAAGCCTTCAAAACTTGATCTCTTCTTCCAGCACACTTTGACCGTCACGGCGCACAGGAAGTGCGCCGTTCGCCGCAGGCGAATGAAAGCTTTGGCACTTCAAGAAAACATGGAAAGCGAGCGCGTTACGGATACCTTGCGAAAGACCTCCCCCTCACCCCAACCCTCTCCCCCGCTGGCGGGGGAGAGGGGGCAAGAGCGCTGGATTCCAGCTTTCGCTG
>DATAVJ010000038.1:0-8559 GCA_036267795.1 Rudaea sp.
GTGCCGACTTCGCGCGCGACGCGGGTTACCTCGGAGGCGAAGGCGTTGAGCTGATCGACCATCGTGTTGATGGTGTCCTTTAGCGCGAGAATTTCGCCCTTCACGTCCACCGCGATCTTGCGCGACAAATCGCCACGCGCCACGGCCGTCGTCACTTCGGCGATGTTGCGCACCTGCGCCGTCAAATTCGTCGCCATCGCGTTCACGGAGTCGGTCAAATCCTTCCATGTGCCCGCGACGCCGGGCACCGTCGCCTGGCCGCCGAGTTTTCCTTCCGTACCGACTTCGCGCGCCACGCGCGTGACTTCCGCCGCGAATCCATTGAGCTGATCGACCATCGTATTGATGGTGTTTTTCAGTTCGAGGATTTCGCCTTGCACGTCCACCGCGATCTTGCGCGACAAATCGCCGCGTGCGACTGCGGTGGTTACTTCGGCGATGTTGCGCACCTGCGCCGTCAAGTTCGACGCCATCGAGTTGACGTTGTCGGTCAAATCTTTCCACGTGCCCGCCACGCCCGGCACATGCGCCTGACCGCCGAGCTTGCCTTCGGTGCCCACCTCGCGCGCCACGCGCGTGACTTCCGATGCGAACGAGCGCAACTGCTCGACCATCGTGTTCAAGGTTTCCTTCAGCTCCATGATTTCGCCGCGCACGTCCACCGTGATCTTGCGCGACAAATCGCCGTTCGCGATCGCCGTTGCCACCTGCGCGATATTGCGAACCTGCGCCGTCAAATTCGACGCCATCGAATTCACGTTATCGGTGAGGTCTTTCCAGACGCCTGACACACCGGTTACCTGCGCCTGACCGCCAAGTTTTCCTTCCGTGCCCACTTCGCGTGCGACGCGCGTGACTTCCGCCGCGAATCCGTTGAGCTGATCGACCATCGTGTTGATCGCGTTTTTCAGCTCGAGAATTTCGCCTTTTACGTCCACCGCGATCTTGCGCGACAAATCGCCGCGCGCCACCGCTGTCGTCACTTCCGCGATGTTGCGCACCTGCACGGTGAGGTTCGTCGCCATCGCGTTGACGGAGTCCGTCAAATCCTTCCACGTACCGGCCACGCCAGGCACGATGGCTTGTCCGCCGAGTTTGCCGTCGGTGCCGACTTCGCGCGCCACGCGCGTCACTTCCGACGTAAACGAACGCAGCTGATCGACCAGCGTGTTGATCGCTTCTTTCAATTGCAGAATTTCGCCGCGCACGTCCACCGTGATCTTGCGCGACAGATCGCCGTTCGCCACGGCGATCGTCACCTCGGAAATGTTGCGCACCTGTGCCGTGAGGTTGCTGGCCATCTGGTTGACGCTTTCCGTCAGGTCTTTCCAGACGCCCGACACGCCTTTCACTTTCGCTTGTCCGCCGAGTTTTCCGCCCGTGCCTACTTCGAGCGCGACGCGCGTCACTTCGGAACTGAACACGCTCATCTGATCGATCATCTTGTTGACGATCGTCGCCGAACGCAGGAATTCGCCTTGCAGCGCGCGGCCTTCCACTTCGAGTCCCAGCGTCTGCGACAAATCGCCTTTGGCCACCGCCGCGATGGCGCGAATCACTTCTTCGGTGGGCCACAACAGATCGTCGATGAGATTGTTCACCGAACTTTCCATCGTGCCCCATGCACCGCGCCGCACACCCCACGCGGCACGCTGGCGCGTCTTGCCTTCCTTGCCGACGACGTGGCCGATGCGGTCGAGCTCTTCGGCCACGCGCTGATTGGAAAAAACAATCTCGTTGAAGATATCGGCGATCTTTCCGGTGAGGCCGGTCCAATCCGAGGGCAGGCGTGCGGAAAAATCGCCGTCGCGCATTGCGCGCAGTGCCTTAAGCACTTCGCGCAATTGCGCAGTCTCTCCTTGGGCCGCATCCACGGCCATCACTTCGCGTTTTGGTTTGCGCATGATCCTGTTCCCGAGATTGTGCGGATTTCCCTGCCGATAACCGCATCGTACGACTGAATTCTCCGGCGGCAAAGATAAGCGATTTCACGCACCGTGCGCTTGAATGTCGTTCAGCAGATCACTTCGCGAACGGGCGAAAACACCTGACAAACGCCTGTCGCAGCGCGCAATGCAATTCGCAATGCTGTAACAATCGCAGGCATGATCGTTTAAAAAACGCCGTCGCTGTCGATCATCCGATATCCCACGCCGACTTCGGTGAGCAGATAGCGTGGCCGTGCGGGATCCGGCTCGATCTTGTGCCGCAGCGCCCGCAGATACATTCGCAAATATTCCGGCGAATCCGAACGCGTGTTGTCCCACGCGGCCACGAGCAATTGGCGATGGGTAAGAACTTTTCCCCGTTGTTTCGCCAGCGTGGTGAGAAGTTTGTACTCGATGGGCGTGAGATGGATTTCGACTCCGTCGCGCGTGATGCGCCGTGCTGCGAGATCGATCGTCAACACGCCGACGACGATTCTTGATTCTTCCGGAACCGGATTTTCCGGAACGGTATGCCGGCGCGCCACGCGCAAGCGCGCCAGCAATTCGCCGATGCCGAACGGTTTCGTCAAGTAATCATCCGCGCCTAAATCGAGCGCCGCGACTTTATCGGATTCCAGACTTCGCGCAGACAACACGATGATCGGCTTCGCATACCATTCGCGCAGACGCCGGATCACGTCCAATCCCGACATATCGGGCAATCCCAGATCGACGATGATCACATCAGGCACGCGCATCGCCGCCATGCGCAGTCCTTCGTCTCCCGTCGCGGCGACGTCGAGCGTATAGCCGTTCGCCTCCAGCGCGGCGATGAGGAATCGCTGGATTTTCGGATCGTCCTCGATCGCGAGAAGCCGCGTGCGCTCGGCGGTCACGTCGGAATCTCCGGCTGCGCGACGAGCGGCAGCGAGAAGCTGAATTCGGCGCCGCCTTCGGGTAAGTTTCGCGCTTCGATGCGTCCGTCGTGCGCCTCGACGACGGCTTTGCAGATCGCCAAGCCGAGACCGAAACCGCTTTGCGCGCCTTCTTCGCGGCCGCGATGAAACTTGTCGAACAGACGTTGCGCGTCGCCAGGCGGCAAACCTGGACCCTTGTCCGCGACGCTCACCCACAATTCGCCGCGGCATACGTGCGCACTGACGCGTATCGCAGCGCCCGGCGCGTGCTTGTACGCGTTGTCCACGAGATTGCTCAGCACTTGCCAGATCATCACTTCATCGCAATACACCATCGGCAGATGGTCCGACACCTCAAGCTCGATTGTCCGGCTTTCCAATGTTTCACGATGACGATGCAACACCGCTCCGACCAACTCCTGCATGGAAACCCATTCGCGCTTCAAGCGGATGGGGCCCGACGAGAGGCGCGTCAACTCCAATAGATTGTCGACCAGGCGGTGCAGGCGCGCTGCCTCGTCATGGAGCCCTTGCAGCAAATCGCGTCGGCGCGACGGCGAGATGCCCGCTGCGCTATCGTCGAGCAGCGTCGTTGCCGCGCCGATGATGCTTGCCAGCGGCGTGCGGAAGTCGTGCGAGATCGAACTGAGCAAAAGACTGCGCAGTTTTTCCGACTCCGCTTCCACACCGGCGGTCTGCGCGTTTTGCACAAGCTGTACACGCTCCATCGCGACGGCGGTTTGGCTGACCAGCGATTCGACCAGATGCGCTTGTTCCGGTATGTCGAGCTGGCGCCGGTCGCGCGGCCGCAATCCGAACACACCGATGCAGCCGCGTTGCGCTTGCAGCGGCAGATAGATCGCGTCGGCGCTGGCCAGCGTGTCGGTAGCCAATCCGGCTTTTTGCCGGTGATCGTAAGCCCATTGCGCGATGCCGAGATCGTTGCCCGGCACCGGATAACGCGCCTGATTCGCCGATGCGTTGCCGCGCGCGCAAAAATGCGAGGGGTCTTGCAGCAGGCCTTCGCTGTCCGGCAACAACACGGCGGCTTGGCCGTCGATGCTGGCGAGCACGTGTCGGCTCAAGATCGCGCCGAGTTCCGCGATGTTGCGGCTTTGCGCCAGTTCGCGGCTCAGCGCGTACAGTTCGCCGGAGCGCCGCTCGCGCTGGCGCGCGACGAATGCCTGACGGCGTCCTCGCGCCATCAGATTGCTGATGATGAGTCCCGTCGCCAGCATCACCGCAAACGTGATCAGGTATTCGACATCCGTCACCGCAAACGAATAGATCGGCGAAACGAACAGGAAATCGAAGAGCAAGACGCTGAGCACGCTTGCGAGCACGGAAGGTCCACGTCCGAACGAGATCGCCACCAGCACGGTGGCCAACAAATAAAGCATGATCAGATTGGTGCGCTCGACATGCTTGTTCAGAAGCGCGCACAGCATTGTCGTCAAGACAATCACGCCGACGCTTTTCGCGTACGCCGGCCATTTGCTGGAACGCTGCGGAAGCCGCGGCGGCGCGGATGTCGTTGCGCCGCGTTCGCCGGTGATGACGAAAACATCGATGTCGCCGCTGTTGCGGATGATCTCGTCGACCAGCGTCGGATTGAAGCGATCGCGCCAGCGCGGCCGCGCAGGCTTGCCGATGATGATCTTGCTCACGTTGCGCTGCCGCGCATAGTCGAGCAGATCGGCGGCGACGCTCTCGCCGCTGAGGTTGGCTGTCTCGCCGCCGAGGCTTTCCGCGAGTTTCAACGTCTGCAATACGCGATCGCGTTCGATCACGGAAAGGCGCGCCAAACGCGGCGTTTCCATATAGACGGCCAACCAGTCCGCATGAAGCGCTGTCGCCAGTCGCCGCGCGGACCGCACCAGACGGATCGACAGCGGATCGGGTCCGACGCAAACCATCACGCGTTCGCCGGCGGGCCATGTCCTTTCGATGTCGTGCGTGCGCCGATAATCGCGCATCGACGTATCGACGCGGTCGGCTGTCGCACGCAACGCGAGCTGCCGCAGCGCGATGAGATTGCCTTTGCGGAAAAACGATTCCAGCGCATGTCCGACTTTCGCTTCGATGTAAACTTTGCCTTCCTGCATCCGCTGCAGGAGATCGTCCGGCGGCAGATCGACCAGTTCCACTTCGTCGGCTGCATCAAAGACTTTGTCCGGCACGGTCTCGCGCACGTGAACGCCTGTGATTTGCGCGATGACGTCGTTGAGACTTTCCAGATGCTGCACATTGACGGTCGTACAGACGTCGATGCCCGCTTCGAGCAGTTCTTCGATATCCATCCAGCGTTTGGGATGCCGCGCGCCCGGATGATTGCTGTGCGCGAGTTCGTCGATCAGGATGACGCGCGGCGCGCGCTTCAATGCGGCGTCGAGATCGAATTCGTTGAGCACGATGCCGCGATATTCCAGTCGCTGAGGCGGAAGAATTTCCGATCCCGAGAGCAGCGCTTCGGTTTCCGCGCGTCCGTGCAGCTCGACGTAACCCACGACCACATCCGTGTGTGACTCTTTGAGTTTGCGCGCCGCCTCGAGCATCGCGTAACTTTTGCCGACACCTGGCGCGGCGCCGAAAAAAATCTTCAGCCGACCGCGCTCACGCCGCGCATCTTCGTCTTTCATGCGCGCGAGCAGCGCATCCGGATCGGGGCGTTGGTCGGTGCCTTTCACGGCCATGAAGAATTATCGCATGCGCACTCGTACAGCCCTCGCCGGCGCCGCCGTTCACAATCTGCCGTCGAGCCGCAAATTCAGTTCGAGCACGTTGATCCGCGGTTCTCCCAGTACACCGAACTGACGCCGCTCGGTCGATGACGAAATCATCTTTGCAATGTCAGCCGCAGAGGTTGCGCGAATCCGGGCGATGCGCGCCACTTGAAATTGCGCGGCGGCCGGCGAAATATCCGGGTCGAGCCCGCTCGCGGATGCGGTCACCAAGTCGATCGGTACCGGCGCAGTGTTCTCGCGGTCGGCAGCGCGCAGCGCATTTACACGCGTGCGTACAGCGTCGACGAGCGCCGCATTCGTCGGCCCAAAATTCGATGCGCCGGATGACGCAGAGTTGTCGGCGAACGGCGCCGTAGCGGACGGACGGCCCCAGAAGTATTTCGGATCGTCGAACGGTTGACCGATCAGATGCGAACCCAGCGCATGATCGTTGCGGATGATGACGCTGCCGTTGGCGGCGTCATGAAACACGAGTTGTGCTACCAGCGTGACGGCGACGGGATAAACGACGCCCGTGATGAAGGTCATGCAGAGCAACAACACAATGGCGGGGCGCAGAAGATTTTTCATGATCGGATCAGAAATGCCAGATGATGTCGCCGGAGAGAATCGTCTCGTGCGATTTGTCGGGAGGAATTGCCTTGTTGGAATTGCCGTTGAAAGCGGGCCCATTCAACGAGTGATACGTCGCGATCTCCGGACGTATTTCCACTTGAGGCGAGAACCAGTGCTGCCAACCGAGCGCGAGATTCACATAACGCGAGGCAACGCCGGTGCGCTGGCCTTGGCGGTCCCAGTAGTATTCCGGTCGCAGCGAGAAATTATTGAACAGGTCTGGGCTGTAGTTGATGTACGCGACATTGGCGAGAACGCTTGCGCGGCAACGCAACTCGACGGCGTTGGCGCAGATGGCGAGATCGGGTGCATTGAAGGGTATGAATCGCGACGAAAACGGTGAGCCGCCATTCGCGTAAATCGTTTGCACATCGCTGTTCAACGCATTAGGCACACCGTTCTGATATAGGTCGTACGCCTCGTAAGAGATATGCCAGTGTTCGGTAAACGTGTGATAGAACGTGAAGCCGAACCATTGCAAATTGTTGTAGCCGTAGCGTCCCGAATTGATCGCATCGGCACACGGCATGATGTCGGTTTTTCCGTCATCGCTCAGATAGCGGATACACGCGGTGACGGAAGCCATCGATCCGGGATCTTTCTTGAAGGTCGCATCCGGGTAAAGCGGGTTGTATCCGATATCGCCCGGAGCGGTTCCTGGAACATTCGGATACGGGTTGTCGAAGCGCTGGTGCAGATGCGTCGGAAAGGCTTCGGTTCCATCGGTTAAACCGAGCTGCACCGTCCAGTTCTTGCTGAGCGCGAGCGAACCTTGCAATCCTGTGTTCGTGTAGTTGTCGAATGTGTACGTCATCGAATGGGTATACATGTAGTTGTTCGGCGCAAGCTGCGCTTCGATGTCCGGCACCGATATGCAACGTCCGAGACGCAGCATCAAGCCATCGGCGACGTGAGGAATGAACAGTTCGCCGTACAGCATCGGAAAGTCGTAGCCGTTGACCTTGTTTTCTTTCAGCAACTGATAGCTGGCCAATCCGTACGCGGTCGTGTAGCGATAGTTTTCGCCGTATATCGCGGAAACGCGCATGCCCCAATCGATGTGATCGGTTTGCACCGAGTCCGGAAAACGGTCGATGTAAATAACCGCCTGATCGAGCTGCACGGTGTTGGGCGTATACAGATACGCGGCGGGCGCATTGCCGCCGGGTTTCGTCGAACTCGTGCTTACGTTGCCGCCTACGTCGACCCATCCATAAACTTGAATACCGGCGTTGTTCAACCAGCCGCCGGCGGGCGTGTCGGCAATCGCATTCGTGAACGGACTGTCCATCGATGCCGTCCTCGTCACGCCGAACAGCGTCGTACCGCCGTACGGCCATTCGGTGAACGGCATCGGCGGTGTGGCCTGAGCGGCGGGCGCCCAATCCGCGCGGCGCGCAGGTAGGGCTTGCGAATCACCAGGCGCCGCCGGCTGACCCCATTCCAGTTTGTAGTAGTTGATCAGACGTTCCCAGAGACCGGCGCCGAGATACGTGTCCAGACATTCGCGATTCTTGTACGGATCGCACGAGCCATCGGCTTGCATAGGCGGCGCATCGTCGTTTGCCGACGCGGCACTTACGTCCAACAAAGCGAGCGTCGATGCCAAGCCAAAGACACGAGAAGGAAACGCCTTCTTATACTTGTATACTTTCACGATCGGTCTTCCTCATTCCTTCGGCTATTGCACACGGTGGACTCGTCACGAAAGCCTGAGCACTACCAGGATCGAATCGATTGCTTTGATGCCGATAAACGGCACGATCAATCCGGTAAGTCCGTAAACAAGCAGGTTCCGGCGCAGAAGTGCGCCCGCGCCCAGCGCGCGATAGCGCACGCCTTTGAGCGCGAGCGGAATCAGAAACACGATGATCAGCGCATTGAAAATGATCGCCGACAGAATCGCGCTTTGTGGCGTGGCCAGATGCATCACATTGAGTTTGTTCAACGCCGGATACGTCGTCGCGAACGCGGCCGGGATGATCGCGAAATATTTCGCGACATCGTTCGCGATGGAAAATGTCGTCAGCGCGCCGCGCGTGATCAGCATCTGTTTTCCGATCTCGACCACTTCAATGAGCTTGGTCGGATTGGAATCCAGATCGACCATATTGCCGGCTTCCTTGGCAGCCTGTGTGCCGCTGTTCATGGCGACGGCCACATCGGCCTGCGCGAGTGCGGGCGCGTCGTTCGTGCCGTCGCCGCACATCGCGACCAGCCGGCCTTCGCCCTGGATGGCGCGGATCAGTTGCAGCTTGGCTTCCGGCGTGGCTTCGGCGAGATAGTCGTCGACGCCGGACTCCGCCGCGATGGACGCCGCCGTGAGCGGATTGTCGCCGGTGATCATGATGGTCT
>DATAVJ010000039.1:0-4805 GCA_036267795.1 Rudaea sp.
GTTTGACCAATCCCGCGCGGCCGCTGGCATCGATGAGCCAGCACGCTTCGGCAGTTTGTTCGACGCCGTTGCGTTCGAAGCGCACGCGATGTCCGTTGGCGTCGATATCGATGGCGCGGACGGTCGTGCCATCCTCGAACGTCGCACCCAATTCGGCGGCGTGTTTGCCCAGATAATTTTCGAAGATACCGCGATCGAGCTGATAACTGGGCGTGGGAAACACGCGGCTCACACCGAGTTCGGTGACGCTCGCGACATCGCCGCAGCCTTCGTTGAAGAAAAACCGGAATCCGAATTTGCGAAGCTGATCGCGTTCGAGATGCGATGTGAGCCCGAGCACGGTGTCGAAATAATGCGCGCCGATTTCGACCGTCGATTCGCCGACCTTGAACGCCGCGTGCGGCACGGGATGTTTGCGCCGTTCGAGCACCCGCACGCTCAGTGACGGCAATTCGCGGCGAATCTGGATGGCCAGACACAGCCCAGCCAAGCCGCCGCCGAGAATGAGCACGTCGCTGCGTTCGTTCGCCATCGTCACCGTCCACATGACTACAGCGCAGAGTGTAACGCCGCACGCGAAGGTGGCGTGAACACTTCGTTTAATCCGAAGCCGGTTTCCAGAAATCCCGGCCGATGATGGCGACGAGCGCTTGAGTAAAACGTTCCGCCTCGGCTTTTTTCATGTGCGACCACTCGGGCAATTCGTAGCCCTGCAGCTCCGGATAGTCCGCGAAATGAATACCCGGCGCGCCGGTACGCGCGAGCAAAAGATCCCACGTGTGTTCGCGCGCGAAGACCTTGTTGTCGAATTCGAGATAACGTCCCGCAGTCGGCGGACGCACGAACAGCACCGGCACGCCGCGCGCGCGGAGTTTGGCGACCGCGTCGACCGCGCGCTGAATTTGCGTATCGATGATTTTCTGCAACTTTTCGGGCGTGTCCATCGATGGCGGCGGCGGACCGTCGAAGTGCTGCGCCCAGATCGAGCGGGCCAGGTCGCGGTATTCGATGTCCGTTTCCAATTTGCTCCACAAAGTCGAATTGCGGTCGGCATCCTGCACCAACAACTTGCGAACGTCGAAACGGTTCGGTACATCCGTTCGCGCCGGCCACGGCTGGCGCTTGAGCACGGCGCCCAGTGCGAAATCGAAATCGTCGAATGCGAAATACGGCTCGATGAATTCGCGCGACAGCCAGTTGCCGACGCGTTGCGACGGACTTTCCTTGTGAAAATAAGGAACGACGTCGCCGCGAAACGCAAACCCAGTGAAGAAAAGATCCGATGCAACGCCGACGACAATCCGACCGGTCACGTTCGGGTCCGCCGCGAGATCTTCCAGCACCGGCACCGCCGAGGTGCCTTCGATCGCAAGTTGAATCGGGCGCTCGCCCGTGGCTTTCTCCCACACAGGCAATTGCACATCGAATAAAATGCGCGATGATCCCACCAAGATTGTTTTGCCGCCTTCGCCGGCATCGATGCGGCGCCGCTGCTGCGCCCATTCGGCGTTGCTGTTGTAGTAGCCCGCAACCGCGCCCTGGCTGCGCCAATACAGTTCCCACGCCGCCATCAGCATGATGAACAGCGACAAGGCGCCGATGAAAATCGTTCGCCACGGTTGAACCGGAATGTCGCGCTCCGGAACCGGTTGCGCGACGCCGGGGCGGTCGGCCGCCGTCAGGCGCGGCACATTCGCGCGCGTGACGACAAGCGGAATCGCGATGACAGCGGCGTCAGAACTGGAAGTAGATGAAGGCATCGCCTTCTCCTTGTGCGATGACGATGGCGAATGCCATCAGCGCCCACACCACCGATAGCATCGCCGCCGGCGCGCGCGCCACCACCGATTCGAGCGTGCGGTTGCGCATCAGCCAGTGCGTGACGACGATGCCGGTGATGATTGCCGCAACGCAGATCAACGAATAGCTCGACAGGATCGGCTTGGCGTCGCCGTGTTGTCCGAGCATGCCGCCGAGAACTGTCCACGCTTTGCCGAACGTCTTGGCGCGAAAGAACACCCACGTCAGATTGATCAGCGCATACGTGAGCACACCCAGCGCGACGAACATCAGCGGCCCGGGCCGGTAATTCGCGAATCGCGAACGCAGCACGCGTTCGCCGGCGAGATACGTTCCGTGCAATCCGCCCCAGACCACGAATGTCCAATTCGCGCCGTGCCACAAACCGCCGAGCAGCATCGTCGTCATCAACGCGGCGTACGTGCGATGTTCGCCGTGCCGATTGCCGCCGAGCGGAATGTACAAGTAATCGCGCAGCCACGATGACAACGTGATGTGCCATCGCCGCCAGAAATCGGAGAATCCCACCGCCGCGTACGGAAAGCGGAAATTGTCCGGCATCACGAAACCCAGACACATCGCCGCGCCGATCGCCGTCGTCGAATAACCGGCGAAGTCGCAGAAAATCTGTCCGCTGAAGGCGAGCGTCGCCGCCCACGCGTCGAGCGCGCCCGGAACTTTGTCGGCGTCGTAAATGCTTTCGGCAATGCTCGCCAGAAACGTGTCGGCGATGACGACTTTGTTGAACAATCCCAACGTCATCAATGCGAGCCCGAAACGCAACTGCGACGAAGAGGCCTGACGCGGCAGCGCGAACTGCGGCACGAGTTCGGTGGGGCGCATGATCGGCCCCGCCACGAGGTGCGGGAAGAACGTCACGAACAGCGCGTAATCGAGGAAATTTCGCGCCGGCAACGCGCGGCGCAAATAGATGTCCAGCGTGTACGATAGCGTCGCGAATGTGTAGAACGAGATGCCGACTGGCAGCACGATGTCGGAGTGCGGCGGATGATAGTCCACGCCCATCGAGGCCATGAGCGCACTGAAATTGGCGAGCAGAAATTGCCCGTACTTGAAGTAGCCGAGCATGCCGAGATTGGCGACCACGGACAGCATCATCCATGCGCGCCGCGCCGCGGGCCGGTCGGACTTGACCAATCCCTGCGCCGCATACCAATCGACCACCGTCGACACCCAAAGCAGGATGACGAACGGCGGATTCCACGCGGAATAGAAGATGTAGCTGGCGATGAGCAGGTTGACCTTCTTCGTCGTCCAGCCCAGCGGCAACGAGTGCATCGCCAGGACAAGCGCGAAGAACGCCACGAACGTAAGCGAATTGAAGACCATTTCCGCTCCCCGCGAAAAGGATCGATGCGCGCATGCGATCTCCCTAGCCCCCGCCGCGCGCAGGCGCATAGTGACAGCGATTGAATTGCGGCACCAGCGAAATTGGCGCCTGGAGCAAAAGCTTCCGCGGTCCGAAGCACCGTGTAAGCTCTGCTCCTCAAAAAAAAGTCCGAAAAAACCGGACTCCCTAAACACTCAAAAATTGTGGACGATCGCCGTATTCGTCGCCCATCGATTCCGAAACTCCTGCCTCATCGCCGTCATCGCTTCGAATCCTACTGAAAGCCGTTGCGAAAGATAACGTCGTCGGATACTTTCCATTCGAACGCGCCGATGTCGCAGTGCGCCCCCTGAGGGCGCAACACACCTCTTTCGTCCGCGCTAGGGCAAACTGCATCGTCACCGCGGTCGATCGCAGAACCGCCGGCTCCCGGAAGTACGTTGCCAAGTCCCTGTTCATCAAAAGCCGGCAACGCGAGTTTTGGATTTTCATCGGACACATCGATACATACACTGCGAAAATCCGGGCACCCCTGTTCCAGGATATCTGACCCAGCATATGCCGAAAGCGAAGGACCATTGAGAATATCGCTTGATGTCCCAATGCCGGAATTCCCCCATACGATTGAATTAAACAACGATATAGTGCCACTACCCGCAGGCGGTCCGTCCAACTCGTTTGCGATTGCATTTCCTCCATGGCGCGAAAAGTTTTGCGAGAACGTTGCGTTGACGACGGATAGCGGACCATTTGATGTGATGTGAATTGCGCCTCCAATTCCATTAAAAGCAGTGTTTTCCAAAAACGTGGTGTTTACTAACGTCGTTTTGATCTGCGTTTCAACAGCTCCACCATTTAGTCCAGCGTAGTTGTTAAAGAACATGCAGCCACTGATCGCAAGCTCACTCGCTGCGTCAGTTGCGGCGACATAAATCGCACCGCCTGCATCCGGTGACCATCCATTGGTAAGAAAAAGGGAGTTCACAATGCTCGGTCTAGCCTTCCCGCTTGCGAAAGCTAACGCACCACCGTTTTGTTTTGCCGTGTTACCTACCAAGATGAGATTTCGCAGAGTGGGACTGCATTCGCCGCTCACATCCGAGTCGCTCCTGCAGTAGACAGCACCTCCAGACGCTTCTGTATCTGACATTGCGGCTCCGGCGGTGATTAGAAAGCCATCGAGAATCGTGTCTCCGGTAATGGGTGACGCAGTGGGTCCAAACATCGTCACAACATGGAAGCTGTTCTTTCCGCGTATGAAATAAGGATTCACATTTGCCCAAAATTCTAGATCTTTGGCTTCACCACTAGAATCATCGTTGTGTTCAACATCGCCGCTTAGTACGGTCAGATTCACAGTAGGCAACCGCTGATCAACGGATGATTCGCCTCCGGCAAATCCGCCATACATTTTCGTGCCGGCCGGAATATCGAAGCTGACGGTTGGATCGCTTCCCGCCAGCACCGGCGTGTAGACGCCTTTAGCCACCCAGATCTCCGTGCATCCATTCAGCAGCGCCAGCTGCGGATGAACGTACGCATCGGTCCACGTCGTTCCGTTGTTCTTACCCGTGGCGTTCTGATTGACATAGCAGACCGCCCAGCTATCTGACCCGAAAAATATCGCCGCCAGTCCGACGATAGCCAACCAACC
>DATAVJ010000040.1:0-8477 GCA_036267795.1 Rudaea sp.
CGCAAGAGTTCCGCGTCGATGAGCCGGCTCCGGTCGAAGAGTTGGGCGTCGCGGACCTCGGCGAATTCGCCGAGGGCGTGAATTTCGCCGGCGAACCGACGACGAGAGAAATCCCCGCCGCAATCCCCACGCCGCCGCAGGAACAGCAGGAGCGCGCCGACGATGTGTTCGCCGCCGAGCTCGACGCGTTGTTCGCCGCCGCCGACACGGCGAAACAATCGACCGGCGAACTCGACATCGGCCTGCCTGCCGACTTCGATCTCACCGACTTGTCCACGTCGCCCGTCGAAGAGAACATCGAGTTGTCCGGCGACGATATCTCGCTTGGCGACGACGCGAACGTCAACGAATTGCACGACGAATTCCCGGCGATTTTCGATCAGCTCGATGTCGCGGCCGCCGACGTGCCCGAAGCCAACGATTCGACTTTCAAACCCGCCGCCCGCCCGACGCCGGAACAGAAAAAAGCCGCCGAGCCGGTGCTGCCGCCGGATTGGTCGCTGGACGATCTGGGCCCTGAATCCGATACCGCCGACGAAACGTCCGCCGCGCCGTTCGGCGTGGAAAAGATGTCCACGACGGAGTATCTGGCGCCGAGCGTCGACGAGAGCACGGTCAAACAGAAGGCAACGCTTCCGTCGGCAGACGGCGGCTTGAGTCTGGAACTGGTGCCGATGGAAGAAGCCGTCGCGCCGCAGAATCAGCCGTCCAACTACGAAAGCGAGGCCTGGCTCGACGGCAGCCGTCCCGCGGAAAAAATAAAAGTGCCCGGATCGGCCCCGGCAGCCGCCGGCGTGAAAAAAGTTTTCGTGCTCGGCGCCTCGATCGGCGGACCCGAAGCCGTGCGCGATTTCCTCGGCGCGCTGCCATCCGGGTTTCCCGTTCTGTTCATTCTCGCGCAGCACATGGGCGAGGAATTCCTCGATCTCATGTCGGCGCAGTTGCGTAAATCCATTGCGATGACCGTCCGCAATCCGACGCACGGCGAACGCGTCGGCCACGGCGAAGTCTTGATCGTGCCGACCACGCATCGCCTGCAGGTCGATCGCGACGGCGTGCTGACGCTGGCGCACCTGCCGGAAAAACCGCCGTACAGTCCGTCCATCGACCTGGTTCTGCGCGATGTCGCCGATCAGTTCGGTAGCGACGCCGGCGCCATCATTTTTTCCGGCATGGCGCACGATGCGGTGGAAGGCAGCAAGTACCTCAAGGAAAAAGGCGGCACCGTCTGGGTGCAGGATCCCGACACCTGCGTGATCAGTTCGATGGTGGACGGTGCGCGCGAAGCGGGCGTGGTAGGTTTCATCGGTTCGCCGTCGCAGCTGGCGGCGAAAATGATTTCCGATTTCGGCAACGGGTGAGGATTCGACATGGCTGAACATTCCACGCGCGAAATTCGCGGAGTCATGATCCCGGTCACCGGCGGTCGTGTGCTGCTGCCGAATGCTACCGTCGCCGAAGTCATCACCTACGCGGTTCCGGAGAAAATCCCGAATGCGCCGGCGTGGCTGCTCGGCCGTTTATCGTGGCGTGGCTGGCGTCTGCCGTTGTTTTCGTTTTCGATGTTGTCCGGCGGCGTGAAAGAGGAAAGCTATTCGAACGCGAAAGTCGCCGTGCTGAAAGCGCTCGGTGGCGACGCGAAGATGCCGTTCCTGGCGATGCTCGCGCAAGGATTCCCGCGCCTGACCACCGTCACGCCGGACCTTTTGATCCCCACCGGCGACGAAAGCGAACATCCGCCCGGCGTGCATGCGCAGGTGCTGGTGCGCGACGATCAGGCCGTCATTCCGAACCTGGGCCAGATCGAGTATCTCGTCGCCGAAGCGATGGGCTGATCGCCGAACGCGCGAACACGGCGGCGGCGGTTGCCGCTAAACTTCCGTTTTCTTCGCGGTGACATTTCCGATGTCAGACGAGTCCATACGTCATTTGGCCGACGCGGCCATGGCGAAATCCTGGTTCTATCCGTTGACCTTGCCGGATGGGCGAACGCTGCCCAGCACGCATGGCGGGCGAGTGGACGCGATTCACGTCACGCGCGCGCGGATGCTGCAGGCGTTTCTCGATACGCATTTTGCGTCGCCGTCGGAATTGACTGCGATCGATCTCGCCTGTCATCAGGGATTTTTTTCGTTGCAGCTTGCGCGCGCAGGTTTTGGGCGGGTGCGCGGCGTGGATGCGCGCGATGAACATGTGACGGATGCCGAACTTCTCGCGAAGATTTTCGGACACCGGAATTTGACGACGCAGCGGGCCGATGTGTTCACGCTCGATCCGGAAAAAAATGGAACGCACGATGTCGTGCTAATGTTCGGGTTGTTGTATCACCTGGAAAATCCGGTCGGCGCGCTGCGGGTTGCGCGCTCCTTGTGCAAGCAGGCGTGCGTGATCGAGACGCAGGTTGTGCCGCATTTGTCCGGCATGGTGGATTGGGGCAGCTACGAATATGTGCGGCCGTTGAAAGGATGCTTCGGAATTATCGATGAGATCGATGAGACGCATGCGCCCGAGGCTAGCGTTACGGGGGTTTGTCTGGCGCCGAGTACCGAGGGGTTGTTGTGGTTGTTGCGGGCGGTTGGGTTTTCGCGGGCTGAGGTTTTGCCGGTGCCCGATGATGGGTATGAGCAGTTGAGGCATGGCAAGCGAGTGATGGTTGCTGCATTTGTTTAGCTCGTCATTCCGGCGGAAGCCGGAATCCAGTTCCTTGCCCTTGAATTTTTTCTTCGAAAAGCCGAGCTTTCACTCGCTGCGCGAGCGAGTCACTTCTTTGCTGGTGCAAAGAAGTAACCTGCGGCCCGCAGGACAGCGGAAGCTCTACGCCAAATCCCCAAACAGCGCCTGCAACGCCGCGAGTGCGGCGACACCTGCCGTCTCGGTGCGAAGAATTCTCGGCCCTAACCTCAGGCCGATAAATTGCGCATGCTTCAGCATAACGATATCAAGATCGGATAGCCCACCTTCGGGCCCCACGACGACAACGATACCTTCTTCAATCGAAGGCAGATCTTTGAGTGACGTCTCACCCTCAGGAATCAATGCGCAACGAATGTCGTTTCCTTCCAATGACGCAAGCCATTTGTCGAGACGTTGCGGCGGCCCGAGCGTCGGAAGCGACGTGCGCCCACACTGTTCGCACGCACTTTCGATGACGCTATCCCAATGCGCCATGCGTCGTTCGGCGCGCTCGTCATCGAGTTTTACCTCGGTGCGTTCGGTCACGAGCGGCGCGATGTGCGACACGCCGAGTTCGGTGGCTTTCTGCAGAATCCAATCCATCTTCTCCCCACGCGCGATACTTTGCGCGAGCGTAATTTTCAGTTTCGCTTCGCGATTGACCTCGCGCGATGCGTTGACGACAGCCGTGACGGCACGTTTTGCCAGCGAATTCAGTTCCGCATCGTATTCGCGGCCGTCGCCGTTGATCAGGATCAGCGGATGGCCGCGCTCCAGTCGCAGCACGCGCACGGCATGCTCGCCGGCTTGTTCGGGCAACAGCACTTCGCGCCCGATGCGCAAATCCTGTGCGGTGTAGATGCGGGGAATTCGCATGCCGGTTCCTTTTTCATGCGACGGCGCGCTCGATGCCCTCGCGAGCGACGTCGAACATCAGATCGATCTCTTCGGAATTGACCACATACGGCGGCATGAAATAAATCACGTCGCCGAGCGGACGCAACAGAACGCCGCGCTGCAATGCGTGACGATACACACGCAAGCCGCGGCGGTCCGGTGACGGAAAAGGCTCGCGATTCGCCTTGTCGCCAACCAATTCGATGGCCGCGATCATGCCCGTCTGGCGAACGTCCGCGACATTCGGATGATCGGCGAATTCCGCGAGCCTGCGCGCCATCTGCCGCGCCGTTGCGCGATTGCGCTCGATCACCGGTTCGTCGCGAAAGATGGCGAGCGTTTCCAGCGCCGCGCTGCACGCCAGCGGATTGCCGGTATAGCTGTGCGAATGGAGGAACGCTTTTCCACTTGTATACTCGGCGTAGAACGCGTCGTAGACGGTCGCGTTCGTCAGCACGGCGGACAGCGGCAAGAATCCGCCCGTCAGGCCTTTCGACAGGCACATGAAATCCGGCGTGATCGCGGCCTGTTCGCACGCGAACAACGTGCCGGTGCGGCCGAATCCGACGGCAATCTCGTCGGCGATAAGATGGACGTTGAATTCGTCGCAAAGTTTGCGCAACCCCGCCAGATACGCCGGACGATGCATGCGCATTCCGCCCGCACATTGCACGAGCGGTTCGACGATGACGGCGCAGACTTCATCGGCGTTGCGTTCGAGCGCCGCACGCATGTGGGCGAGTGGCGCGATCGAATGCGCTTCCCACGATTCTCCATTTTCTCGCTCAAAACAATCGGGCGATCGCGCGAATATCGGCTCCATCAATAGCGGCGCGTACGTCGTGCGGTACAGCGGCACATCGGTGACGGACAACGCGCCGAGCGTTTCGCCGTGGTAGCTTCCCGTCAGCGCGATGAATCGCGTCTTCGCGCTGCGCCCGCGGTTGCGCCAATAGTGGAAGCTCATCTTCAGCGCGACTTCGATCGCGCTCGATCCGTTGTCCGCGTAGAAAACGCGCGACAAACCGCGAGGCGCGATCCGCACCAGCTCTTCCGCCAGTTTCACCGCCGGTTCATGCGTGAAGCCGGCAAAGATCACGTGTTCGAGCGTGTCGAGTTGTTTTTTCACGGCCTGCGCGATGCGCGGGTTCGCATGGCCGAACAGGTTGGTCCACCATGAGCTGATCGCGTCCAGATAGCGGTTGCCGGCGTGATCGATCAGCCAGGCGCCGTCGCCTCGCGCAATGGGAATCATCGGGATATTCGCCAGCGGACCTGCGTGGTCGCGCATTTGCGTGCAGGGATGCCAGACGACGGACAAATCGCGCGCGGCAAGATCGGCCGCGGCAAGATCGACAGAGACGGTATCGTCAGAGCGGGGATTGGAAGGAACCGCGTTCATGCTTTGCTATGATCGGCGCAGATCAATCGCAATACAAGGCAACGCCCATGCGCCACCCGCGAAGTCCTGCCGCCGCGCGCGGTTTCACGCTCATCGAAATTCTCGTCGTCGTGGTGATTCTCGGCATTCTGGCGGCCATCGTCGTGCCGCGCGTGATGGAACATCCCGGCGAAGCGCGGCAGGTGCGCGCCAAGCAGGACGTGCAGGCCATCATGACCGCACTCAATACGTACAAACTGGATAATTATACTTATCCAACTACCGAGCAGGGTCTCGACGCGCTCGTGCACAAACCCAGCGGCTCGCCGGAAGCGCCGAACTGGCACGGTTATCTCGACAAGATTCCGAAAGATCCGTGGGAAAAACCCTACCTGTATCTTCGCCCCGGCGTGCACGGCGATGTCGACGTTTTCACCTATGGACGCGATGGCAAGCCCGGCGGCGATGGAGAAGATGCCGACGTCGGCAATTGGGATTGATGCGCCACGTCTGTGCTTCGCCGCGCCCGCATCCGCAATTCCGAGCCGCACCACGACGGCTTCACGCTGATCGAACTGCTTGTCGTCGTCGTGATCGTCGGCGTCGTCGCGGCCGCGCTGACGCTGTCGATCGGCGCGGCAGGCGGTGAGCGTCAGCTCGCTCACCAGGCCGAACAGGCGCAGGCGCTCATCGGCTACGCCTGCGAGCAGGCCGAACTGACCGGCCGCACGATCGGACTCAGCTTCGACACGGACGGCTACCGTTTCAGCGAACTCGAACGCACGGACTGGATGCCGATGCGCACCACCGAATTGCGCGAACGCTCGTGGCTGGGTGGTACTTCGAGCAAGCTGACGCGCGACGATCATGCCGTGCAAATCACCGCGGCATATCCCGACAAACCGCAGCTCGTGTGTTTTTCCTCCGGCGAACTCACGGCATTTCGTCTTGAACTCGCGCTGGCCGATTTGCCCGTCGTCTATCGTTTGGACGGCCAGCCGGATGGCGAGGTGAAGATCACCGCGGTCAACACTCGTGCGCGCTGACGTATTCAAACCGCGCAACGCAGGTTTTACGCTGCTAGAAGTGTTGATCGGCTTGCTCGTGCTGGCGCTCGCCCTGGTTGCGCTGTCGCGCACGGCGGCAAATCAAGTCAACGCATTCGGTGCATTGCGCGAACGAACCTTCGCGGGCTGGCTGGCGCAGGACGTGCTCACCGAAACGCGTTTGACGACTTCGTTCCCCGATCCCGGCAAGACAGACGGGCGCCGCCGGTTCGCGGGACGCGACTGGCGTTACGACGTTGTCGTCGAGGCGACGGAAGTCAGCACGATTCGCCGCATCGACGTGCATGTTTTCGACGCGGCCGATCCGGCGCCCATCGTCACCGTCGTCGGTTTCACGACGAACGATCTGCAGCAATGAAGACGTCTTTACGGCTATGTGGGTTCACGCTGGTCGAGCTGCTCGTCGCGCTCGCGGTATTCGCGACGATGGCAGCGCTGGCCTATGGCGGGCTGAACTCCATCGCGAAGACGCGCGGCGAATTGGCGAGGCAGGAAGACCGCTTTCGCGATCTCTCGCGCGCTGTCGACATGCTAAATCGCGACCTCGGCGAAAGTGTCGCGCGTCCGGTGCGCGGCTCGAACGGCCAGCAACTGCCTGCCATTAGCGGAACATCGGGACAGATCGAGATAACGCGCCTCGGATTCGCCAATCCGCAAGCAGAACCGCGTTCCAATCTCGAGCGTGTGATGTACGAACTCGACGCGAACACCATGAAACGCGGACGCTATGCAGTGCTCGACCGCGTGCCGGACACCGCGCCGACGATCACGGATTTGAACTTCGCCGTGGACGACTTCCGCCTGCGTTATTTGAACGCCGACGGAAAGTGGCTCGATGCATGGCCGCCGCAAGACGCAACCGATCCGACGGTGCTGCCGCGCGCCGTGCAATGGACCATCCAGACGCGCGACTACGGCGAACTTCAAGGAGTGGCCGAACTCGTTTCCCAATGGTCGGCGCAAGCGACGGGGCAATCGTCTCCTCCACCAAATACAGCGCCGACGCCGCCCGTCAAATGAGCGACGCATTGAAAAACGAAAAGGGCGTCGCGCTGATCGTCGCGCTGCTCGTCGTCGCATTGGCGACGGTGTTGATCGCCGCATTGCTCGACCGCGGCGAACTCGCCGCCGCGCGCACCCGAAACACGTTGCGCGAGATGCAGGCGGAATCGTATGCGAAAGGTTTGGAAGATTACGCAGCGCATGTCCTCAATCAGGATTCGCTTCAGAACTCGATTGACACGGTAGACGACATTTGGGCAATCCCGCTGCCGCCCACGCCGGTGCCCGGCGGAGAAATCCTGGCGACGATGACGGATCTGAATGGCCGCTTCAATCTCAATAATCTGTCGAGCGATCCGCTGAATCCGTATCAACTCAATTGGATAACAACCTTCGACCGACTGCTTGTCGCATTGAAACTGGATCCCGGTCTGGAACGAAACATCGTGGACTGGATGAGCAACGACAGTTCTCCGAGCGACGCGTGGTACGCATCGCAAGCGGTTCCTTATCGGCGCGGCCAGCGGATTTTTTCTCACCTCTCGGAATTGCGGCTGGTCAAGGGATTCGACGGCGACACGTACGCGAAAATATTGCCGTACGTATCAGCCCTGCCTGTCAACACGACGATCAACGTGAATACAGCCTCAGTGCCGGTGTTGATGACGATGGTGGAGGGAATGACCGAAGAAACGGCGGCTGCGATTTGGCAACAAGGACACGCCCACTTCGATCAGGTCGGCGATATCCAACAACAGCCGCCCATCCAGTTTCCGAATCTATATTCGACGCAAAGCAACTACTTCCTGGCGCGCTGCGACGTCACGCTCGACGGATTGCCGTTCACTTTCTACAGTCTCATCGAACGATCTACCGGCACATCGGCATCCGCGTCCAAGGGAATCCGCGTCCTGCTCCGCAATCGAGGCGGCGATTGAACGAGCGCGCCGACAACGCGCGCGGCGCTGCTAGAATGCGGCGAATCCGTTTGCCCGGCGCCCAATGTCCGAACGCCTGCTGATCCGCCTGCATCCCGATGGCCGCATGTCGTGGCTGACATCGAGCACGCCATCGGCAGCGAATGCCGGTGCGCCGCCGGCGCAGGCTCTCGCACGGGCGCAGCGCGTCGTGGCGATCGTGCCGGCGGAACATGTCGTTCTGCTCGACACGCCGCGCATGTCGGCGCAGCACGCGCAATTCGTCAAAGCCGTTCCGTTCGCGCTGGAAGATCAGCTCATCAGTCCTGTCGAGGATTTGCATTTCGCGTTGCCGGATCGCGTGAGCGGCGAGCGCGTCGCGGTCGCCGTCGTTGCGCGCAAGACGCTGCAAGGCTGGATCGACCAGCTTGCGGCGGTCGGCATTCGCGCCGACGCGATTTTCACCGAGGCGCAACTGCTGCCCGTCGGCGAAAACGCCGGCAGCGTGATGATCGAAAACGACCGCGCGATCTGGCGCAG
>DATAVJ010000041.1:0-7193 GCA_036267795.1 Rudaea sp.
CATGCCGTATTGCGCGCCGGTCTGGATCGACGAATACATCTGCGCGACCTTGTCTTCGCGAATCAGGTTTCGGATCGCCGGAATGCCGACCATGATTTCATGCGCAGCGATGCGTCCGCCGCCGACTTTTTTCAGCAGCGATTGCGAAATCACCGCGCGCAGCGATTCCGACAACATCGAACGCACCATCGGTTTTTCGCCGGCGGGGAATACGTCGATGATGCGGTCGATGGTTTTCGACGCCGAACTCGTGTGCAGCGTGGCGAACACGAGATGTCCGGTTTCCGCCGCCGTGAGCGCGAGGCGGATCGTTTCGATATCGCGCATTTCGCCCACGAGAATGAAGTCAGGATCTTCGCGCAACGCCGAGCGCAGCGCTTCGTTGAATCCGTGCGTGTCGCGATGCACTTCGCGTTGGTTGATGAGACATTTCTGCGCGGTATGAACGAATTCGATCGGATCTTCGATCGAAAGAATATGGCCGTATTCGTTTTTGTTGACGTGATCGAGCATCGCCGCCAGCGTGGTCGACTTGCCGGAACCCGTCGGTCCCGTCACCAGCACCAAGCCTTGCGGCTGATTGATCAGTTCCTTGAAGATTTTCGGACACGCCAGATCTTCCAGCGTGAGCACTTCCGACGGGATCGTCCGGAACACCGCGCCGGCGCCGCGATTCTGATTGAACGCGTTCACGCGGAATCGCGCTAGACCCGGAATCTCGAACGAAAAATCGACTTCCAGGAATTCTTCGTAGTCGCGGCGCTGCTTGTCCGACATGATGTCGTACACCAGCGAATGGACCTGCTTATGATCGAGCGAAGGGATGTTGATGCGGCGCACGTCGCCGTCGACGCGGATCATCGGCGGCAGGCCGGCCGACAAATGCAGGTCCGACGCCTTGTTCTTGACCGAAAATGCCAGTAGTTCGGCAATATCCATCGAAAATCCCCTTGGAAAACCTCAATGCGCACACGTTAGACGTGCTTGCAACGCAGTATAGCGCTATAAATTCAAGCCCGCGCAACCCGTTGGCGTCACTTTCTTGACAATGGATTACCTCGAAATTCGCCGTCGTATCGACGCTGCCGCGCAGCAGGCGGGCCATTCCGCGACATTGCTCGCCGTTTCCAAGACGAAGCCCGCCGAGGCCGTCCGCGCGCTCGCCGGACAAGGACAACACGCGTTCGGTGAAAACTACGTTCAGGAAGCGCTGGCCAAGCAGCGCGAGCTTGCCGACTTGAATCTGGAGTGGCATCTGATCGGTCCGCTGCAATCGAACAAATGCCGCGACGTCGCCGAAAACTTCGCGTGGCTGCAAACCCTCGATCGCGCGAAGCTCATCGGTTTACTGAATCGATTCCGGCCGACGTCGCTGCCGCCGCTCAATGTTTTGATCCAAGTCAACATCGACGACGAAGCCAGCAAATCCGGCTGCGCGCCGGACAACGTGGCGTCGCTCGCCGCGCAAATCGCCGATGCGCCACGACTGACATTTCGCGGATTGATGGCGATACCCGAGCCGAGCAGCGATATCGCTGTGCGACGCCGCGCGTTTCGTCGAATGCGCGCGCTTTTCGATGCGTTGAATTCGATTCATCCGTCCGTCGACACGCTATCGATGGGCATGTCCGACGATTTCGAAGTCGCGATCGGAGAAGGAGCGACGATGGTGCGCATCGGGACGGCATTGTTCGGTGCGCGAGGTCAATAGATTTTTATCGTCTATCGATATACAATATAAACGATGTCGATAAAGTCGTTCCGATGCAAGGATTCGCAGCGGTTATTCGAACGTGTGTCGTCGCGCCGTTTCGCTCCGATCCACAATGTCGCGCGACGAAAGCTGGAACTGCTGCATGCGGCGACGACGTTGAGTTTTCTGAAGGTGCCGCCCGGAAACCGGCTGGAAGCACTGAAAGGCGATCGACAAGGACAATACAGCATCCGCATCAACGATCAGTTCCGCATCTGCTTTCGATGGAACGGTGCGGATGCCGAAGGCGTGGAGATCGTCGATTATCATTGAGGTGCCTATGCGCAAAAGACTCGCTCCCATTCATCCCGGCGAAATCCTTCGCGAGGAATTCATGAATCCGCTGGGGTTGTCGAGCAACGCGTTGGCGAAAGCCATCGGCGTGACGACGGCGCGCGTCAATGAAATTGTCCGCGAAAAGCGGGGGATCACCGCCGACACTGCTCTGCGCTTCGCGCGATATTTCGGAACTGACGCACAAAGCTGGATGAATCTGCAGCAGCGCTACGACTTGCAGCTCGCCAAGGATGCGCTCGGTTCCATGCTCAACCGAATTTCACGGCGCGCCGCATGACAAGTGCGGTTCCAAACATCGCCTTCATCGGCGGCGGCAACATGGCGCGCAGCATTATCGGCGCCTTGATCGCAACCGGATTCGCTAAAGACACGATCGCCGTTTCGGAACCGAATGCCGATCTTCGCGAGCGGCTCGCGAGCGATTTTTCCGTCGCCGTTCACGCATCGAACACCGACGCTTCACGTGATGCAGACGTGCTCGTCCTCGCCGTGAAGCCGCAGATGATGAAGACGGTCTGCGCCGACCTGCGCGATGTCGTCCAATCGCGGAAACCGCTCGTCGTATCGATCGCCGCGGGCATCACGATCCGTCAATTGGATGCTTGGCTCGGCGGCGATATCGCCATCGTCCGCTGCATGCCGAACACGCCGGCGTTGATCGGCGCCGGCGCGGCCGGACTGTGCGCAAACGCGCGCGTCACGCGCGAACAACGCGAACTCGCGCAGAACATTCTCGACGCCACGGGCATCTCGCGCTGGATCGACGACGAAAAACTCATGGATACGGTGACAGCGTTGTCAGGCTCCGGCCCCGCCTATTTTTTCCTCCTCGTCGAAGCGCTGGAGGAAGCCGCCGTTGCGCAAGGAATGCCGCGCGATGTTGCGCGCGAACTGGCAACGCAGACATGTTTCGGTGCCGGAAAAATGCTCGCCGCGTCGGATGTCGACGCGGCCGAGTTGCGGCGCCGCGTGACATCGCCCGGCGGCACGACGCAGGCCGCGCTCGAAAGTTTCGGGGCGGACGATTTCAACGCCATCGTTGCACGCGCCGTCGCGGCGGCGACGAAACGCGGCGGCGAGCTGTCGGCGCAAATGGATTCGCCATGAGTTATCTGCAGAATGCCGGCGTTTTCCTGATCCAGACGATCTTCGGATTATTCATCGTCATGTTCGTCCTGCGCGCATTGCTCATTCTTATCGCCGCGCCGTTCACCGATCCCATCTGCCGATTCGTCTATCAATTCACGAATCCCATCGTAATGCCATTGCGCAATATCATTCCGCGCTGGCGGCGTGTCGATTTCTCGTCGCTGCTCGTCGCGTGGCTCGTCGCCGCCATCGAACTCGCGTTGCTCATGGCGATAGTGGGCGCGCGGCTAAGCATCGTCGGGCTGATCGTTCATGCGCTGGTCGACATACTCGACTGGATCGTCCTCATCGAAATCGCCGCCATACTCGCCGTGTGCGTGATGAGTTTCATTCCGTCCATGCGCTACGGTTCGAATTTCTCGCTGCTCCTGCGTTTCACCGATCCGATAGTGCGTCCGTTCCGGCGTTTCATCCCCACGTTGGGCGGCATGGATTTTTCGTACTGGTTCGCATCCGTCGCGCTGATCCTTGTGCGCATGCTGGTCATCGCACCGCTCACCGATATGGCGTCGCATCTTCCATGATGCTACCTCGCCTGATCTGCGCCGCGCTGTGTGTTGCGCCCGTCTTCGTCCATGCGGGTTCCGACAAGGATTTCGGCGACTACGTCGTCCGCTGCAACGCGATATCTACTCAACAATTATCGCCGGCCATCGCGAAACAGTACGGCATCGAGCGCTCCGCAAAGCGCGGACTATTGAACATCTCCGTCGAATCCAAAACAGGAACGGCGCACACCGTCAGCGGCAATGTCACGGCCACGGTCGGCGACCTGACCGGCCACGACAAACCGATCGCCGTTCGCGAGACGACCGAGAACGGCGATATCGACTATCTCGCCGAATTTCCGCTCGATGACTCAGGCACGTTCGTCTTCACGATTAAAGTCGTGCCAGCCGGCCGCACACAACCGTTCGTGATGAAGTGCACGCAAGATCTCGTGGCCGACTGACGCGATGACGGAGCCGACTTCCGGACGCATCTGGCTGATCCGTCATGCGCAGGCGTCATTCGGCGGCGACGACTACGACGTATTGTCCGCGCGCGGACACGAACAGGCCGCACGCCTCGCCGATTGGATCGTCGCGCATCCGGAACTTTCATTCGCGCACGTTTGCCGCGGCACGTTGCGCCGGCACAAAGAAACGCTCGCGGCCATAGAACTCGCGTTCTCGACAGCGAATCGCGCGCTGCCCGACACCATGGAAGACGCCGATTGGAACGAGTTCGAATACGACGCGATCGTCCGTGCTTATGCGACGTCGCGCAACGACGACCTCGTGCTCGCCGCAATGCGCGATCCATCCAACCGCCGCGCCGTGCATGCACTGCTCGCCGCGGCGCTGCGCGATTGGGCACTCGGCGAATTGAACGACGTTCCGGAAACCTGGCAAGCGTTCGGCGCGCGCGTCGCGCGCGCGCGCGAACGGTTGCTCTCGGCGCCGCGCGGAAAAATTCTCGTCGTCAGTTCGGCCGGCCCCATCGCGCAATGCGCGCAGGCGGCGGTTGGGTGCGACGCCGAACGCACCGTCGCGCTGAATATCGCCTTGCGCAACACAGCCGTCAGCGAATTCCGCGCACGCACGCAATGGGAAATGCAGATATGGAACATGCTGCCGCATCTGTCGTCGCCCGCGGACCACGAAGTCGTGACATATTATTGATATCCGCGCCGCGAGATTCCCGATGACCGACCTGTTCGCCTGTTCGGAACGCGCGCGCGAATTGCGCGATCGGCTCATACGTTTTCAACGCGACAACGTCGAACCGGCTGAAGTCGAATATTTCGCGCACGTCGCGCAACCAGGTCAGCGCTGGACGATTCCGCCGATCATGGAATCGCTCAAGAAAAAGGCGCGCATAGCCGGATTGTGGAATCTGTTTTTGCCGAATGCCGAACACGGCGCGGGACTGAGCAATCTCGACTACGCACCGCTCGCGGAAATCACCGGCCGATCGCTCATCGCGCCAGAAGTATACAATTGCAACGCGCCGGACACGGGCAATATGGAAGTGCTCGCGCATTTCGGTTCGGATGCGCAGAAATCGCGCTGGCTCAAGCCCTTACTCGACGGCGAAATCCGCTCGGCATTCGCGATGACGGAACCCGATGTCGCCAGCTCCGACGCGACGAACATCGCCACCCGCATCGACCGCGACGGTGAGCATTACGTCATCAACGGCCACAAGTGGTGGACGACAGGGGCGATGGATCCGCGTTGCGCGGTATTCATCGTCATGGGCGTCAGCAATCCGGACGCAGAACCGCACCGCCGGCACGCGATGATTCTCGTTCCGCGCGACGCGCCCGGCGTTCGCATCGTGCGCGCGCTGGAAGTTTTCGGTTTCGACGACGCGCCGCACGGACACGCCGAACTGATTTTCGGGAACGTGCGCGTGGCGGCAGGGAATTTGATCCTGGGCGAAGGACGCGGTTTTGAAATCGCGCAGGGCCGTCTCGGTCCCGGACGAATCCATCACTGCATGCGATTGATCGGCTTGGCGCAACGCGCACTGGAAAGCATGGTCGACCGCGCGAAGTCGCGCATCGCATTCGGCAAACCGCTCGCTGCGCAGGGCATGGTTCAAGACGCCATCGCACAATCGCGTTGCGAGATCGAACAGGCGCGTCTGCTTACGCTCGCGGCGGCGTCAACGCTCGATCGCGAAGGTATCAAAGGCGCGAAGAACGCCATTGGCATGATCAAAATCGTCGCACCGCGCATGGCATGCGACGTGATCGATCGCGCCATGCAAGTTCATGGCGCAGCGGGATTGTCGAGCGACAATTTCCTCGCGCACGCCTACGCGGGCGCACGCGCGTTGCGATTGGCCGACGGACCCGACGAAGTACACATCGCGGCATTGGCCAAATCGATGCTGAAAGACACGCGCGCATGAGCGATTCGCTGGCGCTTCCCGAAATCGAACTCGCTGCGTATCTCGAAAAACACATCCACGGATTTCGTGGACCGTTGATCACGACGAAATTCAAAGGCGGCCAATCGAACCCGACGTATTTGATCGAAGCCGCATCCGGCCGCTGCGTGCTTCGTCGCAAACCGCCCGGAAAACTTCTCGCGTCCGCGCACGCCGTCGACCGCGAATACCGGGTGCTTCGCGCTCTCGCCGGCAGCAGTGTGCCCGTCGCGACGCCACTGCATTTATGCACCGACGAATCGGTCATCGGCAGCGTTTTCTACGTCATGGAATTCATGCGCGGGCCGATTCATTGGGACCCGTCGCTTCCGCAATTCACTTCGCCGCAACGTGTCGCGCACTACGACGCGATAGCGGCCACGTTGATCGCTATCGCGAATGTCGATGTCGCCAAATCCGGGCTCGCCGACTTCGGCAAGCCGGGAAATTATTTCGCGCGCCAAGTGTCGCGATGGACCGAGCAATATCGCGCGGCGGAAACACAACCTATCGCTGCGATGGAAACATTAATCGAGTGGCTGCCGACGCGCGTTCCCGATGACGATGGACGCATCGCGCTCGTGCACGGCGATTTCCGCATCGACAATCTCATCTGGCACGACGCCGAAACGCGCATCGCCGCCATCGTCGATTGGGAATTGTCGACGCTCGGTCATCCGTTCGCGGATATCGCGTACTTTTGCATGGCCTTGCGCCTACCGCGCAACGGCGTCCTGCCGGGATTGGCGGGACTCGATCGAGCAGCGCTCGGAATTCCATCCGAAGATGCCATCGTCGAACGCTTCGCTTCAGGCAGCCGCGTCGATCCGCGGCCGCACTGGAATTTCCTGCTCGCGTTTCAATTTTTCCGGCTGGCCGCGATTGCGCAAGGCGTGCTCAAACGCGCCATGCAAGGCAATGCATCCAGCGAGCGCGCGATGCAAGCCGGAGCGATGGCGAAAACCATCGCGGAACTCGGCGCTGCGCTCACGCAATGAATGTCCATGTTCGCAGACGAAGACCCATCCGAGGAATCCATTTATGAACAAGTATACGTTTGCGCTTTTGTTGTGCG
>DATAVJ010000042.1:0-33496 GCA_036267795.1 Rudaea sp.
GCCAACTGACGCGGCGACAAACAGAAATTCTCAAATGGGCCGCTGTCGGCAAGACGTCTTGGGAGATCGGAAGAATCCTTCAGATTAGTGAAGCGACCGTCAACTTCCACCTGGCGACAGCAGCGAGCAATTTGTCAGTACGCGGCCGGCGAGCCGCATGCGCTAAAGCACTCGCGCTGGGATTCATTTCGCTGTGATCCGCTGCCGCGAGTAAAAAATCTTCCTGAACTGTCAACTATCAAATCTGACAGTATCCGCCGGCGTGTTGCAGGACTATGTTTTTGCATCGGGGGGGATTTCTGCTGGGGCAACATCAAAAAGGAGTTTCTGATGAAACTGCAAAATACATTCTTACTGCGATGCGCGTTCGGAGCGTTGATAGCCGGTGTGACAATCTCGGCTTCTGCAGCAACATCCGATCAACGCTCAAACCCGCAGCCGGCCGAGAAATGTAACTCGCCTAAGCAGCCTCCATCGGGCGTTATCGCTGCGGCATCAAGAATCTTTTCTTTCCACCAGGAGCCTGTCGCCAATGATGGATCTGGACCGCTCCCGCCGGGTTCCGGCGGGCCATTCCCAGACCCGATTCAGTTGCCTCCCGGCTCGCCGTTGCCGGGACCGGGTCACTGTCCGGTATTTTGAATGCTACTTGGTAGTGCGTGATCGGTGTCGGTCGCTGTTTGGACCGACACCATCAACTAACCGATCTCTGACGCTGCCTGTCAACTTCTACGGTTATAGCCGCTCGGTTTTCTCAAGGTCCATTTCGGCGCCCGAAATTGACGTTGCTTTTCGTGACGCGAATCGATGCGCTGACGTTGCCTTTAGGATCATCGCAGCTGCCGAGCGGTTTGCTCACGTTGAGCTCTGTGGTCTCATAGTTGGCACTCGCGCGTTTTGAGGCCGCGACGCCCATACCGACGCTCCCATGGACTTGAGGTTTGCTGTATGTCTTATCGTCGCAGCCATTCTCCGTGGCGTCGCGTCGATCGCCATATGTCGTGTCGTACGGTGCGGGTAAGTTCGCGGTGTTTGAGGCGTCGGAAATCGGAACGCCAGGTGCAGAGTCGGGGATCGGCTGGGAAACGGCATTGGTTTGCGGTGACGCCGCAGAGGCAGGCAACTGCAGGTTCAGAGATGACGACGATTGAGCCGATGCCGGTACAGCGACACAGAACAAGAGCGCAGCGATGATACGTGAGGTGTACATGGGATCTCCAGGCGGAAGGTAGCCGACACGCAGCGTCGATCTCGGGACGATATGCATGTCGATCGGAGCAGCGCGAAGGCTCAACATGAATGCATAGTAAGAAGCGCATCATGAACAGAAAGCTTTGCGAATGCCTGAATTCCGTAAAGAAATGATAAGAACTGAAGGAGATGTTGCGGAGATTATTCAGCGATCGCTCGAACACGATGAAAAACCGCCTTTGCGCATATGCGACAATCGCCAACTGCATTCCGCTAACCGCTCAGGAGTTTCCATGACGATTTCGATGTACGACAGTCTCGTGCCGACGATCAACCGTGTGCTGAAGAATCTTTCGCTCATTCTCGATAAAGGCGCGGCCTTGGCCGAGAAGAAGCAGATCGACGGAACGGTGTTGACCGGTTCGCGCCTCGCGCCGGACATGTTTCCGCTGTCGCGCCAGGTGCAGATCGCGTGCGACATCGCCAAAGGCGCCGCGGCGCGGTTGAGCGGCACGGAAATACCGAAATTCGAAGACACCGAAACGACGTTCCCCGAACTCAAGGCACGCATCGACAAGACGCTGCAATTCGTCAACGGCATCGCAGCCGACACGTTCAAGGATTCTGAGAAACGCGACATCGTTCTCACCAATCGACGCGGCGATCTCAAATTCACCGGACTGGGCTATCTCAACGAGTTCGTGTTGCCGAACGTGTATTTTCACGCGACTGCCGCTTACGCAATCCTGCGCCACAACGGCGTGGAGATCGGCAAGACCGATTTCCTGGGGTTCTAGTTTCGCCGTCTTTTGCTCGTCATCCGGCTTTCGCCGGAATGACGAACCATAGATTTACCTGTGCCGCGCGGGCCGCCGTTACGCGGATTTTTTCTTTTTGGCCAACATCAGCCATGTATCGACCACGGTGTCGGGATTCAGCGACACCGACTCGATGCCTTGCTGCATCAGCCATTCGGCAAGATCGGGATGATCGGACGGACCCTGTCCGCAGATACCGATGTACTTGTTTTTACGTTTAGCCGTCTGGATGGCCATCTCGAGCAGCTTCTTCACGGCCGGATCGCGTTCGTCGAACAGGTGCGCGACGATGCCGGAGTCGCGGTCGAGGCCGAGCGTGAGCTGGGTGAGATCGTTTGAACCGATCGAGAAGCCGTCGAAGATGTCGAGGAATTCGTCGGCGAGCAACGCGTTCGACGGCAGTTCGCACATCATGATGATCTTGAGACCGTCCTCGCCGCGTTTTAGATCGTTCTCGGCGAGGACGTCGATGACTTTTTTGCCTTCATCCAGCGTGCGCACGAACGGGATCATCACCCACGCGTTCTTCAGGCCCATTTCGTCGCGCACTTTCTTCATGGCGCGGCATTCCAGCGCGAACGCCTGCTTGAAACTGTCGTCGACATAGCGGCTCGCGCCGCGGAAGCCGATCATCGGGTTTTCTTCGTGCGGTTCGTACTTGTCGCCGCCGATGAGGTTGGCATATTCGTTCGATTTGAAATCCGACAGGCGCACGATCACGGGATTCGGCGCGAACGCGGCCGTGATGGTGGCGATGCCTTCGGCGAGCCGATCGACGTAGAACTGCACCGGATCGGAATAGCCGGCCATGCGCTCGTCGATTTTTTTCTTGGTCTCGGCGGTTTGCTTGTCGTATTCGAGCAGCGCTTTCGGATGCACGCCGATATGGCTGGCGATGATCATTTCCAAACGCGCCAGGCCCACGCCCGCATTCGGCAACATGGCGAAATCGAACGCGCGCTCCGGATTCGCCACGTTCATCATGATCTTGAGCGGCGCGGGCGGCATGTCGCCCAAGTCCGCCGTCACTTTCTCGAATTCGAGTTGGCCTTCGTAGATGAAACCGGTGTCGCCTTCGGCGCACGAGACGGTGATCTCGTGACCATCGGGAATTTCATCCAGCGCAGTGTGCGTGCCGACGACGGCGGGCACGCCGAGTTCGCGTGCAATGATCGCCGCGTGACAGGTGCGGCCGCCGCGGTTCGTGACGATAGCCGCCGCGCGCTTCATCACGGGTTCCCAATCGGGATCGGTCATGTCGGCGACGAGCACGTCGCCGGCCTGTACGCGATTCATGTCCTTGACGGAACGGATCACGCGCGCCACGCCGCTGCCGATCTTCTGCCCGATCGAACGGCCTTCGCTGAGAATCTTGCCGCGTTGCCTTAGGTGAAAACGTTCGATCTGCGTGGCGTGTCCGCGCGATTTCACCGTTTCCGGACGCGCCTGCACAATGTATACTTTTCCGGTGATGCCATCTTTCGCCCATTCGATGTCCATCGGGCGTTTGTAGTGGTCCTCGATCACGAGCGATTGTTTCGCGAGTTCGGTCACGTCGGCGTCGCCGATGCAGAATTTCGCACGATCGGCCGCCGGCGTCGTTTCGATCCGCACGCGTTCGCCAGGTTTGTCGGAATACACCATGCGCTGCTGCTTCGCGCCGAGCTGACGGCGCAGGATCGCGTTTTTGCCCGCTTTCAATGTCGGTTTGTAGACGTAGAACTCATCGGGATTCACCGCGCCTTGCACGACCATTTCGCCGAGGCCGTAACTCGCCGTCACGAATACCGCATTGCGAAAGCCCGATTCCGTGTCGAGCGTGAACAGCACGCCCGAAGCGCCGACATCCGAACGCACCATCAATTGCACGCCGGCAGACAGGAATACTTCTTCGTGCTTGAAGCCGTGATGCACGCGATATGCGATCGCGCGATCGTTATAAAGCGACGCGAAAACTTCTTTCACTTTATGGATGACGTCGTCGGCGCCCGTCACGTTCAAGAACGTTTCCTGCTGCCCGGCGAACGAGGCGTCGGGCAAATCCTCTGCCGTCGCCGACGAGCGCACGGCGACAGCGACGTCGTTACCGCCTGCGTCTTTGCATAGCTTTGCGTACGCCTCGCGCACGGCTTTGTCGAATTCCGGGATCAGCGGCGTATCGATCACCCATTGGCGGATTTCCGCGCCGGCTTTAGCCAATGCATCGACATTGTCGACATCGAGCGACGCCAATTTTCCCTGGATGCGATCGGCCAGTCCGCTTTGCGCGATGAACTGCTGGAACGCGTGCGACGTCGTCGCGAATCCGCCCGGCACGGTGACGCCGAGTTTCGAGAGATTCCCGATCATCTCGCCGAGAGATGCGTTCTTGCCGCCGACTTTTCCCAAGTCCGACAAACGCAGCTGATCCAGCCAAAGCACCAAATCGCTCAAGGGATTTCTCCGAAAGTGACGCAGCCGGCGCGAACCGGCGAAGGGCCGCAATTTTCGCGGTTTGTGCACTGCGAAACAAGGATTGCGTCCAGATCAGCACACACTTGCCTTACACTGCGTTCATGCGAAGGACGATCTTTTACGTATCGGACGGAACCGGAATCACTGCCGAAACCATCGGCCACTCCGTGCTCACGCAGTTCGACGGCATCGACTTCGATACGTTTCGGCTTCCATTCGTCGACGACGAGGAAAAGGCGCACGGCGCCGCGGCGCGCATCCGCAACATCTTCACCACGAGCGGCGCGCGGCCGATTGTCGTCAATACCGTCGTCGATCCCGTGCTGACGGAGATATTGTCCACGAGCGGCGCGTTGATGATCGACGTGTTCGCGCCGTTCATCGGTCCGCTGGAAGACGAACTCGGCACGAAGCGCTCGCCCAGCGTCGGCAAGGCGCATGGCATGACGAATTTCGCCGAGTACGAGGCGCGCATCAACGCGACGAACTACGCGCTGACGCACGACGATGGCGTCGATGTGAACTACGGCGATGCCGAAGTGATTCTGGTCGGCGTTTCACGCGTCGGCAAAACACCGACCTGCCTATACATGGCGCTGCATTACGGTGTGAAAGCGGCCAACTATCCGCTTACCGAAGACGATCTGGAAAAAATCGAACTGCCGCGGCGCCTCGCGCCATACCGGCCGCGCCTGTTCGGGCTGACGATCGAACCGCAGCGGCTCGCCCAGGTTCGCGAAGCGCGCAAGCCGGGCAGCCGCTACGCGAAAATCGAACAATGCCGGCGCGAACTGGAACTGGCCGACAAACTGTTCCGCCGCGAAAACATTCCGGTGCAGAACACGACGTCGACGTCCATCGAGGAAATCGCGAGCAAGATCCTTCAACAGCTCGGCATTGAAAAGCACATGTATTGATCGCGACAGGTTCACAAACTGCGCTCTCCGCTCGTCATTCCCGCGAAAGCGGGAATCCAGCGACTTTGATCTTCAGGCAATTCGAGAAAACGAAAGGCACTGGATTCCCGCTTTCGCGGGAATGACGAAGATGCGCCAGCGTCAATGCGCGCCGGCCGCACCCGCGGTTCCGAACGGCGGTTTGGCCATCCAAAGCACGGGAATCATCGCGAAGAACAATACCGCGCAAATGAGAAACACGTCGTTCACGGATGCCGTCAGCGCCTCTTTGGTCAGCACGTTTTCCACGACTCCCCACGCGCGAGTCGCCGACGCACCCATGGCGTGCAGATCGTTCAAATAATTGTTCACCGCAGGATTGGCGCTGTTCAGATGTTCGACGAGAACCGCGTGATGATAGTCGCCGCGGTGCTGCCACATCGTCACCATCACGGCGGTGGAAAAACTCGCGGCCAGTGTGCGGCAGAAATTCGAAATACCCGACGCCGATGCGATTTCATGCGGCCGCAAGCCCGACAGTATGATTTGATTGATCGGGACGAAGAAGCACGCGATGCCCGCACCCATGATGAAGCGCGGCCACACCAGCGAGCCGAACGCCGCGTCGCTGGGAAATCCGGCGAACCAGATTGCGCATCCGCCGAAAATGCAGAATGCGATGCTCGCCACCGTGCGCAACTCGAACTTCTGGATGTTGCGTCCGATGATCGGCGAAATCAGAAACGCGAGAATGCCGACGGGCGCCGTGGCAAGCCCGGCCCAGGTAGCGGTGTAGTTCAAATCCGTCTGCAGCCACAGCGGGAAAATCACATTGATGCCGAAAAATCCGATCATGCCGAACGACAGCGCGGCCACGCCGACGGCGAAATTGCGTTTTCGGAACAGCGACAAATCGACGACAGGGTGTTCGTCCGTCAATTCCCACGCGATGAAAAAGACGAGCCCCACAACGGCGACGATGCCCAGCGTAAGAATCAGCGGCGACGAAAACCAATCCTTGTCGTTGCCGTTGTCGAGCATGAATTGCAGGCTGCCGACACCGACGATCAGCAGGATCAATCCCACGATGTCGATGGGCATCTTCGTGATGACGGATTCACGTTCCTTGAGCAGCGTCCATGTCACGAATGCGGCGAGCACGCCGACCGGCACGTTGATGTAGAAGATCCACGGCCACGTGTAGTTGTCGGTGATGTAGCCGCCGAGAATCGGTCCGAAGATCGGCGCAACGACCACCGTCATCGCCCAGATCGCGAGCGCAATGCCGCGTTTGTCGTTCGGATAATTGTTGAGCAGCAGCGCTTGCGACAGTGCCACCATCGGGCCGGATCCCGCGCCTTGCAGCAGGCGCGCGATCACGAGCATCGGCATCGACGTGGCGATGCCGCACAACATCGACATCAGCACGAACAGGATCACCGCGATGCAAAACGATTTCACTTCGCCGAAACGCCGCGCGATCCAACCCGTCAACGGTTGCATGATGGCGCTCGCCAGCGAGTACGAACTGATCGCCCACGTACCTTCGTTCGGGCTGACGCCGAGACTGCCCGCGATATGCGGCACCGACACGTTGACGATGGTGATGTCGAGCACTTCCATGAACGTGGAAAACGCGACGGCAATCGTCAGCAGCGCGAGCGTACCGCCGGTCAGCGGCGGTTTGCGAACCGGCGGAAGCGGCATGCTCATGGCTTGCCGAGGTTCGCCTGCACGATGGAATCGGCTGCCGCATCGGCGGAGGCGAGGTCGGCGCTGTAGACATCGGTTTTCGCGAACGTGCGGCTCGCCGGCGTCCGCGCCAGCACCTGGCCGCCGCGTTCGTGTGTGTCGACCGCGACATCCGTCGACAGCCCGACGCGCAGCGGATTTTTCTCCAGCTCTTTCGGATCGAGCGCGATACGCACCGGCACACGCTGCACCACTTTGATCCAGTTGCCGGATGCATTTTGCGCAGGCAGCAACGCGAACGCGCCGCCGGTTCCCGCGGCGAGACCTTCCACGCGTCCGTGAAACGTCAGCTTGCCGCCGTAAAGATCGGCGGTGACTTCGACGGGTTGATCGATACGAATATGCCCGAGCTGCACTTCCTTGAAGTTCGCGTCGATCCACAAATCGTGCAGCGGCACGATGGTGAGCAATGCCTGCCCCGGTTGAACGCGGCTGCCGATCTGCACACTGCGCTGCGCGACATAGCCGCTGGCCGGCGCGACGATCGCGTTGCGATGCGAGTTCACCCACGCTTCGCGAAATGCCGCGCGCGCTTCAAGCACGGTTGGATTGCCCGCGATATCGGTGCCGTCCACCAACGCGTGCGACGCCGCGGCCTGACGCTCTGCCGCGTCGAGCGCGGACTTCGCATCCGTCAACGCCTGACGCGCGTGTGCGACATCTTCAGGCGCCACCGCGCGTTCGGCCAACAGCGGTTCGCGGCGATCCAGATCGGCTTGCGCGCGCGCGACATCTTCGCGCCGAGCGGCGACCGTCGCGTCATACTGACCAGCAACATGCGTCTGTTGCCGCACTTGCCGCACCGCTTGCGCGAGCGTGCTTTGCGCACGCGAAAGCGCGAGATCGGCGTCGGTCGGATCGAGTTTGACGAGAACCTGTCCGGCTTCGACGAGCTGCGTATCGTCGGCGAGCAGCGCGACCACCGTACCCGTCACCTGCGACGAAACGACGACCTGATTGCCGTTCACATACGCATCGTCCGTCGTTTCGCGCAGCGAAAACACGAATACGTACAGGAGCACCCACACGACGGCAATCACCACAAATATCAGCGCCAGAACGGTAAGCACGATACGGCGCTTGCCTTTGCGCGCGGGCTGTTGCACGGGCGGGTTTTGTAAAGGATCGGGAGTGCTCATGGCTGCACGGCTCCAACGGAATCGGATTTTGTAGTTGTGTTGTCGGCGACGTATCCGCCGCCGAGCGCTTTGGTCAGTGCGATTTCAGCCGATATCCCGGCAGCGATGAGTTGCGCATCGGCGACGTGCTGTCGAATCAATTCGATATCGGCGTTGTACTCGGCGCGCGCGTCGGTCAATCCGCGTTTGCCGCGCGCCAGCGATGACTCGTACAGACGTTGCGCCGCGTCGATCTGTCCCGCACGTTCTTTGCGGCGCGCATCGATTTGCCCGAGCACGAGCGCTTGACTGGCCGCATCGTGCGCGGCATCGATCACGGTTTTATTGTAGTCGGCGATGGCCGTATCGAGCGCGGCCTGCGATGCGCCGAAGCGCGCCTGCAATCGGCCGCCTTCGAAGATCGGCAAATGCAGCGCCGGTCCTGCGTCGACGACGCGGCTGCCCGACTGAAACAGTTTGCCGAGATCGATCGACGACAATCCGATCATCGCCGAGATGCTGAGGTCCGGATAAAACGCAGCGCGCGCGATATCGATTTCACGCAACGCTGCTTCCACGCGCCAGCGGCTCGCTTCGACTTCCGACCTGCGCGCAATCAGATCGAGTCCGGCGCTCGACGGCAACGCCGCCGTGAACTGCGGCAGCGTGCGCGCATGAAACTCAGGCACATCGGAAACCGACACGCCGATCAACACAGCAATCGTTTCGCGCCGCATCTGCGCGGCCCATTGAAACGTCGCCACGTCTTCGCGCATCGACGCCAGTTCCGCATCGGCCTGATGCAGGACGTCGTACGGATCGAGCCCGCGTTGCACGCGCGCGTCGGCGATCGAGCGAATCTTTTGTTCCAGCGCTATCGATCCGTTTGAGAAACCGATATGCGTCATGTCGAGCTGCCAGCCGAAATACGCATCGGCGATGGCAGCGGTGAGCATATTCGACGCCGATTCGCGTTCAGCGGCAGCCGCGCGCGCGCGATCGACATTCGCGGCGATATCCGCGCGATGGCTGCCCCAGAAATCGAAGTCGTACTTGAACTGCGCGCCGATGTCGCCCTGGTTGTACCAGTTGAATCCGAGGAGTTTCGGCGGGATCAAACCGTTGTCGCTCAGGCGTTGACGCTGCACCTGGACGTTGCCGTCGACCGACGCGCCGCCCGCAGCGCGCGCGATGTCGATGGATTTCATCGCTTGAGCGAAACGTGCCTGCGCGACGGCTAGATCCGGCGCTGTCGCCAGCGCCATTGATTCGATCGCGTTGAGATCATCGTCGTGATAACGCGTCCACCACGCGCGGTCCGGCCACGCAGCGTTGCCTTTGGTTGGTATGCCATCCAAGGGCGCGGCGGACGATAAATTCGGCGGCGTCGGACGCGATGGAATCGAGCAGGCGGCAACGAGTGCGCAGAGCGCGACGGCGATAATTATTTTCTTCGAGTGCATCGCAGTCATGATTTTCCTTCCGTTTCGAATGCGACCAACAATTTTTTGAGCAGACGCTCCAACGTGTTCTTGTCGCTGGCGGACAACGCGCTCGTGACATGCCCGACGCCGGTCCACACCTGCGGAAGCAGTTTCTCGATCAGTGCGACGCCTTTTTTCGTCAGCTCCAGCACGATGCGCCGGCGATCCTCCTTGCTGGCGCGCCGGCGAACGAGACCCTTGCGGACGAGGTCGTCGCAGATGCGCGTCATGTTCGTGCGCGTCTCGCCGCTCGCGTCGCTCAAGTCGGAAGGATTGATGCCGGTTTCGAGTTGCGCATACAGCATGGTCAACGTGCGAAAGCCGACTTCGTTGATCCCATGCGGCCGAACTTTCTGTCCGAGATGATGGCCGAGCTGCGCCGACAGCGTCTTCACCAGCCGCACCAGCACAATGTTCTGCACCGGGGCGTCGCGCATGCGCGCGGCGACGCGGTCGATTTGCGACTCGATCAAAGCGAAGCTTGGGCAGGCGGGAGCGGGGCTCATCGTTATAGTTCAGAATTCAACTATCGCGATACTAATCAGTTCTGTAATTGATTGCAACAGATTTGGGTGAAACGGGATGCGCAAAAGAGGATGGGTGCTCTAGGCGGTCTTCTCAGCCCATCGCCGAATGTGTTGTACGAAGCGGTAGCAGTCGACGTACTTGTTGTAAAGCGGCGTCGGCGCGGCGCGAATAATATCGGGCTCGCGCCAATCCACAATGATGCCGTTCTCTAGCAGATAGTCGTACAGCGAGCGCCCGGCATTGCGCGGACCTTTCACTCGAAGCGATAGCTGACACCCGCGCCGTTGCATTTCGGACGGCGTAATGATTTCCAAAACCTCGTGAAGTTGTTTTTGTATCAACGCTTCGAGATGGCCCGTCAGCGCGATCGATTTTGCGCGTAGCCGTGACATCCCCGCGCGATGAAAGATTTCCAGCGACACGCGCAGCGGCGCCAGCGCAAAGATTGGCGGATTCGATAATTGCCAGCCTTCGGCACCCGGCGTCGCGGCGAAATTCGGTCCCATCTGGAATCGCGTTTCCTGATCGTGACCCCACCATCCGGAAAAGCGCGGCAGGTTCGCACGCGCGTGGCGCTCGTGGACGAAGCAAGCGGCAACGCTGCCGGGTCCGGCGTTGAGATATTTATAGCTGCACCACACGGCGAAATCGACGCCACTATCGTGCAATTCGACGTCGATATTGCCCGCCGCGTGCGCCAGATCGAAACCGACGACGCATCCTTTGGCGTGGGCCAGACTCGTGATCATGCGCACGTCGAACGATTGTCCGCTGAGATATTGCACGCCGGGCAACAGCGCGAGTGCGATGCGGGGACCGTGGCGATCGAACGCATCGGCGATCGATGCGTCGGAAATGAGGCCGGTGGTTTCATCCGGTTCGAGTTCGATCAAAGCGTCGGCTGGATCGAAGCCATGAAAACGGATTTGCGATTCGACCGCATAGCGATCGGATGGAAATGCGTTCTTCTCGATGAGAATTGCGGGGCGTTCTTTCGTGGGCCGATAAAAACTGACCATCATCAGGTGCAGATTCGTCGTCAGCGAGTTCATCGCCACGACTTCGCTCGGCTTGGCGCCGACGAGCTCGGCCAGATGGTCGCGGACTTCCTCGTGATACGGCATCCACGGATGCTTGCCGCGGAAATGCGCTTCGACGCCGAGCGCGGACCAATCGTCGAGTTCGCCGTTCAATGCGGCGCGCGTCGCTTTCGGTTGCAGGCCGAGCGAGTTTCCGCAAAAGTATACTTGTTCGACGTTATCGTGCGGAGGAATCAGGAATTCGTCGCGGAACGGCGCGAGCGCATCCTGCTCGTCCAGCGCCTGCGCGTGTTTTTCCTCCGAAACGGGAACGCCGGTCACGATCAGTGCGGACGCAGCGTTTGCATGATTTCGGCGCAGCCTTTTTCGTAGTCGGCAGTCCATTGCGGCGTTGTTGCGGCGAGCATCGGCCGTGCGCAGCGCACGTGGACGACAACGTGGCCATTCAAGTACCAGGTTTCGCGATATTCATAGCGCGTTTTCCCGCTCAACGCGTAATAGCGCAACACGCTGCTGTCGACGCCTTCGGTGTGCTGCTCGTAGCCGCTCATCTGCTTGGCCTTGTCCATACCGACGTTCACGGCCGCCTGGAAATTGCTGGAGTCGTCGAGCAACTTGGTCTCCACACTCACGCGCGTCGCTTCGCCGGTACCGGTATCGGCGGGGTCTTTCACCTGGAAGGCGACGAACTGCGGATTGCCTTCGGTTTTCTGCAGGATCACCGGCCAAGCGGGCGGGGCGGTGAACTTGACATAGCCTTCGTCGAGCGAATAGCTGCCGTTGTCGTCCGCCATCGCCGGCGCCATCGTGCATAACAACGCTGCAGCAATGTATACATTTCTCAAATGCGGCATAAAGCCTCCGGCAATGATGTCAGTTGAACCGCGAAGCGGGCAATCCGAGCCATTCGAGCGCGGTGCCGTGATAGAGCTGTTTCTGTTCGGACTCGGAAAGCTCCAATGCGGCGATGCCCGAACCGGGATGCTGCTCGCCGAGCGGAAACGGATAGTCCGTGCCGAGCATCACATGCGCACTGCCGGCCACGTCGAGCAGATAACGCAACGCACGCGCATCGTGCACGCAGGAATCGAAATACACACGATCGAGATATTCGCGCGGGTTGCGCGAGTTGTCCGTGGCGACTAAATCGGGCCGCATACGAAAGCCGTGTTCGATGCGTCCGACGGTGTATGGAAACGCGCCGCCGCCGTGAGCGAAGCACACGCGCAGCGTCGGCAGTTTTTCGAGCACGCCGCCGAAAATGAGACAGCACACCGCGCGCGCTTGTTCGGCCGGCATGCCGACGAGCCAGGGCAGCCAGTATTTCGGCATGCTTTCCTTGCCCATCATGTCCCATGGATGCACGAGGATCGCCGCGCCGAGCTCGGCCGCCGCCTCGAAAAACGGAAACAGGTCGGGCGCATCGAGATTCCATGCGTCGACATGCGAACCGATCTGCACGCCTTGCAGGCCGAGCTGTTCGACGCAGCGTTCCATCTCGCGGATCGCCAGCGTCGGCGATTGCAGCGGCACTGTGCCGATGCCGGCGTAATGCCGCGGCTGCGAACGGCAGGCTTCGGCGGTATGGTCGTTCAGAAACGTGTGCAGCTCGAGCGCCTGGCTCGGTTTTGCCCAATAGGAAAAAAGTACGGGCACGGTCGAGATCACCTGCGTCTGCACGCCGAATTTCGCGTAGTCGGCAATGCGGTAGCCGAGATCGAACGCGTTTTCCCACACTTCGCGAAAAAATTTGCCGTCTTTGTAAATGCGATGACGGCCTTCCGTTTTCACCATGACGGGAAAGCGGTCGTCTCCGTATTTTTCAGCGAGGTTGGGCCAATCGGGCGGAAGAATGTGCGCATGCGTGTCGATCTTGAGCATGCGCACATTTTAACGTACGGCGAAGCCGAATTCGCATTGCGCGAATTCGGCTGTCTTGACTGTCAATCTTCGAAGCCGTTGGCGAAGATGCGGTCAGTGTCGAGCTCGAACGCCCCGATGTCGGCTGCAGCGCCTACAACGCGAGCGTACGGAACGCCGCGCTGATCGGTCGTCAGCGACAGCGGATTGTCGCCCTTGTCGATGGCCGGACTGGCAAGATCGAGCGCGTGTGTTTGCGTCGTTCCTCCGTTGTAGGCCAACGGTTTTAGCAGCGGGTCCTGGCCAATAATGTTGTGCGTACCCGTAAAGGTGAATCCCGCCGATGCGGGGTCTGTCTGGACCAGGTTGTAATCTCCGCCCACCGTCTGGGTATCCGGGGTCCCGAAGTCGGAACTCTCCGGGACGTTGCTGGCCGTATTCTTGCCGATGATGGTGCTGTCGAAAGTGAGCGCAGTGCCATAACCAGCCAATACGCCGCCGCCGACACCGCCTGCACTGTTATAGGCAATTGTCGAATTGTACGAATTCAGCGATCCATAAAACACGGTGAAAGCCTGATAGATGCCTCCGCCGAACGCTTGTGTCGGATCGCCCGTTGCCGTCACCGAGTTGCCCGAAATGGTGCTGTTGGTGAGCGTGATGACGTTTTGATAGCCATAGTATTTGGTTGTGATCGCGCCGCCAGCACTGGCGCCGGACCCTGTGGAATTCACCGCATTGCCGCTCAATGTACTTCCGGTGATGGCGAGGTTTCCGTAGAAGCCCTGATAAATCGCGCCGCCTTCATTCAGGCACGCATCGCAGGTGGATTCGACCGTATTTCCGATTATCGCGGCGTTCGTCAGGCTCGTATCGGAATTGGACTGCAATCCGCCGCCGCTGCCAAACGAATAAATCGAGCTGACGGTGTTGTTGGACACCGAGCCTCCGATCATCGCGATTCCGCCCCCAATGTTGTAGTAATAGCCCGCGTCTGCATTGTAGTAACTTGCACCGATCGAATAGGCGCCGCCGCCGGATGCAAATTGATTGGCAGTGGCGGAATTGCCGGTGATGTTGCTGCTTGTCAGCGTAATCGTGCCGCCGCGTGCTTGAACGCCGCCACCAAACGCGTTACCGGTATAAACGTAGACGTCATTGACCGGGTCGTAATAACTTCCGGCGCCCGTCGCACTATTCCCGCTGACCGCGGAATTCGCGATCGTTGTGTTCCCGGCATAGCCGTATTCGGAATTGTAATAGACATCCAAACCGCCACCGGTTACCTGCTTGCCGGCGTTGGCCTGGTTTCCGCTCAACGTGCTTCCGGCGATGTAATTGCTATCACCGTATAGATTATTGATTATCTCGACACCACCGCCGCCGGCAAAGTACGGAGCCGTGGCCGTGCTGTCTTTGACGGTGCTCGAATACATCGCCAGCGTTCCGCCGACGGCGATCGCACCACCGTACGCGGCTTCGTACGTGGTTCCGGTACCGTCGGCCACGCAGTTCGAGAACGTTGTGTTATGCAGAGCGAGGTTACCCTGCACGAAGAGGCATCCGCCTAGCGCGGCGGCAACGGCGTTTGTCGCTTTCGGCGTAGCGCCATGGCCCATCGTTACATTGGACAACTTCAGCGAATGCGTCGAGGTAATGATGCGATCGAGCCCGCCTCCATCGAGTGTCAGGTTTTGCGGACCCGGCCCGACCAATGACACGGCAGCACTCGGAACCAGCGGACTCGATAGTTTCAACGTCCCGTGAAGGCTGCTGAGGTCGAAGATATCGCCATCGGCGGCGTTGGCTAGTGCTTCACGCAGGCTGCCTGCTCCCGAATCGATCAAGGTATTGATGTGTACGGTCGTCGGAGCTCGCGCCGCCGGTTTGGACGCCGCGATTCCTGCGGCCATCTGGACAATGGCCGTGCGCGCGTGACGCTTGTCGAATTTGAGCGCGCGCGAGTCACGATGTTTAACGTTGTGAACCGCCGTATGCGTCGCATGAGGTTCCCCGTTGGGAATCCTTGCATCGGCATCGGTTGCGACGCCCGAAGCGGCTCCCGCGAGTGCTATCGATAGAGCAGCAGCGAGTGTTTTTATACGCGGAGAAAAAACAACTGAACTTGATCTTTGGGACATAACGAACTCCCCAGCAATGAACTACCGGACGGAGGGAGTCCGCCCGGACCCTAATACCTCTCGGAGAATAATCTTCCGCAGAAAGAAATGCGAGCGCATTTTCGTCGCAGTCGAACATTCACTTTTGGCGAGCGCCGCGCAACACATGTGCCAGCGTATCGACGCTGTCGGTGATGCGGTCGCTCGCATCGATCCATGCTGCGATCTGAACATCGTTATCGTGCATATTCGTCGAATTCAGCGCCTGCACGAGTTGCGTTTGCGCGGTGCGAAGGGCCGTCGTATCGGGATGGATCGGCGTTTGATCGTGCAAACCGCGGATTACCGGATCCAGGCTCGCGTCGACCTGCCTGGAAAAATTGCGAATTGCATCGTGCGCGGGGACAGGCCCTTCGTGTTGGCGGATCGCCTCGAGCGCCATGGCTGCGCGAATGAAACGGTTCGCGTTCGCAAACACGCCTTCGGCGGCGGTCACGGCGGCACGATTGCGGCGCGGCTCGTTGCGCAGACGGTCCAGCGACGCCTGCGCATTCGTGCGCGCCCCCCGCGCGACGCGGCGGATTTCGGCGCGGACGCGAGTGGCGTCGCCGAGCACGGCAAGAAAATATTTCCGGTAGGCATCGACCATCTCCGCCAGCGCCGGGCGGATGCGATGTCTTTCCCACGTCGGCCAGACGACATACGCGAGCAGCGCCAGCGCGCTGCCGAGACTGGTGCCGACGGCGCGGGCCATCATGGTTTCAGTTGGTGACAGACCTTCGAAGCTGAGCAGGATGACGATCAGGCTCGTCAGCAGCATCACGCCGACCGCGTAGTGCATCGTGGTGAATATGCGGAAACCGAAGCAGAAGATCGCAAACAAGATCACGCGCGGCCACTCGCCTCCGAACGCGAAATGCACGAGTGCTGTCGTGAGTGCGAGGCCAAGCAGCGTGCCGATCACGCGTAGCAGACCGAAACGGAACGTGCCGGCGAAATCCGGTTTCAACACGATGGCGGTCGTCATCGGAATCCAGTAGCCGTGTGAAATGCCCGCGACCCGTTCGCCGATCACCGCAAGCGCGAGACATACGCCGCAGCGGATCGCGTGGCGGCACGCAACCGACGATAGCGTCGCGTTCGCGCGAAGAACCGCGAACGCATTGCGCGTGCGCAATTCACGCGGCAGGCGTGAGTCGTCCGCGTCCAGACGCAGCTCGCCGAGACTGCCGGCGAAGTTCGCGTTGTGCAGTGCCGCGCGCAGCTGCCCTCCGAGTGCGCGGGCGTGCGCCAACGCGATGGCGATCAGTCGTTGCTCATGTGGCGACGCCGTCGCATGACGTGTCAGCACGTTCTGGACGGCGTCGAAACCTTCCAGCGATCCGGATGCCGTCAGCGGCGTGGCGCCGGCTTCCAGCGCGGCGGCGAGACTTTCCAATGTTCGCGCGGCGTATTCGCGCAGCCGCAAGAGCGTCGCCTTCAATTCGGAATCGTCCGTGCGCTCGTTCAATGCGCCGAGCGCGAGCAATTCCAAACGCGCGCGCTCGATCAATTCGGCGACGACACGCAACGCTTCCATCGCCGCGCCGCGTGCGCGATACGCGCCGTGCAAAAGATTTTCGACGTCGGTAAGCGCTTGCGTGACGGGCGGCGCCGTGCCGGTGTCGTCGCTCGAACGTGCGCTGGCGGCGAGATCTCGGCAAAGTTGTGCCAGCGCGTACCGCTCAGGGCGATAGCGTTGCAGCGGCCAGGCGGCGATCGAGAAAAAAGTGAGCAAAAGTCCGCCGATGCAGAACAACAGCGTCGGTCCGATCGCGTCGGCCGGCGAGCGCGGCGTTGCCGCCGTGATGACGAGAAGAATCATGCTCGTCAATCCGATGCGGGCCGCTTCCGGGCCCAGCGCGACGAGCATGCCGCCGCCGAATCCCCAGATCAGCGCCGCGATGCCGACGGACACATCGCTGCCGCCGACGGTATATCCGACAAACGCGGAGATGCCGGCAGCGACTGCGGCCAGAAGCATTCGCCTGAGACGCAGCCGGTATGGACCGGGTTGATCTGAAAACATCGTGTTCAGCGCGCCGACGGAGATTCCCACGCCGATATCGACGTGGCCGGTGATGAACCCAGCCGCCAGCGGCAGCGTGGCGGCCGCGGTGTTGCGCAGCGCGACGACGGGCGGCACGTCGCGAGGTTTCAATTGCAGCAGCGTCTTTAGCATCGCTGCGAATGATAGCGGTTAGCCGTACCGCTCCGGCGCGGGGTTCAAATGTCCGCACCGTTTGCAGGTGCGCGCGTCGAGTGAGCGATAAAAACGATCAAACACGGCGGGGAAGTCTTTCTCGATATCGTTGAGGACGAAAAACGCCTCGAACAATTTGTTGTTGCACGTCTCGCAGAACCACAGCAATCCGTCTTTTTCGTGCGGCAGACGCTTGCGTTCGATGACCAGACCGATCGATCCGGCCATGCGCTGCGGCGAGTGCGGGACGCGCGGCGGCAGATAAAAGATTTCACCTGCGCGGATGGGAATGTCGCGCGCGTTGCCGTCGTCCTGAATCTTCAACACCATCTCGCCTTCGAGCTGGCAGAAAAATTCCGGACCTTCATCCCAGTGATAGTCGGTGCGCACGTTCGGACCGCCGACGATCATCACGATGAAATCGCCGTCGACGATGCACTTGTTGCCGACGGGCGGCTTCAGCAGATGCCGATGTTCGTCGATCCACTTTTGCAAATCGATCGGCGGCGCGAGCACGTCAGCGGTTTTCCTGAATCACTGCGACGCACTTCAGTTCGATGGCGATCTGCGTGGGCAGCGCAGTGATGCCGACGGTGGTGCGGCATGGCTGCGCGCTCGTGAAGAATTCGGCATAGACGCGATTGTAGGCGGCGAAATCGTGCTGCATGTCGGTGAGGAAAACGGTGACGTCGACGAGATCTTCCCAGCGCGCGCCGCTGGCTTCAAGGACTTTGCGCACGTTCGCGAATACAGCGCGGCATTGCGCCTCGATGTCGTAGCTGACGAGCCGGTCCTGCGCGTCGTAGACGTTGCCGATGATCGCGTTCGACGCTGGATCGCGCGGACCGATGCCCGACAAGAACAACAGATTTCCCACTCGCCGCGCGTGCGGATACGCGCCCACCGGTTGCGGTGCGCCGGCGGCGCGGACAACGTCGCTCACGGCGAACCGGCGCCGATGGATATGTCGCGAAGGAGCAGCGGACGGTTGTTGCGATCCGTCGCTTTCAAATGATAATTGCCGGGACGCAGAAACAGCCGGCTTTGCGTCTGCGTGTGGCCCGAGAGAATGCGCTGATCCGCCGGCGTGTTCGGATCGACGACATTGAGAACCGTGCGATCCGCGGCGACGGCATCGTCGCTTTCGTTCGCGTAGCGCGCTTCGATCAGGCAGGGAAACTGATTCCTGCACATGTCGCCCGCGACGGGATACATCGAGCGCATTCCGTCGAGCGCGAGCCAGTTCGGGCGTTGCTTGACGATGTCGTATTGCGGAAAGAAAACGCTCATGTCGTATTTGCCGGGTTTCAACGTCCACGTCTTGCCGTCGGGCGCGACGAACACGCTCGGCTGCTGCGGATGCAGCGCCTGCATCACCGCCGAATAATACGCGTGATCCTGGTCCGGGCGCGCGTGCTGGATCAGCATGGTTTGTTCGATGGTCAAAGGATCGATGCCGGAAATCCTGGCAAAGAATTCGCCCATGCTGCTGCCGCCGAGGTATTTTCCGGACTTCTGCACATGCGCGAAGCCCGCGTTCACGACCAGCCGCGCATTCGGATCTTTCTTGAACACTTGCGAATACAGGCTTTCCGCGCCGGCTCTTTCGCGCGCATCGCCGACACCGGCGCTTTCCACGTCGTAGGCGATTATTTTGTAGCCCAGCTTGATGGCGGTGCGGACCATTTCGCCGTACAGCGGCTCGTCGACATAGAAGCCGCTCTTCGGCGTGGGATAACCGCGCTTCTGCAAATCGCGGTCGGTGTCGTAAAGCGTTTCGGCGGCGAAATAGTTGAAGCCCTCATCATGCAGTTTCGCCAGCAGTTCAATCGTCAACGTTCGCGTGATCGGCGCACTGTGCGCCTCGTTGAAGAATACGGCCTTGCGCGATTTCACCAAGTCGAGAATCACGTCCGTTGCGGGCTTGAGTTTGTAATTGCCTGCGAGCGGCGAGGGGCCGTCGTCGTCCTGCGCCGGCTGTGCGATCGAGAAACTGTTGGCGGCGCCGTCGTAGTCGCCGATGAACGTCTGAAACCACGACAGGTATTGTCCGAAGATCACCTGAAATGCGCGTTCGTGGTCGGCGTCGTAGGCTGATTGCATGTGCACATAGCGGCCGAGCAAGCCGGGAATCTTTTCGGCCTGCTGCATGATGATGTCGGATTTATCGGCCGCGACGAGTTGGCGGCGGCGCCATTCGGCGGGCGACATCTCGCTCGCGTTCGGCGTAACGCTGACGGGATTTCCCGCGAACGCGCCTCGTGGCGCCGCGCAAAATGCTGCGCTCGCGAGGACCGCAATACCGAATAGCGCCTTCAGATTTGTATGCATGCCCCGATCCGTAGTCGTGCGTTTTTTTTCAATCTTTTTTTAATCTATTTGTATACAAATGTTCTTCGCTTCCGTAAAGAAACGCAGCGCGTCGAAGCCGCCTTCGCGCCCCAGTCCGGATTGCTTCACGCCGCCGAACGGCGTGCGCAGATCGCGCCGCATCCAGCAATTCACCCACACGATGCCTGAAGCCAGCTTCGACGCCACGCGATGGCCGCGGGACAGATGCGTTGTCCATACCGACGCAGCCAGGCCGTACTTCGTCGCATTTGCTTGCGCGACGGCATCGGCTTCGCCGTCGAATGGCTGCAGCGTCACGACGGGGCCGAAGATTTCGTCCTGATTTGTCGCGCATTGTTGATCGAGGCCTTCGATCACGGTCGGCGCGATAAACCAGCCTCCCGCACAACGGCCGTCGAGTTTGACCGCGTCGCCGCCGCACAGGATTTTTCCGCCTTCGCCGCGTGCCGTCGCGATGCAGCCCATGATCTTGTCGAAATGCGTCTTCGAAACGATGGCACCGAGATCGGTGACCGGATCATCGGGATCGCCCACGCGCAGCGCGCGTGCGCGCGCCACGAATTCGTCGCGGAATGCAGAATAGATGGAACGCTCGACGAGTATCCGCGAACCGCACAGACAGATCTGTCCCTGATTGGAGAATGCCGAGCGCAGAATCGTCGACCAGTTGGCATCGCTCGCGTCCCAGTCGGCGAAGATCAGCGTGGGATTTTTTCCGCCCATCTCCAGCGATACTTTCTTGAACGTTTTCGCAGCCGTCGTGGCAATGGCAGCGCCTGTTCGCGTCGAGCCGGTAAACGAAATCGCGTTGATGCCGGGATGCTCGACCAACGCGCTTCCCGCGCGCGGCCCCGTGCCGTGCACGATGTTGAGTACGCCCACCGGTAGCTGCGCGTCGATACATGCTTGCGCAAGCATCGACGCCGTGAGCGGCGTCACTTCCGACGGTTTCGCGACCACGGTATTGCCCGCGGCGAGCGCCGGCGCGATTTTCCACGTGAACAGATACAGCGGAAGATTCCACGGCGAAATACAGCCCACGACGCCGATCGGTTCGCGTACCGTGTAATTGATCGACGCGTTTTCCGTATGCGCTTCGCTGGCGAATTGCGTCGCCGCCGCCGCGAAGAAACGCAAGTTCGCCACAGCACGTGGAATGTCGAGCAATCGCGCCAGCGCCACGGGTTTGCCGCTGTCGCGAGATTCGGCGGCGGCGAACTCGTCGACACGTGATTCGATCAGATCGGCGATGCGGTTGAGGAATCGCGCGCGTTCGGAACTCGGCAGCGCAGACCACGCGGCAAACGCACGCTGCGCGGCATCGAAAGCGTCCTCGACATCGCTGGCGTCGCTATCCGGGCATGCCGCGAAGACGGCGCCGGCGGCGGGTTCGAACACGTCGATGCAGCGAGCCGCGCGCGGCGGTTGCAATCGGCCATCGACATAGTTTTGCAGGCGCATCGTCGTGTTGCTCATGCGCGCAGCTTAGCAAACGCGATTCGTTTTTCTACAGCGACTGGGTGCGTCCGCCGTCGACGGGAATATTGACGCCATTGATGTATCCGGCTGCCGCCGTCGCGAGGAACGCGATCACGGCGCCGATTTCGCGGGCATCGGCGAAGCGTCCCGCCGGAACGGTAGCGAGCATCGTCTTTTCGATAGCGGATTCATCCTGTTTCGTGGCGCGTGCGCGGTCGCCGAGAATCTGTTCGAGCCGCTGCGTCTTCGTATAGCCGGGCAACACATTGTTGACCGTTATGCCGAACTGTCCGAGTTCGCCCGCCAACGTTTTCGACCAGCTCGCGACTGCGCCGCGAATCGTGTTCGACACGCCCAGATTCTTGATCGGCTCTTTCACCGACGTCGAAATGACGTTGACGATGCGTCCGTATCCGGCTTCCCGCATTCCTGCGATCACGGCCTGCACGATCGTCTGGCTGGCGATCAGGTGCTGCTGGAATGCAGAAATATACTCTTCCACTTTTGCACTATTGGCCGGACCGCCCGGCGGGCCCCCCGTGTTGTTGATTACGACGTGAATCGGCCTGGATTTCGCGGCGGCTTCGAGCTTCGTTCGCAGTGCCGAATGATCGTTCATGTCGACGGCGATGAAATCGTGCTGTTGCAATCCTTTCTTTTGCAGCGCTGCCACAGCGTCCTTGAGCGAATCTTCCGAGCGCGACAACAGCGTTACATCGGCGCCGAGGAGAGCGAGTTCGACGGCAGCGGCACGCCCGATACCTTGCGAACCGCCGCAAACGAGTGCGTGTTTGCCGGAAAGATCCAGATCCATCAGGCGTGTCCCTGCGTCAGTTTTTCGGTCATCAGTGGCAACAGCTCTTCGTCGCTGTCGGCGCGCGGCGGTTCGACGGAATCGAGGTCGAAACCCATCATGGCCGCATCTTCTTCGTCGAGTCCGTCGAATGCGCGGAATTCCGCATCGAGCAGCGCGGTCCGCGCGTGATTTTCGTCGTCGTAACGAAGCGTTTCGCCGGACGCATCCAGAACCTCGGCGGGTTCGTTTTCGTGCACATGCAACCGCGCCCATACCAACGTGTCGCCGACGGCGGCAACCCACCAGGTTTCTTGCGGATCGGTCACGCGGCTGGCCTCGCTCAGTGAAAATTCCAACGCCAATAGTAGCGCGTCGATGCGAAATTCATGTGCTCAATGTGTCGCGTTCGCAAGGTCGACTTTCGCCGCGCGTATGCCGACGAGGCCGATCAGTGCCGCGGCGAACGCGAACACGGCGCCAACCGCAAACGCGGCTTGGTATCCCGTGTTGAGCGATTCGAGCGTGTTCGCGTGCGTCGCGAGAAGCGATTCGGTGCGCGCCGCCGCGAGACTGGCGAGAACGGCGAGGCCCAGCGCGCCGCCCAGCATGAACGATGTGTTGACGAGTCCGGACGCAAGACCCGAATCGCGCGCATCGACATCGCTCATCGCCGCGAGCAGTACCGGATTGAACGCCATGCCGGCGCCGAGTCCGAGCAAGGTCATGCCGGGCAGAACGTCGATGAGAAATTGCCCGCCGATGGGCGCACGCGCGAACAGGACCAGTCCAAGTCCGGCGAGCAGAAGACCGAAAGAAAGCGGAAATTTCAAACCGAATCGCATTACCATTTTTGCGGAGAGTCCCAGCGAGAACGCGGCCATGATCAGATTGGCCGGCACGAATCCGAGACCGACCTTGAACGGATCGTAGCCGAGCACTTGCTGCATATAGAGCGCCGACAGGAAAAACCACGCGAACATCGACGCGGCCCACAGCACGCCGACGACATTGGCGGTGGCGACATTGCGCAACCGAAACATGCCGAGCGGCATCAACGGTTCGCGCACGCGCATTTCGATGACGATGAACGATATGAACAGAACGACGGCGATCGCGAGCAGGCCGAGCGTCGCGGTCGACGTCCAGCCGGCTTCGTTGCCGTTGACGATGGCGTACACGGCGAGAATAAGCGATGACGTGATCGTGGCGGCGCCCGCGATGTCGATGCGCGGTCTTTCGCGTGCGTTATGTGTGTCGGGCACGAGCCGCAACGACATCGCGAACACGGCGACGCCGATGGGCAGGTTGACCAGAAAGATCCAGTGCCAGTTCAACATGCCGGTGAGCAGTCCGCCGAGCATCGCGCCGACGCTGCCGCCGCCCGCGCCCACGAAGCCGAAGACGCCCATCGCCTTCGCGCGCGCATCGGGCTCGGGAAAGAGATCCATGATCAGAGATAGCGAAACCGCAGCGACCACCGCTCCGGCAACGCCTTGCGCCGCGCGCGCGACGATAAGAACGACTTGCGACGTGGCGAGACCGGCCAGCAGCGACGTCGCCGTGAATGCCGCGATGCCGATCAGGAACAGGCGGCGATGGCCGTAAAGATCGCCCAGCTTTCCGCTGAGCAACAGGCAACCGCCGAACGTAAGCACGTACGCATTGATCACCCACGCGAGATTCGTCGCGGAGAATCCAAGGTCGGCCTTGATCGAGGGCAACGCAACGTTGACGATGGTCGTGTCGATGACATCCATCAACACGCCCGTGCAGAGAACGCCCAGCGCAAGCCAGCGACCACGTTGCGGTTGTGTCATCAGAAATCCGCCGAGCCGGGCACGCGCGGGTAGGGGATCGCGTCGCGGATGTTCGACAGCCCGCATGTGTAGACGACGAGACGCTCGAAACCCAATCCGAAACCGGCGTGCGGCACGCTGCCGTAACGGCGGAAATCGCGATACCACTGATAGTGCTCGGGATCGATCTTGAACTGCGCCATGCGGCGATCGAGGTAATCGAGGCGTTCTTCGCGCTGCGATCCGCCGATGATTTCGCCGATTCCCGGCGCGAGCACATCCATCGCCGCGACGGTTTTGCCGTCGTCATTCAGCCGCATATAGAACGCCTTGATCTTTTCCGGATAATTCATCACCACGACCGGACGGCCGACGTGTTTCTCGGTGAGATAGCGTTCGTGTTCGGTCTGCAAATCGCTGCCCCATTCGACCGGGAAATCGAACTTCTGTCCCGACTTTTTCAGGATTTCCACGGCATCGGTGTAATCGATACGCTCGAACGGTGCCGCGATGAAGCCTTCGAGACGCGAGATCGCCGTTTTTTCCTGACGTTCCGCGAAGAATTTCATGTCGTCCATGCGCTCTTCGAGCACCGCCTTGAAGATGTATTTCAGGAAATCTTCGGCGAGCGTGGCGTCGTCGTTGAGATCCGCGAACGCGATTTCCGGCTCGATCATCCAGAATTCGGCGAGATGGCGCGCGGTGTTCGAATTCTCGGCGCGGAACGTCGGTCCAAATGTATACACTTTGCTCAAACTCAGCGCATACGCTTCGACGTTGAGCTGGCCGGACACCGTGAGATAGGTTTCTTTCCCGAAAAAATCCTTGTGGAAATCGATGGCGCCTTTGTCATCGCGCGGCAGATTCACCATGTCGAGCGTCGATACGCGAAACATCTGGCCGGCGCCTTCGGCGTCGGATGCGGTGACGATCGGCGTGTTGATCCAGAAAAATCCCCGCTCGTGGAAATAGCGATGGATGGCTTTCGCGATGCAGTCGCGCACGCGCGCGACGGCGCCGAACGTATTGGTGCGCGGACGCAGATGCGCCACTTCGCGCAGATATTCCATCGTGTGCGCTTTGGGCTGGATCGGATAGGTTTCCGGATCGTCCACCCACCCGACGACTTCGACTCCTGTCGCCTGAATTTCGAACGTCTGGCTTTTGCCTTGCGACGGAACCAGTGTGCCCGTCGCGATAACGGCGCAACCGGCGGTGAGCTTGGCGATCTCGTCGGCGTAATTGGCCAGCGTATTTTGCGCAACGATCTGGATGGGATCGAAACACGATCCGTCGCTGACGTTGACGAACGACAATCCGGCTTTGGAATCGCGGCGCGTGCGCACCCAGCCGCGCACGGTGACTTCGCTGTTCGCGGTTATCGATCCGGAAAGGGCTTGTTTAACGCTGACGACCGCCATGCCTTGAAACTCCTCGAGAAACTCCCAGTTTTACGATAGTCATTCCCGCGAAAGCGGGAATCCAGTGCCTTTCTCATTGACGCAATAAAAAGTCGCTGGATTCCCGCTTTCGCGGGAATGACGACCAGAATCGCCTATGATAGCGGAACGGCTTTACTGCGATAACATCACGGAACCATGAACGTACAGATCACCCCCGCCGCGCGCGAGCGCATGCGCAATTTCATCGCCAGCGAATCGAATGCGGTCGGCGTGCGTTTCGGCGTGCGCAAGATGGGCTGCTCCGGGTTCGCGTACACCATCGATGTGGCGAATGATATCCACGCCGACGATATCGTGAACGAGGTGGACGGCATCACTCTCGTCGTCGATCCGAAAAGCCTGCCGATGATCGAAGGCACGCAAATCGATTTCGCCCGAGAAGGATTGAACGCCACGTTCGTGTTCCGCAACCCCAACGTCACCGGCGAATGCGGGTGCGGCGAAAGTTTCACCGTGGATTCGGCCGCCTGAGTTTCATTTCGATCGATCCGGCTGTCACGGTTGCCCCAATCCGCCGATTCCTATAAAATTCGCGGTCCTCTTTCGAGGAACCTTGCCCTACCGCGCGTCGGAGGGCTGCCGGACGGAATCCTCCGCCGGTATCCATAAGGAGACACCATGCGTCATTACGAAATCGTGTTCCTGGTCCACCCTGACCAGAGCGAGCAAGTGCCCGCGATGATCGAGCGTTACAAATCGCTCATCGAAGGCGACAAGGGCAAGATTCACCGTCTGGAAGATTGGGGCCGCCGCCAACTGGCGTATCCGATCGACAATCTGGCCAAGGCGCACTACGTGCTGATGAACATCGAGTGCGGCGCGAAGGCGCTGGAAGAACTCGAGTCGGGCTTCCGTTTCAACGACGCCGTACTGCGCCATCTGATCCTGGTCCGCGACAACGCCGTCACCGATCAGTCCTTCATCCTCAAGAACAAGGACGACAAGGGCGGCCGCCGTCGCGACGAAGACGGCTTCGGTTTCGGCGAAGACGACGAACCGCGCCGCGAGCGTGAGCCGCGTGGCGACCGCGAACCGCGCGCCGAGCGCGAACCGCGCGTCGTCAGCCCGCCGAGTGCCGAGCGCGAACCGCGCGTCAGCCCGCCGAGCGCCGAGTAACCGGCTTTTAAAGAGCTGGGCCCTTACAGAATTCGGAGAATCCCATGTCCAAGTTTTTTCGCCGTAAAAAGTTTTGCCGTTTCACCGCCGAAGGCGTCACCGAGATCGATTACAAAGATCTGAACACGCTGCGCCAGTACATCACGGAAACCGGCAAGATCGTGCCCAGCCGCATCACCGGAACCAAAGCACGCTATCAGCGCATGCTCACGCAAGCGATCCTGCGTGCGCGGTTCCTCGCGTTGCTGCCGTACAGCGACAATCACTGAACAAATTAAATCCTCCTCGGACAACTGAGGTCAGCTGCGCGGAGCGACAATCACTGTCTCTCTTTGCGCTAACGATTCGGAGAACATGATGGAATTGGTACTGCTGCAAAAAGTGAAGAATCTCGGCAATCTCGGCGAGAAAGTCCGCGTAAAGCCGGGCTACGGCCGCAATTTTCTGATCCCGCAAGGCCGCGCGGTTCCTGCGACGGAAAAGAACGTGGCGGAATTCGAGCAGCGCCGTTCGGAGTACGAAGCGAAAGCCAGCGATGTGATGACGGCGGCCGACGCGCGTAAAGCGTCGCTCGAAGGTGCCGTCGTTACGGTCAAGGCCAATGCGAGCGCCGAAGGCAAGCTGTTCGGATCGGTCGGTCCGCGCGACATCGCTGAAGCGTTCAGTGCGGCCGGCAAGCCGTTGAACAAGAGCGAAGTCGTATTGGGCGAAGGTCCGATCCGGCACACGGGCGAGTTCGAGATTCAGGTTCATCTGCATGCGGATGTGCATACGACGGTGAAGGTGATCGTCACTGCGGACGACTGAGTTTTTTCAGGACACAGGCAGAGAGAACGGGCGCTTCGGCGTCCGTTTTTTTTCGTGTCTTTTTTCGTGAGGGATTTATGGGTGCCAAAGTATACTTTTGTCGACTTTGCGTACGTCGGTTTGTCCGGTGAGGGCGAGGCTGACGTCGAGTTCCTTTCTGATGAATTCGATGGCTTTGGTCACGCCTTCGCCGCCGAGGGCGCCGAGGCCGTATAAAAACGCCTTGCCGATGAGTCCGGCGCGCGCGCCCAGTGCGATTGCTTTGAGAAGACTTTGGCCGGTGAGGATTCCGCTGTCGAATAGAACTTCGGTGCGTCCGGCGACGGCGTCGACGACGCGCGGCAATGCATGTATCGCCGCAGGTGCGCCGTCGAGCTGACGGCCGCCGTGATTGGAGACGATCAGTGCGTCGACGCCGGTCTTGACGGCGATGTCGGCATCTTCGGCGTCGAGGATGCCTTTGACGATCAGCTTGCCGGGCCAGATCGAGCGTATCCATTCGACGTCTTTCCAGCTCAACGCCGGATCGAACTGTTTGCCGATCCATTGCGCGAGTGTAGTGAGCTTGTCGTCGCCGCCGATGCGACCTTCGAGATTGCCGAATGACCGGCTCGGTGCGCGCAGCACACGCCAGGCCCATGCGGGCTTGGTTGCGATATCGATGAGATTCGACAGCGTGAGCTTCGGCGGAACCGTCATGCCGTTTTTGTGCTCGCGATGACGTTGCCCCTGAATCTGCAGATCGAGCGTGAGCATCAGCACATTGCATTTCGACGCGATGGCGCGATCGACCAGCGATTTCGTGAATTCCCGATCGCGCATCACATAGAGTTGAAACCAGAACGGCCTGCTGGTTTTTGCGCGCACTTGCTCGATGGAGCAGATCGACATCGTGCTCAGGGAAAACGGAATGCCTGCCTTCTCGGCCGCCTGCGCCGCGAGGATTTCTCCGCCGCCCCATTGCAAACCGGTGAGCCCGGTCGGCGCGAGCGCCAGCGGCATCGACACCGGTTCGCCCATGATGGTCGTCGCGAGATTGCGGTTGTCGACGTCGATCATCACGCGCTGACGGAATCGGATCGCCTCCAGCGCCGCGCGATTTTCCTTCAGCGTGAATTCGTCGTAGGAGCCACGATCGGCGTATTCGAAAAATGCGCGCGGCACTTTTCGGCGCGCGATCTCGCGCAGATCGAGAACGGTGGTTATTACTTTTGTCATGATGCGTGCCAAAAAAATTTTTCGCGAATTCGCGTGACGCACAACTTATCCACTGGAGAACTCACAATCGCGTGTGCCACGATGCACGTCCTAGGGGAGATTCTCACCGTTTCGCATCTGCGTGTCGCGGCACCCGACCATATTCGTGGTCGTCGCAGCCACTGAGACGTGAAACGTGTGAGATTCCGGGACACGTTTCGGTACATACAATAACGAGAAACACAGCGAATCATGGCCGCATCCGCCGAACGACTTTTCGCGCCGCGCATCGACACCTTGCGCGTGCCGCCGCACTCCATCGACGCCGAACAGGCCGTGCTCGGCGGGCTGATGCTCGACGAACGTGCGTGGGAGCGCATCGCCGACAAGATCAGCGAAGACGATTTCTACCGCAAGGATCATCGTCTGATCTATCGCGCGCTGTCGGAATTGTCCGAAAAGAACATGCCGTGCGACGCGGTGACGATCGGCGAATGGTTCGACTCCAACGGCCTGGCGGAACTCGTCGGCGGATCGAGCTATATCCTGCAATTGGCGAATTCGACGCCGAGTGCGGCGAACATCGCCGCGTACGCGGAAATCGTGCGCGAGAAATCGATCCTTCGCCAACTCATCGACGCCGGCACCGAAATTACCGGTGACGGTTTCCAGCCGGAAGGCCGCAGCACGCAGGAAATCCTCGAAGGCGCCGAACAGAAAGTATTCCGCATCGCCGAATCGGGCGCACGCGGGCGCAAGAATTTCGTGCCGATGCGCACGGCGGTGAAGGAAGCGTTCCAGATCCTGCACCAGCGTTACGAGAGCAAAGGTTCGGTTACCGGATTGGCTACGGGATTCAGTGATCTCGACGAATTGACCGCCGGATTGCAGCCGTCGGACCTGATCATCGTCGCGGCGCGTCCGTCGATGGGAAAGACCGCGCTCGCCGTCAACTTCGCCGAGCACGCCGCGCTGAAATCGAAGAAGGCATGCGCAATTTTCTCGATGGAAATGTCGTCGTCGCAGTTGGCGTTTCGCTTGATTTCGTCGCTCGGCCGCATCAATCAGCAGCATCTGCGCACCGGCGATATCCAGGAAGAAGAATGGCCGCGCGTCACCAGCGCGATCACGATGCTGTCCGACGCGAAAATCTTCATCGACGACACGCCGGCGCTGTCGCCCGGCGAACTTCGCGCGCGCGCGCGGCGGCTCAAGCGCGAACACGATCTGGGCCTCATCGTCATCGACTATCTGCAGCTGATGGCGGTGCCCGGAAACAAGGAGAATCGCGCCACCGAAATTTCAGAAATTTCGCGTGGACTAAAGGCGCTCGCCAAGGAATTGAATATCCCCGTGATCGCGCTTTCGCAGCTCAATCGTTCGCTGGAACAACGCACCGACAAGCGCCCGGTGATGGCCGACTTGCGCGAATCCGGCGCTATCGAGCAGGACGCCGACCTCATTCTTTTCATCTATCGCGACGAATACTACAACCCCGAATCGAACGACAAAGGTCAGGCCGAAATCATCATCGGCAAACAGCGCAACGGGCCGACGGGAACCATCAAGCTCACCTTCCTCGGCCAGTACACGAAGTTCGAGAATTTTGCGTCCGAAGGTTATGCGAGCAGCTACGAGTAACGGCGGCGCGGCTATCGCGTGAGCCGCGCAACGCAAGCCACGATTCACCTCGGCGCATTGCGCAGAAATCTCGCGCGCGTGCGTGAGCTTGCGGGCAGCGCACGCGTGATGGCGGTGGTGAAGGCGGATGGTTACGGCCACGGACTTGAGCGTGTCGCGCGCGCGTTGAGCGGTGCGGATGCCTTCGGCGTGGCAGCAATCGGCGATAGTTTGCGGCTGCGTGCTGCAGGCATCGACGGTCGCGTCGTCGTGCTTTCGGGTCCCGACGAACCGAGCGATCTTGCGGAATTCAGACGTCTGAAACTCGAAGCGGTCATTCATCACGAATCGCAAATCGAATGGCTGGAACGCGACGCCGATCCACGCCCACTGCGCGTTTGGCTGAAGATCGATACGGGAATGCATCGTCTGGGATTTTCGATCGAACAGTCAGCGGCAATGCACGCGCGCTTGCGCGCGTTGCGCAACATCGACGCCGACATCACGTTGATGACGCATTTCGCGGCGTCGGATGAATTCGAAAATCCGATGAACACTCAGCAGATCGGGCGTTTTACGGACGCGGCCACGTCGCTGCAAGGCAAACGCGCGCTCGCCAATTCCGCCGCCGTATTGGGTTGGCCGCAATCGCGCGCGGACTGGGTGCGCACGGGCGGCATTCTTTATGGGCTTTCGGTGATTGAGGGACAATCCGGTTCCGATCTCGGATTCGAACCGGCGATGACGCTGACGACACGACTGATCGCCATCAATCATGTCCGCAAAGGCGAGCGCGTCGGTTACGCGGCGGCTTACGAATGTCCGGCCGACATGCCTATCGGCGTTGCGGCCATCGGATACGGCGATGGATATCCACGCAGCGCGTCGGCGGGAACGCCGGTGTCGATCCGCGGCATTCGCGCACCGATCGTGGGCCGCATCTCGATGGATATGATTACGATCGATTTGCGAAACGTACCGGGCGCGAACGTCGGCGATCGCGTGACGTTGTGGGGCAGTAAATTGCCCGTGGAGGAAATCGCGCGCTACGCCGGAACGATTTCCTATGATCTGACCTGCGGCATGACCAAGCGCGTGATGTTTGTCGAGGACGACACCTGATGGCCAAGGCAAGGACGGCTTATGTCTGCAATCAATGCGGCGCCGAATATTCGAAATGGCAAGGGCAGTGCGATTCGTGCGGCGCGTGGAACACGTTGAGCGAATTCGTCGTGGAGCCGGCCAAGGCGCCGGTGCAGCGACGCGCCGGTTATGCCGGCGACACGACGCGCATCGTTGAGCTGACGGATGTCGCCACGCAGGCCGAAGCGCGCACGAAAATCGGTATCGGCGAGCTCGACCGCGTGCTCGGCGGCGGGCTGGTCGATGGATCCGTGGTTTTGATCGGCGGCGATCCGGGTATCGGAAAATCGACATTGCTGCTGCAGGCACTCGGCGCATTCGGCACGCGCGTGAAGACGCTGTACGTCAGCGGCGAGGAGTCGCTGGGACAAATCGCGTCGCGTTCGCAGCGGTTGGGATTGGCGCTCGATGGATTGCGCTGTCTCGCCGAAACATGCGTGGAGCGCATTGTGGAAAATGCGCAAAAAGATACTCCGCGCGTGCTGGTGATCGATTCGATCCAGACGATCTGGAGCGAATTGCTGACCGCGGCGCCGGGTTCGGTCAGCCAGGTGCGCGAATCGGCTGCGCGCCTGGTGCGCTTCGCGAAAGAAACGGGCACGAGTATTTTTCTCGTCGGTCACGTCACCAAGGAAGGCGGCATTGCCGGTCCGCGCGTGCTCGAGCACATGGTCGACGCCGTGTTGTATTTCGAAGGCGAAACCGCGTCGCGCTTCCGTATCCTGCGCGCGTTCAAGAATCGATTCGGCGCGGTCAACGAACTTGGCGTGTTCGCGATGGGCGACAAAGGACTGCGCGAAGTGCCGAATCCATCGGCGATCTTTCTGTCGACGCACGACGCGCCGACGCCGGGCAGCGCGGTGATGGTCACGCGCGAGGGAACGCGCCCGCTGCTGGTCGAAGTGCAGGCGCTGGTGGATCAATCGCCGTTGAGCAATCCGCGGCGGGTGACGTTGGGTCTCGAACAAAACCGGCTGGCGATGTTGCTCGCGGTGTTGCACCGGCATGGCGGTATGGCTGTATACGATCAGGATGTGTTCGTGAATATCGTCGGCGGCATTCGCGTTCAGGAAACGGCGGCGGATCTTCCGGTGCTGCTCGCGGTGCTATCCAGTTTTCGCGATAAACCGTTGCCGGACAAACTCGTCGCGTTCGGTGAGGTAGGGTTGTCGGGCGAAATTCGTCCGGTGCCGAACGGTGAAGAGCGTTTGAAAGAAGCCGCGACGCACGGTTTTCTCAAGGCGATCGTGCCGAAAGCCAATGCGCCGAAAAAGTTGAAGATGGGAGATATGGAAATCATTCCCGTGCAGCGCCTCAATGAAGCGGTCGATGCGGTGAACGGTTAAGGCGCGTTCGGATCGTCGTCCGACTTGGTGGGAACGCATCCGGCGATGACGGCGTCGGACTTGAACATCCACCATTCACGCCGGTTCGCGCGGCCCACATGTATGGCTTTCGATTGTTCCACGCACGTTCCCATGGCGTCTTCGAGAATGAAGACGAAGCGCTTCGCCGGCGCCTGCGATTGCCATTGCACTGCTTCGAGATATTGTTGTTCCCGCGGCCAGACAAAGCCGAAATCGCGGACCGGTCCCGTCGCCATCAGCAAGTTCTGCTCTTTCCAGGCGACGAGTCCGATTTCGCCGTCGCGGCCCGCGATGTCGCGCGCGCGACGCATCACGCCGGCGGCGGAGTTGGAATCGTTCAACATCGGATACGACCACAAGCTCCAGATCATCCACATGCCGGCGAGCGCGCCAAGCAATGCGCTCACGCCGCGTCGCGGCCGGAACACGAGTGCGCTCAGGAGCATCGACGCGCCGATGGCGACGACCATCACCCACACGATCCAATCCAGATCGCGCAGGCCACGTTCGTCGATAAAGCGTTCGGCAGCGGGAAAATGGTTGAGCAATGACCACGTGCCGACGCCGATCAACGCCAGCCCCGTGAGCAACGCCAGCGCGAACGCACCGATGCGCGCCCATCGCATCGACACAAGTTGCGGCAGATACGGTGCGATGCCGAGTGCGACCATCGGCAGCGCGGGCATCAGGTACACGTCGCGTTTGCCGGATGGAATCGAAAAAAACACGAACAGCATCGCGACCCACACGAGCGGCAGCATCACGCGCGCATCGCCGTTTTTGATATCGCGCCACCATTGCGGCGCCGTCGGAATGTAGGCGAGCGACAACGGCAGCCAGCTCAGCAGGATCACCGG
>DATAVJ010000043.1:0-2674 GCA_036267795.1 Rudaea sp.
GCGCGCCAATACGAGTCCGTCGAGGATCGTGACATTCGCGCAGGCTTCAATGCCGCCGCCGACGTCTTTCTGCAATCGGCTGGCGATGGAGCCGTGCAACAACAGCGTATCGCCGCGGCGTACGTACAACATCGGAATCACGAATGGCTGCGCACCGGTGCTGAAGCCGACGTGCGCGAGAAACGCCGCGTCGAGAATCGAGTACGCGGTTTCGCGGTCGTAATGTGCGCGATCTTTGATGCGTTGAACCTGATGACGTGCTTTCGTCTTCACATCGGATCTTCCGTTCGATTCTTTCCCTTGACTTCAGCGAGACTAGAACTTCAAATTGGCACCGGCGAGAGCCAGTTCTTCGGTTTTTTTCGGAACCACTGTGTTTCTACAGCTCGACGACCACGGTCCCCGTTATCTGCAGCTGGCGCGCGCGCTCAAGCAGGCGATCCTCGAACGGCGCTGCGCACCGGCCACGCGCCTGCCCGCCACGCGCGTGCTCGCGCGCGAACTGGGTTTGTCGCGCAACACGGTGCTTGCCGCATACGAGCAACTGGTTGCGGAGGGATTCATCGAAGGCCGCGTCGGTTCGGGCTGCTATGTCGCGGCGCTGAGCGGCAGCGAGGCCGCGCGCGAGTCGGCGCCGCAACCGAAGCGTCCGCGCAAAATTGTCCTGGCGCGCCGCGGCCAGCGCATCGCCGCCGTTTACGATCGCGCGATTCCCGGACGACAACACCGCGGATTGCGCTACAACCTGCAATACGGGTTGCCGATGGCGAACACGCAACTGGCGAGCGCGTGGCGACGAGAACTCAATTACGCCGCGGCGCACGCACAGACGGATTATCCGGATCCGCAAGGTTTGTCGGAATTGCGGCAGGAAGTCTGTGGATATCTGGCGCGGCGGCGCGGCATCGTCGCGTCGCCGGACGAGGTGCTGATCGTCAGCGGCACGCAACAGGCGTTCGCGCTGGCGTCGGACGTGCTGCTCGACGACGGCGATCGCGTCGTGCTGGAAGATCCGCACTATCAGGGAGCGCGGCAGGTGTTTCAGGCGCACGGCGCGAAACTCGTCACGTGTCCCGTCGACGGCGACGGCATCATCACGCACGCATTGCCGAAAAGTGCGCGCCTCGCACTCGTCACGCCTTCGCATCAATTCCCCACCGGCGCAGTACTCAGTCTCGCGCGCCGCATGGATTTGCTGGCATGGGCCGAACGCAACCGCTGCTGGTTGATAGAAGACGATTACGACGGCGAGTTCCGTTTCGACGCGCGTCCGCTCGCCGCGCTGAAATCGCTCGATCGGGGCGACCGCGTAATATACTTTGGTACTTTTTCAAAAGTACTCTTTCCGTCGCTGCGTCTGGCGTACATGGTCGTGCCGCCCGGATTGCGGCAAGCGTTCGTCGCGGCGAAATGGCTGGCCGACCGCGGTTGTCCCGCCATCGAACAGGCGGCTCTCGCGCGATTGATCGGCAGCGGCGCCTTCGAGCGGCATCTGCGCGCGGCGGCTAAAGTGTTGAAATCGCGCCGCGCCGCGCTGCTGGATGCGCTCGACAAGCACGCGCGAGACGATGTGACGTTGGCCGATTCCAGCGCGGGCATGCATCTGCTGGCGTGGCTGCCGCGTATAAATCATGCGCAATCCGAACGGCTCGTCGAACGCGCGCGTTCGCGCGGACTCGGCCTTTATCTCGTCGCGCCGTATTGCCTGAAGCGTTTGCCGCATCCGGGATTGTTGCTCGGTTATGCGGATCTGCCGCCGGCGGATCTGCAAGCCGCCGTGAAAATTCTCGGCGAGTGTTTGCGCGGTTAGAGCGGTTTTCGGTTCATATAGTTACAGAGTGCTCCCATCCGCCCTTCGGGCACCTTCCCCCGCTGCGCTGGGGAAGGGAACAGACACGCCGTACAAATTGCGATCCTTCCCCTGCGCAGCGGGGGAAGGTGGCGGCAGCCGGATGGGGACGAAGCCGTAAGCAGCTGAGTCGAAAGCGCTCTAGCCGTCGGACTCGTCGGCGGCACCGACCACACGCAGGTGACGCGCGCCGTGCGGGCGCAGCCAGCGCAAGATGCCGGCTTCGACGAGTTCGTCGATGTTCGGCAGTTCCTTGCTCCAGCGGACATTCGGCGGCGGCGGATTGCGGCCGGCGACGATGCCGGCGCAGCCGTCGCGTCCGCTCTGCTTCACGCTGTACAGCGCCGTGTCGGCGAATTCCAGCGTCGTCGCCCAATCGATGCGCGCGTTCGCCATGAGCGGATGCAGCGCGAATCCCACTGACGCGGTCAACGGCAAGTCGCGGCCGTCGCTTAAACGGAACGGGTGCGCGGCGACGCTGGCGCGGATGCGTTCTCCGATTTCGAGCGCTTGCTCCTGGGTGACGCGCATCAGCAGAATCAGGAATTCCTCTCCGCCCCAACGCAGCAGTTCGTCCTCGGTGCGGTTGATATTTTTCAGCAATTGGGAAATCTGTACAAGTATACTATCGCCGGCCGCGTGTCCGAATTTGTCGTTGATGTGTTTGAAATTGTCCAGATCGAGCAGCAGGAACGCCGGCTGTGAGATTTCCGTCGTACCCTGGGCGAGCAGGCGCGTGATGTGCTCGAGCATGAAGCGGCGATTGCGCAATCCTGTGAGCGGATCGGTTTCGCTGGCTTGTTCGAGCGCCAGATTGGCCTGTCG
>DATAVJ010000044.1:0-16096 GCA_036267795.1 Rudaea sp.
TCCAGCGATGTCTTGAAATCGGCGACGGCGCTTTCGATCAGAGATTTCGCGCGATTGATGAATTCGCCGACCGACTTGCGCTGATCCGGCGGAAGTTTACCGAGCAGTTTCAGTTGCGTGGTGATGACGCCCGCTTTGCCCAACAGCTCGACACGAAGATCGTCCGCCGCGGCTTGGCGCTTTTTTATTTCCGAGATGCCACGAAGCAAACCGATCTTGTCGGCGACGCCGCGCAGCCGGTCGGCCACGTCCGGATCGGGTTTCAGTTTCTCGCGCAGTTGCGAGAGGACATCGGAAATCTTGTCGAGCGTGTCACTCATCGAGAAAAATCCATGACGCAAAAATGCAAGTGGGGAGCCGGCTGAACCAGCTCCCCACGGCATTTAAAACAATAGAACGCTTACGCCGCGAGGCTGGCTTTCGCTTTTTCGGCGAGCGCGCCAAACGCCGCAATGTCGTGCACGGCGATGTCGGCGAGCACTTTGCGATCGACGGTAATGCCGGCCTTTTTCAAACCGTTCATCAGGCGGCTGTACGACAGGCCGAACTGACGCGCACCGGCGTTGATACGGACGATCCACAACGCGCGGAACTGACGCTTCTTCTGCTTGCGGCCGATATAGGCGTACTGATGCGCCTTGATGACGGCCTGCTTCGCAACGCGGAAGACTTTGCTGCGTGCGTTGTAATAGCCCCGCGCGCGGGACAGGATTTTCTTGTGACGGCGACGGGCGGTCACACCACGTTTTACGCGTGCCATGGCTCGTCTCCTTTATGCGTACGGAAGCATGCGCGCGATCCGACCGGAGTCTTCTTTGCGCACGATGTTGGGACCACGAAGACCGCGCTTACGCTTGGTGCTCTTCTTGGTGAGAATGTGGCTCTTGAACGCGTGGCCGGCTTTGAATTTGCCGGACGCCGTCTTGCGGAACCGCTTGGCAGCGGCCCGATTGGTTTTGATCTTGGGCATGGCCCATCTCCTGTTTAAGTTTTATACCTGCGCGAGCGTCTCGTTTTTATCCGAGAACTTTCCATCCATGCTCGTGCTCAGCTTATTGATCCGCCGTGAGGCAAATCGGTACCACTTCCTGCTTACTTCTTCTTCGGCGCGATCATCATCACCATCTGGCGACCTTCGAAACGCGGGAAACTTTCGATCACTGCGTCTTCGACGATATCGCGCTGGATGCGCTTGACCATCGCCTCGCCCAGTTCCATGTGCGCCATTTCGCGCCCCTTGAACCGGACCGTCACCTTGACCTTGTCGCCCTCTTCCAAAAACCGCCGCAGGTTGCGCATCTTGATGTCGTAGTCGCCCTGTTCTGTCGTCGGGCGGAACTTCAACTCCTTGATCTCGACCTGCTTGGTCTTGCGCTTGGCCGCGTGCGCTTTCTTCTGCTGCTCGAACTTGAACTTGCCGAAATCCATGATGCGGCAAACCGGTGGGTCCGCCATCGGCTGGATTTCGACCAGATCCAAGCCGATGTCCTCGGCCATTTTCAGCGCTTCTTCACGAGACAGGATTCCTACCTGTTCACCGTCCGCGCCGATTACACGTACCCGCGGAACGCGAATTTCCGCATTCTTGCGGTTAGCTTTTTCAGTGGCGATAACTCGACTCCATTATTTGTGCGCGCATCCCTGCTCGCAAAAATCAAAAAACGGGCTTCCTGCCCGCACTTTTCAATACGTGCCAGTTCTCTCGGCATTTAATTTATCCACAAACGCCGCCAGCGGCATGCTGCCCAGGTCTTCACCCGACCTGGCGCGCACGGCGACAAGCCCATTTTCCTTCTCGCGGTCGCCGACTACAAGAAGAAACGGGACTTTTTGCAGCGTGTGTTCGCGGATTTTATAGCCAATCTTCTCGTTACGCAAATCCGCTTCGACGCGGAATCCTTGTTTTACAAGGGATTTCGTCACTTCCCCGGCATATTCGGCCTGCACGTCGGTGATATTGGCGACGACGGCCTGGATCGGCGCCAGCCAGACGGGGAAATTGCCGGCGTGATGTTCGATGAGAATTCCGATGAACCGCTCCATGGATCCGACGATCGCACGATGGAGCATGACGGGCGTGTGGCGAGCGGAATCCTCACCCACGTACTCGGCGCCAAGGCGTCCCGGCATCGAGAAATCGACTTGCATCGTGCCGACCTGCCAGCCACGGCCGAGCGAGTCTTTCATGTGGTATTCGATCTTCGGGCCGTAGAAAGCGCCCTCGCCCGGCAATTCCTGCCATTCGACACCGCAGGCGCGCAACGCATCGCGAAGCGCGGATTCCGCTTTGTTCCATACGTCGTCGCTGCCGATACGCTGTTCAGGACGCAGCGCGATCTTCAAATCGATTTCCGTGAACCCGAAATTCGTATAGACGGCCATCGCTTGTTGGTGGAATGCGACCACTTCGCTTTCGATCTGCGATTCCGTGCAAAAGATATGTCCGTCATCCTGCACGAATCCGCGCACGCGCATCAGTCCATGCAGCGCGCCGGATGGTTCGTTGCGCACGCATGATCCGAATTCGCCATAGCGGATCGGCAATTCGCGATAACTGTGCAAGCCGTGGTTGTAGACGAGCACGTGTCCCGGACAATTCATCGGTTTCAGCGCGTACTCGCGATTTTCCGACTTCGTCACGAACATGTTGTCGCGATAATTTTGCCAATGCCCGGTTTTCTCCCAGAGCGATTGATCGAGAATCTGCGGACAACGCACTTCCTGATAACCGCTTTCGCGATACACACCGCGCATGTACTGCTCGACGACTTGCCAGACCGACCACCCTTTCGGATGCCAGAACACCAAACCCGGCGCTTCGTCCTGCATGTGGAACAGGTTGAGTTGTTTGCCGAGTTTGCGGTGATCGCGTTTCTCGGCTTCTTCGAGCTGATGCAGGTACGCATTCAGATCTTTTTCGTTTACCCATGCCGTGCCGTAGACGCGTTGAAGCATTTCGTTGTTTTGATCGCCCCGCCAATATGCGCCGGCGACTTTCATCAACTTGAACGCTTTCAACTTGCCCGTGCTCGGCACGTGCGGGCCGCGGCAGAGATCGATCCATTCGCCCTGTCCGTACAGCGAAATTTCCTCGCCCGGCGGGATGATGTCGTCGATGATCTGCGCCTTGTATTTTTCGCCTTTGTCGGTGAAGAACCTGATTGCATCGTCCTTCTCCATCACCGAACGCTGCACCGGCAAATTCTCCGCGGCGATCTTCTTCATCTCCGCTTCGATTTTCGTCAGATCGTCGGGCGTGAACGGCGTCTTGCGCGCGAAGTCGTAATAGAAACCGTTTTCGACGACGGGACCGATCGTCACTTGTGTATCGGGAAACAAACGCTGCGTGGCCTGCGCGAGCAAATGCGCCGTCGAATGACGAATGATGTCGAGCGCATCGGGACTTTTTTCCGTGACGATCTCGATCTTCGCATCGCGCTCGATCTTGAAACCGGTATCGACGAGCTTGCCGTCCACTTTTCCGGCGAGCGCGGCCTTGGCCAGACCCGCGCCGATGGAGGCGGCGACGTCTTGCACCGTGGGTGCATTCTCGAAGTGTTTCTGGCTGCCGTCGGGAAGCGTGATGTTGATCATGGCGGACATCCTTCAATTCTTTCTTTTTGTAGCTCGTCATTCCCGAGTGCTCTTATCGGGAATCCAGTGACTTTGTTCTACAGGCACTGGATTCCCGCTTTCGCGGGAATGGCGAGAGGCGAGGCAATAAAAAAGGCGCCAACGCGCCTTCGTCGGCAACCTGGCGTGATGATTCAGTTGTGGAAAGTTCGCGTTGACATGTCGCACGCTCGACCCGCTTTTTGGCGGTCACCTTTTTGATATGCGGGAAAGTTTAGCGCAGGCACGAAGTGGTCTCAACTTGCCGCATCTTCTTATTTGGCTCAATCCTTGAGCAGTGCTTGAAAACTGGCCTCATTGCGCAGCGGGTCCCATATAGGATCGAGCCTGAGGATCGATTTGGTGACGCCGGAGAGCGAGTTCAACGAAACCGAGAGCGTCTGAATAGCGGACCCTTTGTCGCCGGATACCATTTGCGCCTGCGCGACCGCAGCTTGAGCAAGCTGCGCCATGTTGGCGTCTTTCGCATACTGTTGCGCAGCGCGTTGCGCTTGCGCGAGCGCGTCGCGATCGCCGGCGAACGATTTTGCACCGGCCAAAATCACCGGAATCAGAGAATCGTCGACCTGATCGCGAAGCGGCGCGAGTTGTTTGACCAACTGCTCGAATGTCGCCTGCGCTGCTGCCGCATTTCCGGCGCCGCGCTGTGCCTGGCCCAGGTAGATTTGCAATTGCGGTCGATAACCGTCGAGATCGCCTGTCTTGGAAAGTTCGGACTGCGCTTCGCTGATCGCCTTCGCATAATCGCGCTCCAGCAAACGCTGGTAAACACGCTGGGCAACCAATGTGGGATCGTCGCCCGCAAAACCGTCGAGCACTCGCGCCGCGTCGGCCAAGCGGCCTTCGTTCTGGTACGTCACCGCTTTATAGGTCGTGGCGAGTCCGCTGTCCGGAGAAACCGTAAGCGCGCGATCGAGCCACTGCAGTGCATCGTCGTAGCGCCGCATGTTCGTGAACGTTTCACCGCCGATCGTGGTCATCAGTCCCGCGTTGAGCGGGTCCAGATTCGCGGCTTTCATGAAATGCGTAATCGCATCGTCCCAACGGCCTTCTCTGCGCTCGACAAGTGCGAGGAATTGCCACGCGCGTGAATCGTTCGGCGAGCGCTGCGCGGCTTCTTCCAGCGACTGTCGAGCTGCATCGAAGTCGCGCAATACGCGGTAACGGTAATTGCCGATTGCGAGAAACGCTTCACTCGAATCGGGCTCCAGCTTCGACGCGTTGTCGGCAGCTTGCTTGATGAAGTCCGCAGTGTAGCGATCCCGGTCCACGTTGTTGAAATACAGATATCCGCTCGTGATCACCAGATTGGCCCAGGCTGTCGCGAATTTCGGATCGAGTTTGACCGCCTCGCCGTAAGCCTCGGCGACTTTGCGCGTCGTACCGTAATCGTAACCGCGCAAGCTCAGCGATCGTCCGCGCAAAAAAGCTTCGTAGGCGATGAGATTATCGGTGGGTTTGGTCGCGATCGCTTCCAGTTCCGCTCCGCTCAGTTTGGCGTTGAGCGCTTGCGCGATTGCGCTGGAAACGTCGCTCTGCACGGTAAAGATATCGTTGAGTTTCCTGTTGTATATTTCGGCCCATAGATGATCGTCCGTCGCCGCGCGGATCAACTGCACGTTTATGTGAACGGCATCGCCGATCTTCTGCACGCTGCCTTCGAGAATATTCGCGACGCCTAGTTGTTTCGCAATTTCCGGCAGATTGCTCGGGCTACTCGCATAATGCGCCGTCGATGTGCGCGAGATAACTTTTAGCGCACCGACTTTGGCAAGACGTGTCAAGATTTCATCCTGGATGCCTTCGGCAAAATATTCGTTCGATTTTTCTTCCGAAAGATTCGCGAACGGCAACACGGCGATCGATTTGTCGGAAATGCTGTCGGCCGCCGCCGTGCTTCGCGGAGGAAATAGATAGCGTTGCGCCAAAAGAAATGTCACCGCCAACGCGAGAATGGCAATGATGCTGTAGTTGAGTTTCTGTCCGGTGCGCGTCGTGATCGATTCGTCGGGTGCCACGTCGCCCGTCTTGACAATGCCTTGCGGCGTCAATTCGTATATCCACGACAGAACCAGTGCGACCGGAAATCCGGCGACGATCATCAGCACGATGATCCGCTGCGCCAGCGCGGAAACGTCGAAGATGGGCAGCACTTGCGTCGCGATCTGCACCAGCAGCCAACCTGCGACGGCATACATCGCGCCTACTTTGTAGACATTGCGGCGCCGCAGTTCGCGAAAGAACGAACGCATCGATGTTTCCCGGGAGATCGCCTGCCCGCGGCGATCGTGCCGTTTCATCATAAACGATCCAGGCGCGGAGTTGACGGCTAACCGTGACTTTCGGTCAAGTGACAGCCATGAATGCAGCGTCTATGCTCGCGGCTCGTCAAAACGGGAATACCTATGCGGCGTTTGGCCTTGTGCTTGATGGTTGCGATTGGAATTTTTTCCGCATCGCTCGTTTCCGCGGAAGCGGTCTACAACCGCGATTCGAACCAACCCGTCGATGACGCGTACGGCAAGAAGATCGCCGAGTACACCACCGATCCGTCGTTCAACTCGCCGTTGACGGATTATCTGCCGGCATCCTCGACGGTGCCCACGCCGCAGAAAGTTCTCGGCGACGTCGCCGGCGCGCCGAACATGCTGCCGTATTCGAAGGACGTTTATCGATACTTCGATCTGCTCGCGCAATCGACTCCGCGCGTGAAAGTGTTCCGCATCGGCAAATCCGAAGAAGGCCGCGACATGATCGTGGTCGCCATCGCCGATGAATCGTTGCTCGCCGGTGTAAAAGAAAACGATGCGCGTCTCGCGCAACTCGCCGATCCGCGCACGATCGCACTCAATGACGCCAGAGCCGATTCGCTCGTCGCGCAAACGACGCCGATCTATTACATCACCGGGACGATCCACTCGCCGGAAACGGGCGCGCCGACAGCGCTGATGGAATTGGCGTACCGACTCGCCGTCGACGATTCGCCGTACATCAGGAAGATTCGTTCGCACGTCATCACGTTGATCACGCCGGTTGTCGAAGTGGACGGCCGCGATCGCATGGTGGATCTGTACAACTGGCATCGCGCCAATCCCGGCAAGACGCCGCCGCCGCTTCTGTATTGGGGACATTACGTTGCCCACGACAACAATCGCGACGCGATGGGTCTCACGCTCAATCTGTCGCGCAATGTTCTCGATACCTATCTCGGCTGGCATGCGCAGGTGCTGCACGATCTGCACGAATCCGTTCCGTTTCTTTACGACAACACGGTCGGCGACGGTCCTTACAACGCGTGGGTCGATCCGATTCTCGTGGGCGAATGGCAACAGCTCGGCTGGGACAACGTGCAAGCGCTGACGAAGTTCGGCATGCCCGGTGTGTTCACGCACGGCGATTTCGACACGTGGAGTCCGGGCTATCTCATGTTCATGGCCGCGATGCACAACGGTATCAGCCGTCTGTACGAAACGTTCGGCAACGACGGTGCGGATACGCGCGAACGCACGCTCGATCCGTCCGAATACGCGCGGACGTGGTTCCGGCCGAATCCGCCGCTGCCGAAAGTTTTGTGGTCGCAGCGGGACAACAACAACTACGAGCAAAGCGGCCTGCTAACGGCACTCAACTACTTTGCCGACAACGACAAGCTTTTCCTGCGCAACTTTTATCTGAAGAGCAAACGCTCGATTCAGAAACCGTCGATGGCCGGACCCGCCGCGTATGTATTGCCGGCGGATGACGTACACCGCGATGCGCAGGCTCAACTGTTGCGGACTCTGCAACTCCAGCACGCGGAAATCAGTCGCTTGACTGCAGCCACAACGGTGCAGGTGCCTGCGCCGACGGATAAAGCGAAAGACGACGACAAGAAATCGGAAGCAACCGGCGATAAGAAACCGAAAACGGTTGCGCGCACGATTCCGTCGGGCAGCTATGTCGTGCGCATGGATCAGCCGTATTCGCGGATCGCCGACGCGCTGCTCGATCGGCAATATTGGGCGCCGGACGATCCGCAAAAGCATCCGTACGACGATACGGCGTGGTCGTTCGGTGATTTGTTCGGCACGCAGGTCGTTCGCTTGACCGACAATGCCATCCTCGGCGCGCCCATGACGGCCGTGCGCGAACCGATTCAGGCGAGCGGAACGGCCACGGGCAGCGGCGGTTTTTATATTGTCGATTATCACGGCGACGCGTCGCTGATCACATTGCGCTACGCGATGAAGGATGCGGATTTCGCCGTCGCGGAAAAAGCGTTCGACGCAGACGGACAGCACTTCGGCGCCGGCGCGCTGATTATTGGAAAAGTAAACAATTCCACTTCTGTAAAATTGCTGCATGCAGGTTTTAACGTTCATCAGGTGGCGTCGAAACCGGATGTGCCGACCCATAAACTCGCCGCGCCGCGCCTCGCGTTGATGCATACGTGGATCGACACGCAGACCGAGGGCTGGTGGCGCATGGCGCTCGACAAGCTCGGCGTGCCGTATGGCTACATCAACACGCAAACCGTCGCACGCGACGACGAGCTGCGCAAGAAATACGACGTGATCGTTTTTGCGCCGCTGCATGCGGGCAATTCTTCATTGATACTCGATGGCGTTCCTCTCGCCGGCAATCCGATTCCCTGGATGAAAACCGAGTTGACGCCGAACATGATCATCGACAATACCGATGACACGCGCCCGGAACTCGGCGCGGCGGGATTGGCTCATCTGCGGCATTTCATCGAGCAGGGCGGCGTATTGATCGCTGCCGGCGAAGCGGCGAGATTTGCGGTGGAAACGGGCCTGGCGCCGGGCGTTTCCATCACGCCGGCGAAAGAGCTTCGCGTCGTGGGCAGCATCGTCAATGCGACTGTCACCGACGACGCGAGTCCAGTCAGTTATGGATACGGCAACACATTCGCGGTCTACAGCGAAGACGGCATGTCGTTCAAGCTGAGCAATCTTCTGCTGGGCGGGAACAATCTTCCGAACAGCAAGGACTACAAACGGCCGACCGGCCGCGGCGGTCCGCACGATCAGGACATTCCGGAAGGCCGCGCTGTCGTCGACGCGCCGCCATTACCCGACGAAAAACCCTGGGAAGCACTGCCGTTGAACGAAGACCAGATGCATTACAGCCCGTTCTTTCCGAACATCGTGATTCCGGAAAACGAACGTCCGCACACCGTTGTTCGCTTCGCGGATGCGGATGACCTGCTGGTCGCAGGCCTGCTCGATAACGGCGGAACGATGGCGCAATACGCCGCAGTGGTGGATGCGCGTTTAGGCAAGGGTCACACCGTGCTGTTCTCGTTCAATCCGATATGGCGCGGCGAAACCATCGGCAGCTACGCGCTCGTGTTCAACACCATCATGAATTTCGATCGACTCACGCACTGACCCCACTACGGCAGTTTTGAATATTCGCAAATTCCGCCGGTGTCGTCGGAAATCGTGGAGAAGCTCGGACTTCTGCACGTCCAGTCGACGACGTTCTCGTCCGTGTTTTGCTCAAGAGCCGGCGAGAACACGATAGTTCCGCCGTCGGTGCCTGAAGTTTCGGTCAGCGTGACCACGACGACGCCGCCGTTCGTGACTTCAATCGACCTCACGTCCGTCGACGCCAGACTCGCTGCCGGTTTCACGCCGGCTTCGGCGTTGCCGCTCGGGAAACTGTTCGTACGTTGATGGTAGGCCGAGACGAGCTGCTGCACGCCGGCGGCTTGCGTCAACGCGTTGCCGATCGCCGTCGTGTGCCGCTGGATGTCGACCGAGCTGGGCGTTTCCTTTCCGCTTGTTTGCGCAAACGCCGGCATGCTTGCCAGGATTAAAAAAATGGCCGTCACTGGGCGTCGGGCAATGCACTTCATGGCGCGGTCCTTTGCGTTCGATGCTGACCAAGAAGCAGCACGCGTCATGCCATGCAATAGGCCCTTCCATTGGCCCTGCGCAGGGCGACGAACATTGCATTATGCAATCTTTACCAAGTGGCGATCGGTAATTTTGCATTATGCAATGCAGCTTTTTCCAAACACTTCAATAAGTTAGATGCTGGCACAAGGGTTGCGAGTAGGAATCGTGCAAGTCCGCATTGGGATGGAAACCATGAGTACACTTCTGGAGATGGCGGAAGCAATTCGGTCAGCTGAGTCGCGCCAGGCAAAAGACGCAAAAGCTCTGCCGCGGACTGCGGATATTTATACGAAGGAACGCATCAAGGATTTATGCGAGCTATTCGGAACGACGCCGTGGGGACTTTGTTGCGCGTTGGAAAGCGTGGGTTCCGACCCGGCGGCAATCGGGCAATTCTTGCGCAGCAGAAACGCTGCGCGCAACAGCAATGAGTACGCCGTACTGATTTAGCGCTTAGGGAAAATTTCCAGTCAACCCAAAAGGAGAATGAAATGAACCGTATCGTTACGATGACGCTGGTGGTCGGCGCCGCACTGGCATTGCAGGCCTGCAATCAGGGACCCGACCCCGCCAAGGTGCAAGCCGATGTGGCCAAGGCTCAAGCCGACGGCCAGAAAAAGATCGCCGATGCGCAGGCCGATCTCGACAAAGTGATGGCGAAGAACAACAAGACGATGGTCGATACGCAGGCCGACGCGCAAAAAGATGCGAACAGCGCGAACGCTACACCGGCCGACCAGAACAAGGCGTCAACGGATGCGGCAAATGACATGTCGAAGGCGCGCGCCGATGCGGCTGCCGACGTGGCAGATGCGCAATACGGCGTCGACAAGGCGAAAGCCACGGCCGCTTACAACGTGGCGGCGGCGCAGTGCGAAGCGCAAACCGGCGACGCCGAAAAGGGATGCAAGGACAAGGCGAAAGCAACGTATGACTCGGAAGTGACCGCGGCGGAAAACAAGAAGAACGCCGCGCATCAGCAACATTGATCCAAACGGCAGCAGTCGAACGCATTGCGCCGCGCGAGCGGCGCAATCGCTATACAGGACGGCGGCTTGAGTTTCCGCTGGTCGAGTCGCATGTGTGACGCGGAAAGCAAAGCGCCTGCACGCGATTGGCGTCAAATCAGGAAGTGGCGGAGAACTTAGGTAATGGCAAACGCAGGAACAGACGAAAAAACTCGCATTCTGCTCATCGACGACGAGCCGAATATTCTGCGCACGTTTCGGTTCTGTCTCGAAGACGTAGGTCATCGCGTGACTACCGCGTCGGATGGCGCCCAAGCCGAAGAGCTCGTGCAAAGCGACGTGTTCGATCTGTGTTTTCTCGATCTTCGGCTCGGTGAGGCGTCAGGCCTCGATCTTCTTCCGAAATTGCGTCAGTACGCGCCGTGGATGCGCGTGATCATCGTCACTGCGCACTCCTCGATCGACAGCGCGCTCGACGCGATTCGCGCCGGTGCCGCGGATTATCTCGTCAAGCCTTGCTCGCCGGAACAACTGCGCATGACGGCGACAAAACAGATACGCGCGCGCCGTCTTGAACAGCGCCTCGAAGCGCTCGAGAAGGAAGATTGCGCCTCGAGCACGGCCGAGCTGGACAGCCAAAGTCCCGCGATGAAGAAGGTGCTGGAAACGCTGCGCCAAGTCGCCGACACGGACGCCACGGTTCTCATCCTTGGCGACAGCGGCAGCGGCAAGGGCGTCAGCGCGAAAACGATCCATCATTGCAGCCCGCGCGCGAAGGACAATTTCGTGACGGTGAACTGCCCGTCCCTGTCGGCCGAATTGCTGGAAAGCGAACTGTTCGGACACAAGAAAGGCGCTTTCACGGGCGCCACCGAGAACAAGCTCGGCCGCGTCGATCAGGCCGAAGGCGGCACGTTGTTTCTCGACGAAGTAGGCGACGTCCCGCTCTCGCTGCAACCGAAACTGCTGCGTTTCATCCAGGATCGCGAATACGAGCGCGTCGGCGATCCGATTACGCGGCGTGCGAACGTGCGCATCATCGCGGCGACGAATCGCGATCTCGCCGAGATGGTCAAGCAAAGCACGTTCCGCGAAGATCTGCTTTATCGCTTGAACGTGATCACCATCGTGATGCCCCCATTGCGCGAACGTCCGGAAGATCTCGCGATGCTCGCCGAGCGTTTTCTGTTGCGATATGCGGCGAACTATCGCCGTCCAGCACGCGGATTCTCGAAGGCTGCGCTGGATGCGATTCAGTCCTACCCGTGGCCCGGCAATATCCGCGAATTGCAGAACGTCATCGAGCGCGCCGTGATTCTCTGCTCGGCAGAACAAATCGATACTGACTTGTTGTCGATTTCCGAAAGCGCGGAACGTCGTTCGCGTCCGCGCATCGGCGATGCGTTGAGTCTGGAAGATCTGGAACGTTCGCATATTCGCGGCGTCATGGCGAATGCATCATCGCTGGATCACGCCGCCAAGACGCTCGGCATCGACGTGTCGACGCTGTACCGTAAACGCAAGCAATACGGTTTGTAAGCGCAACTCAACCGATGAGGCTGCGCTCGCGTTTGCTGCTGAGCCACGGCGTGGTGATTTTGCTTGCGATCGTGGCGTTTGCGGCTGCGTTGTATGCAATCCAAAATCTCACGCGGCGTGTCGATGCCATCGCCGCAAACAAAATGGAAGCGCTGGACTCCACCGAGCACATTCGCGGCGAGTTTTCGGTTGTCGTCCGCGCGCTGCTGCTGCAAGCGCTGGCCAACGATGAGGCTGCCAAGCCGCATGTCCTCGATGGGTTGGAAAGATTGCGAAAGGCCATCGACGACTCGCGCTCGTTTTTCCTGCGCCCGGATGAGCTCGCCGTCTTCAGCGGCGTCGAGGCCGACTATCGCCGCTTCGCTGCAGCCGTCACCGGATGGCAGAACGGCGAGCGCAGCGCGCGCGACAGTGCCGAGCAAGTTTCGCAGATGTTTCGCGAACTGCGCACCGGAGTGGCACGGTTGCGGGAACTTAAAAGGATCGAACTCGGCGAGTCGACGGCCTCCGCGCGCGAGTTCGCCAACTCGATGTTTGTCGTTCTCGGCGCGCTCGCGCTCGTTCTGCTCTGCGCCGGCATCTTCGCCATGTTGCGCCTCACGCGTTCCATCTGCTTTCAAGTCGACGATTTGCGCGACGCCGTCGGAAAAATGAGCGCAGGCGATTACGATGTCTCCTGCAAACAAGCGGCGATCGACGAATTCAACGTCCTGTGCCGCCATCTGGAAAACATGGGCGGCCAACTGCGCGTACTGCGCTCGACAAACGTCGAACGCGTGCTCTCCGCACAACGCCGGACGGACGCGGTGCTCGACAGCATCGACGACGGCCTGGTGATCTTTTCCGAAGACGGACAAATCGAACGCATCAATCCCGTCGCCGAACGCCAGCTCGGCACCGAGCCCGGCGCAGCTGTCGGCAAACGCTTCGAGGACGTCGCCGACGAGCGCACCGGACGGCACATACGTCAGGTGCTCGCCAGCGGCGAATACATCGATGTCGGACGGCCTGAAATCCGCGTCGAACGGCACGGTCACGTGCGAACCATCGCCTATTCGCTGCATCGATTCGTGGAGAGTCAGAGCGATCGCAGCGGCGTGGTGATGGTGATGCGCGACGTAACGGTGCAGCACGAATTCGACAAGATGCGCAGCGAATTCGTGCTGCGTGCTTCGCACGAATTGCGCACGCCCATCGCCAGCATCCGCATGGGCCTCGGCCTGCTTGGCGAGAAACTGGAGTTTCCCGAAGGTTCCCGCGAACACACGCTCTACCAGACCGTGCAGCACGAATTGACGCGCATGGTAGGCCTGCTCACCGATCTGCTCGACCTTTCGCGTCTGCGCGTCGGACAACAAACCTTCGAACTGGCCGCAACCAACATCAACGACATGCTCCGCGACGCGCGTGCCCGCTTCGATCCCGCGGCCGCGAGCGCCGGTATCGTGCTGTCTTTGCAAATCGAACAGGATCTGCCGCACTTGATGCTGAGCCGAAGCGCTTTCGACCGCGTGCTCGACAATCTCATCAACAATGCGCTGCGCCACACGCCCGCGGGCGGTTCGATCACGCTGGGTGCGGAATCGACGCCACGCGCCATCTTGATTCGTGTTGCCGACACCGGCGAAGGCATCGCACTCGCGCAGCAGGCATTGATATTTCAGCCGTTCGTCCAGATCGGCAGCAAGCGCGGCGGCGCGGGCCTGGGTTTGGCCATCTGCAAGGAAATCGTGCAGCAACATGGCGGAGATATCACGATCGATTCGCAACCTCGGCGTGGCACTGTGTTCACCATCGCGTTGCCGACCTGATCATAAAAAAGCCGACGCGTCGGCGCCGGCTTCCTTGTTGTGCCTCTCAAAAATGCGCGTCCATGCGCGATTCCATGTCCCGCCCGGGACTAATTCAGCGTTTGCGAAAACTCGGTGACTTGCTTCTCTGCGACGTCTTTCGCGACGCCGTAACGCTCCTGGATTTTTCCGACGAGATATTCGCTGTTGCCTTCGGCTTGGCGAAGATCATCGTCCGTGAGTTTTCCCCACTGCGTCTTGAGCTTTCCCGAAAGCTGTTTCCATTGACCGGCGATGCGATCCTGATTCATTCGATGCTCCTATCGTAAATGTGCGTTCGACCGTTAGTCGCGCGATGTCAACGCCGAGGAATCCACGCTGTGCACGCCCTTCACGGACTTTGCCACGGCGACGGATTTCTGCACTTGCGCCTTCGTGTCCACCACACCCGACAGCGTGACTATCCCGTTCTTTGTGGTGACGGAAATTTCATTCGACGAAATGCCTTTCGTCGAAATCAATTCCGCTTTTACTTTGGTGGTGATCCACGTATCCGTGCCGGGCTGCGCCGACGGATTTGGCGATGTCGACATGTCGTCTGCCGCAAATACGAGGCCGGTGGAGCCCAGTGCCAGTGCGGCTCCGAACGTTGTCGCTAGAATCTTATTCATACATCCTCCTTGTGGCGAATTCGGCGCATGTTTTCTGTGCGCACGCAGCAACGCTGCTGGTCGAAGAGGTTCAATCATCGTGCCAGCGAGAACACTTCGACCGGGTAGCATTTTTGGGCGACGCAGCCGCTTTTTTCTTGCAGTTTGCAACGACACTGCCCGTTAGCATCGCGACTTGCACGGCCACGAGCGCGGGCGGATTTCCCATGAGTATATTTTTATACACCCTCCTCTCGGCATGCGCGGCATTGTGCATTTTCAGTTTGGCCGGACCTTGCAACTTGCAGCGCTCAATGCGCCTTTGCCGTACTTGAGCGGTATCGCCATGCCCGCACAGATGGCATGAATAGTGGAAACCATCTGCGGTTCACCGCTTTTCTTATCCACGCAAACGAGGTGTAAAATGACGAACGACACAGCCACGCTCAATCATTTGATCGAAGTATTGAACGACGGGAAGAAATTCTACGAAGAGGCTTCCGCGCACGTGCAGCGTCCTGATCTGAAAACGTTGTTCGCTCAAATGGCCACGACGAAAGGCGCAATTGCGAGTGATCTGAAAACCGCCGTCAGCGCAAAAGATCCGGGCAAGACACCGAGCGATGACGACGGCACATTCGTCGGATCCATTCGCAAGGCGTATTCGGAAATCCGCACAAAACTCAGCACCGACAAGAATTACGCATACATTGCGGAACTGGAATCGTTCGAAGATCGCATCGTCGCAGCATTCCGCGATGCCGCGGAAAAATCCGACGACATGGGCATACGCACGATTGCACAGCGGTACCTGCCGCAGGTGCTGCGCGATCACGCGCAAATGCGCGACATGAAGCATGCTCGGGCGGCGTAAATCCGCTGTTGTCGACGAAAGCGCGCGGACGGAAGAACCGCGCGCTTTCGCATCCGACGACGCTTCCATCGCGGATCGACCATCGGCCGATCCGGCAAGCCTGCCGCAACGTCCCAATGATCCGTCGCGAAAACGGATCGAGGCGTTGCTCGATATGGCCGACATCCGCCTTGACGGTCCCCGGCCCACCGATATGCGCGTTCACGACGAGCGGCTTTACGCGCGCGTCATTGCGCATGGTTCGCTCGGCTTCGGCGAAGCCTACATGGACGGATGGTGGGACGCGGATGATCTCGACGGTCTGTTTTTCAAGCTGCTCGACGCGCATGTTGATGAGCGCGTAGGCAGTCTCGACGACGCCGCGCTATTTCTTCGCGCGAAACTTTTGAACATGCAGCGAGGCAGGCGCGCGTACCGCGTGGGGCAAGTCCACTACGATCTCGGCAACGATCTGTTTCGCGCAATGCTCGGCAAGCGCCTCGTCTACAGTTGCGGCTATTGGCGCACGGCGGAGAATCTCGACGACGCGCAGGAAGCCAAGCTCGATCTGATCTGCCGCAAGCTCGGCTTCTCTCCCGGCATGCGTGTGCTCGACATCGGCTGCGGCTGGGGCGAAGCGCTGAAGTACGCCGCCGAGCGTTACGGAATCACCGGTGTCGGCATCACCATTTCGCAGGAACAGGCGAGCTTTGCGCGCGACTTGTGCCGAGACTTGCCGATCGAAATCCGCGTGCAGGAT
>DATAVJ010000045.1:0-7979 GCA_036267795.1 Rudaea sp.
GCAAGCAGCGTGTTCGCTTTCCTGCGGCGCGGCAATGAAGACGATGCGGACGTATTGGTCGTCGCCAATCTCACGCCGGCGCCGCATCACGCCTATCGCGTCGGCGTTCCGCACGCCGGACGCTGGGCGGAAATTCTCAACAGCGACGCAGACATCTATGGAGGATCGAACATGGGCAATGGCGGAGGCGCGCAGACGACCGCGCAGGCGGCGCACGGATTCGCACAATCCGTCGCACTGATGTTGCCGCCGTTGGCGGTGGTATTTCTGCGGCACGATCGATGAGACCGCCTCCGACCAGTCTGCGGCTGGAAACCGGCAGGCCGTATCCGCTCGGCGCGCACTGGGATGGGCTGGGCGTCAACTTCGCGGTGTACTCCGCCAACGCGGAGGCCATGGAACTTTGCCTGTTCGATGTCGCCGGCCGGCGCGAAACCGCGCGCCTGCGATTGCCCGAATGCTCGAACGAAATCTGGCACGGCTATCTTCGCGACGCGACGCTGCCGCTGGTTTACGGCTATCGGGCGTCCGGTCCGTATCAACCCGAGCATGGACATCGTTTCAATCCGCACAAATTGCTGCTCGATCCTTATGCGCGCGAGCTGGTGGGGAACGTGCGCTGGTCGGACGCGCTGTTCGGCTATCGTCTCCACTCGGCACGCGCGGACCTGAGTTTCGATCGGCGCGACAGCGCGACGGCCATGCCGAAAGCACTGGTCGGCAATGACAGTTTCAACTGGGGCGACGACCGCCCGCCGCGCGTGCCGTGGACCGACACGGTCATCTACGAAGCGCATGTGCGCGGTTCGAGCATGCGCCGCAAAGGCGTGCGCAACTATCAACGCGGCAGTTTCGCCGCGCTGGGCGATCCGAAGTTCATCGAGCATCTGCGGCGCCTCGGCATCACCGCGGTCGAGTTGCTGCCCGTGCACGCGTTTCTGCAAGACCGCTTCCTGATCGAACGCGGCTTGTCGAACTATTGGGGCTACAACACCCTCGCCTACTTCGCGCCGGAACCGCGTTATCTGTCCAGCGGAAGCACCAACGAGATCCGCGCGCTGGTGCGGCGTCTGCATTCGGCGGGCATCGAGGTGATTCTCGACGTGGTCTACAACCACACCTGCGAGGGCAACGAACTCGGGCCGACACTGTCGATGCGCGGTTTCGACAACGCGTCGTATTACCGGCTGGCACCCGACAATGCGCGGCATCACATCAATGACACCGGCACCGGCAACACGATCAACATGACGAACGGGCGCGTCGTGCAGCTCGTGCTCGATTCGCTGCGGCACTGGGTGCAGTCCTATCACGTCGACGGATTCCGGTTCGATCTCGCGTCCACGCTCGGCCGCGAGCCGAACGGTTTCGAGCAAGGCAACGGATTCTTCGACGCAGTGATGCAGGACCCGATATTGGCGAACGTGAAATTGATCGCGGAACCGTGGGACATCGGACCGGGCGGTTACCAGCTCGGCAATTTTCCGCCGGGCTTTTCGGAGTGGAACGATCGTTTCCGCGACACCACGCGCCGTTTCTGGCGCGGCGACGCCGGACAGATCGGCGACCTCGCCGCGCGTCTGTCGGGATCGAACGATATTTTCGGACGACGCCATCGCCGTCCGATTGCGTCGATCAACTATCTCGCCTCGCACGATGGATTCACGCTCGAAGACCTGGTGTCGTACGAGCACCGTCACAACGAAGCCAACGGCGAAAACAACAACGACGGACACGGCGAAAACTACAGCGCGAACTGGGGCGAGGAAGGCCCGACGGACGACGCGGCCGTCATCGCGCTGCGCGCACGCGTGAAACGCGCGATGCTCACGACGCTGTTCTGTTCGCAAGGAACGCCGATGCTCCTCGCCGGCGACGAGTTCGCGCAAACGCAGAACGGAAACAACAACGCGTATTGCCAGGACAACGAAATCACGTGGCTGGATTGGGCGCGCCTGGAGCAGGAACCGCAAAAAGTCCTTTACGCCTTCACCCAGCGTCTGATGAAACTGCGCAAGCACTATCCGGCATTGCGATCGCGCAGTTTCCTCGACGGCCATCGCGAAATCGCGCCCGGCTTGAACGAGATCGGCTGGTTCGACATGCACGGCCAGGGCATGACCGATGCGACGTGGCGCGACGAAGCGATACGTACGCTGTCGCTGCGCCGCGCGTCGCGCAACGGCAACGATGTCGACGTCGTGCTGTTGCTGCTGAATGCCGGAACGGACGACGCCGAATTCGCGCTGCCGCCGCCGGTGTACGCGTGGTCCATCGTTCTCGACAGCGCCGATCCCGCAGCGCGTGAGCGCACGGTGGACGGCGAAAAAGTCGGCGTGGGCGCGCACGTGGCCATGCTGCTCGTCGCGAAATTCACCGCCGAGGAGCCGCCGGCGTGACGCACTTCGCGTTCGATTTCGGCTTCGGTGCGCAGCTTCGGAACGACGGCGCCACGCACTTTCGTTTGTGGGCGCCGGATTGTTCGGACGTCCGTCTGGAATTCGGCGACGGCCGCACCATGGCGCTGCACGGCATCGACGAGGGGTGGTTCGAAACAACCGTGAACGCACCCGCGGGAACACGCTATCGCTATCGGCTGAACGGCGCGAGCGATGTGCGCGTGCCGGATATCGCATCGCGGGCGCAACTCGGCGGCGTGCACGGGTGGAGCGTCGTCGTCGACCCGCGCAGTTACGAGTGGCGGCACGGCGACTGGAAAGGCCGGCCGTGGCATGAGTCGATCATCGAGGAAATCCACGTGGGTTTGCTCGACGGCTATGACGGCGTGCGCAACAAATTGCCGCAGCTCGCGGAATCCGGTATCACCGCCATCGAGCTGATGCCGATCGCCGAATTCCCCGGAACGCGCAACTGGGGTTACGACGGCGTTCTGCCGTTCGCGCCCGACGCCGTTTACGGCGCGCCGAATGCGTTGAAGGCGTTGATCGACGACGCGCATGGCCGCGGCATGATTGTACTTTTAGACATTGTATACAACCATTTCGGTCCCGAAGGAAATTACCTGCCGCGCTATGCGTCGTCCTTTTTCCGCAAAGGCACGTCCACGCCGTGGGGCCCGGCGGTCGATATTCGAAAACAGCCGGTCAGCGAATTCTTCATCGCGAACGCTTTATATTGGATCAACGAATATCGGTTCGACGGCCTGCGCTTCGACGCCGCGCACGCGATCATCGATCAGGGGTGGCTGCTCGATTTCGCCGCACGCATCCGTTCGCGCACGGACGGGCGTCACGTGCACCTCGTCCTGGAACATGAGGACAACGCGGCGAACCTGCTCGATCATGGCTTCGACGCGCAGTGGGACGACGATTTCCATCACGCGCTGCATGTTCTGCTCACGGGCGAAAAAGCCGGCTACTACGCCGACTACGCCGGCGCACCCATCGAGTTGCTGGCGCGCGCGTGGAGCGAAGGGTTTGCCTGGCAAGGCGAACCGGCTGCGTATCGCAACGGCGCGCCGCGCGGCCAACCGTCCGCGCATTTGCCGCCGACGGCATTCGTGGCGTATCTGCAGAATCACGATCAGATCGGCAATCGCGCCTTCGGCGAGCGGCTCGCCACGCTCGTTGCGCCGGAACTGCTCGGCGCGGCGATTGCGTTCGTTTTGCTGTCGCCGACGATTCCCATGCTGTTCATGGGTGAAGACTACGGCGAGCAAAATCCATTTTTATACTTCACCGACTACAGCGACGGTTTGGCGACCGCCGTGCGCGACGGCCGCCGCAAGGAGTTCGCGAAGTTTCCCGAGTTCAACGATCCGGCGAAACGCGCGCGCATTCCCGACCCTAACGATGCGGCGACATTCGCCGCCTCGCGGCCGAATCCCAAGAATGCCGATACCGCCGTCCGCGAGCGAATACGGCAGCTCGTCGAGCTGCGCAAACGTGAAATCATTCCGTGGCTCGACAGGAAAAGTACTCGCCGTGCCGAGGTGCTGGGCGCCAAGGCGCTGCACACCCGATGGCGGCGCGACGACGGCACGACGTTGCATCTTTGCGCCAACTTCGGCAATGAGCCGATCGCCGCTCCGGCCGTATCTCACGCATTGCTGTACTCCGCCTCGAACGAGGCAACCGAATCCATCCGGCGCGGCAGGCTGGAGCCAGCCGGTTTGATCGCGTGGATCGATTGACGTGCGATCCGACCGCGACTTGAAAACCGTCGCCGCGCGCGCCGGCTTGTTGACGCGGTGGCGCGACGCGTTCGGCAACGAGCGGCGCGTCGCGCCGGAAACGCTGCGCGCGATGCTGGATGTCTTGAATCCTGACGATCTCGATGCGCTATCGAAATCCATGCCGCCGCTCATCGTTGCGGACGCGATGAAGCCCATATTTTCCGTTCCGGCGCATTTCGCAAAGACGAAAACCGCACGCATCGAATTGGAATTCGGAGAGAAGCGCGACTGCGCCGTCAAGCAAATCGCCGAAACAAAACTGCAGCTCGATGCGCGGATGCCTGTCGGTTATCACAGTCTCGAACTGGGCACGTCGCGTTTCACTCTCGCCGCCGCGCCGCCGCGGTGTTTCGGCGTTCTCGACGCTGCGCAATCCAATGACGCGCTATGGGGAATCGCAGCTCAGCTTTATTCATTGCGCCGCAGCCATGACCTCGGCTACGGCGATTTCACCGCGCTCGCGCAATTCGTAGGCACGGCGGCCGAGCACGGCGCGGCGGCTGTCGCGCTCAGTCCGGTGCATGCGATGTTCGGCGCAAACGCGGATTCGTATAGCCCGTACAGTCCGTCGCATCGCGCATTTCTGAATGTCCTCTACACCGACGCGCAGTCGCTCATCGGCGATGCGGAATTTTCGCGGATCGTGAGAGGCGAAAAACTCGTGTCGGATATTGCAAGGGCACGTCGATCGACGTTGATCGACTGGCCGCGGTCATCTGCGATTCATCGGCGGATTTTCGATGTGGTGTTCAAACGCTTTCGAAGCGGCGAGATTGCGGGCGCCGCCGAATTTGCCGACTTCCAATCGCGCCGCGGTGCGGAGTTATTCGGTCACGCCTGTTTCGAAGCGCTTGACGAATCGTCCGTCGCTGCAAAAAAACCGGTCGCGGCATCGTCGTGGACTCGAACGTTCGCGAACGAGAATCGAGAGCGCATCGCATTCCATCAATTCATGCAGTGGTGCGCATCGAAAGGCCTGATGTCGGCGCAATCGGCGGCCCGCGCGCGGGGAATGCCGATTGGTTTGATTGCGGATCTGGCCGTCGGTGTCGATCCGCGCGGCAGCGAATGCTGGTCGCAGCCGCGCAACATGCTTATCGGCGCGACGATCGGCGCGCCGCCGGATGCACTCAATGCTATCGGCCAGAATTGGGGTCTCACGACTTTTTCGCCCACGTCGCTGTGCCGCGAGGGCTTTGCGCCGTTTCTTTCCATTCTGCGCGCGGCGATGCGGTATGCCGGCGGCGTGCGGCTCGATCACGTCATGTCGCTGATGCGCCTGTGGATGGTGCCGAACGGTGCACAGACCGCGGAAGGCGCCTACGTCCAATATCCTTTCGCCGATCTCGTGCGGCTCGTTGCGCTGGAATCGTGGCGTCATCGCTGCATCGTCATCGGTGAAGATCTGGGAACGGTGCCGGGCGATTGCCGTGCCCGCCTTTCGCAAGCCGGCATTCTCGGTTTGGACGTTCTGCCGTTCATGCGCGACGGCAAAAAATTTCTGGCGCCAAAACGATGGCGCGCCGGTGCCGTGGCAATGACGTCCACGCATGACATCGCGCCGGTAGCCGGCTGGTGGACATCGCGCGATCTGGATTGGCGACGCCGGCTGCATCTGTTCGGCGAGGTGGGCGAACACGCGGAGCGCGCCGAACGAGAAACCGCAAAGTTGCAGTTCGCGCGAGCTGCGCAGATATCCGCGCGCGCGACATCCGGGCGTGTCGTCGACGCCGCCATCGATCTGGCAGCGCAATCGCCTTCACCGTTGATTGTCGTGCCGGTCGAGGATCTCGTCGTCGCGCGTGAACAACCGAATCTTCCGGGCACTGTCGGCGAGCATCCGAATTGGCGCCGGCGTTATCGCATGGAGGCGAAACGTCTTCTGGATTCGCGCAACGTCGCACGACGGTTGAAGCGGCTTGCCCGCGCCAGGAAACACGCGAGATGACACCGCGAGCCACCGTACGCCTGCAGCTCACGCGCGACTTCGGTTTCGATGCGGCGCGTGCGCATGTCGATTACTTCGCCGCGCTCGGCGTCAGTCATTTTTATCTGTCGCCGATTTTCCGCGCGCGCGAGGGCTCCACGCACGGCTACGACACCGTCGACTTCACGCACGTGAGCGACGCACTGGGCGGCATCGCAGGATTGCGGCGTCTGGTCGCCGCGTTGCGCGCGCGCGGCATGGGCGTCATTCTCGACATCGTGCCGAATCACATGGGTGTGGCGGGAAAAAACAATGCATGGTGGAACGACGTGCTCGCGCGCGGGCGCGACAGCGACTACGCGCGGCATTTCGACATCGACTGGACGCCCGAACATCGCGGACTGCACGGCAAGGTTCTGCTGCCTTATCTCGACCGGCCATATGCAGATGCACTGAACGAAAAGGCGATAACTGTCGTCCGCGAAAATGGCGAGTGGAAGATTGCGCATCACTCTTCGCGATGGCCCATCGCCGCGGCAGACGCGCAGAAACTCGGCGGCGACATCGAGCCGGAAGCGCTGAACACGCTGCTGGAACGCCAGCATTACCGATTGGACGAATGGCGCGTGGCGCCGGAGCGAATCAACTGGCGGCGGTTTTTCGACATCACCGAACTGGCCGCGCTGCGCATCGAGGACGAGCACGTGTTCGACGACGTGCACGCGGCTACGTTCGAACTTTTCGAATCGGGTCTGATCGACGGTGTTCGCGTCGATCACGTCGACGGTCTCGCCTACCCCATCGAGTATTGCCACAAGCTGCGCGCCGAACTCGAACGAAGAAAATCAAAGCGCCCCGCGCACCTGCGCGACGGCGAAGCGTACATCGTCGTGGAAAAGATATTCGCCTCGCACGAACCGCAGCGCGACTGGGGCGTGGCGGGAACGACGGGCTACGACTTCATGGATCAGGTCGGCGCGCTGATGCACAATCCCGCCGGCCAGGGCACGCTCGACGTGTTGTGGCGGCGCGTCAGCGGACGGCCGTGGGAATTTCGCGGCGCAGTGGCCGATGCGCGGCGCCAGGTGCTCGGCGAAAGTTTCGGCGCGGATCTCGGCCGCGTCGCACGAAGTTTCCACGCACTGGCGTCGCGCGCGCCGGACTCGTCGCACCTCACCTATGCCGCGGTGCGGCGAGCGCTGATCGAATTGATCGTCGCGTTTCCCGTCTATCGCTGTTACGGCATGCCCGGTTCGTTGGCGCCGGAGGATTCGGCGATTCTTGCGTTTGCACTCGAACGCACGATGCGTGAACTCAAACCGGAAGACTACGATGCGCTGGATTTCATCGCGCGCTGTTTGCGCGATTCGCTTGAGCCCGAGTCGGAAGCGATACAACGCGAAGCCGCCGTGCGTTTCCAGCAACTCACCGCGCCCATCGCTGCGAAAGCCATGGAGGACACGGTGTTCTATCGCGAGATCAGACTGCTTTCGCGCAATGAAGTGGGTTCCGATCCGAATGCGTTCTCGATGGGCGTGGACGAGTTTCACACGGCATGCATCGCACGATCGCGCCGTTTTCCGCACAGCATGCTGGCGACGGCCACGCACGATCACAAGCGCGGCGAAGATGCGCGCATGCGTCTGGTCACGCTCAGCGACGACGCAGACCGATGGTCCGACGCGGTGTCGCGCTGGATGACCCTGAACGCGACGCACCGGACCGTCGTCGCGGGCATGACGGCGCCCGACACGATCGACGAATTCATGTTGTATCAAACGCTGGCGAGTGCATGGCCGTTGCTGCCGATGGATGACGCGGCAAAAACGCCCTTCAAGGAACGGATAGCGCAGTGGT
>DATAVJ010000046.1:0-17344 GCA_036267795.1 Rudaea sp.
CCTGGACATGCTGGGCGAGCCGCGCAAGCTGAAATATGAAGGTTCCGACAACCCCGGTTTCGATACGGGCCGGCTCGCCAACGTCTTGAACATCGCCGCCGACAGGATCGGCTGGAAAGACAAGCGCAACGACGGCCACGGCGTCGGCATCGCCTGTCATTTCACGTTCGGGGGCTACGCGGCGCACGCATTCGAGGTTTCGGTGATAGGTACGAATCTCGTCATCCATCGCGCCGTGTGCGCGGTGGACGTGGGCCGCGTCGTGAATCCGCTGGGCGTCGAGGCGCAGATGATGAGCGGCACGATCGACGGCATCTCGGCGGCGCTCAATCTCGGCATCACGGTCAAGGAAGGCCAGGTCCAGCAGCACAACTTCACCGACTATTCGCCGATGCACATGGCGCAGGCGCCGCAAAGTGTAGAAGTGCACATTGTGGATTCGACCGAGGAGCCGAGCGGTGCTGGGGAGATTGGCGTGCCGAGTGCCGCGCCTGCGCTGGCGAATGCGGTGTATGCCGCGACGACCGTGCGGGTGCGCAAGCTGCCGTTGTTGCCGGAGTTGCGGCGGCTGCTTTGATGGCTCTCGCCCGAAACTAAAGATTTATTCATCTGCGCAAGGGTTTACTTTTCGGCGAGTCGGTCATACTTCGCTCCTTCGGCAAAAGGAGTTCGCCCATGAAACTGTTCGACCGCGTCCATTTCGGGAATGTCGAACTTCGCAACCGCATCGTCGTATCGCCAATGTGCGAATACTCGGCGGAACACGGCATACCGAACGATTGGCACTTGGTACACCTCGGCAGCCGAGCCGTCGGCGGTGCCGGTCTCGTGTTCACCGAGGCGACGAGCGTTTCTCCGGAAGGCCGCATCTCGCCGGGCGACACGGGGCTCTGGAACGACACGCAACAAGCCGCGTGGAAACGCATTGCGTCTTTCGTCGCGGCGCAAGGCGCGGCACCCGGCATCCAGCTCGCGCACGCGGGCCGCAAGGGCAGCACGGAAATCCCGTCGCACGGCGGCAAGGCCCTGACATCGGGCGCGTGGACGCCGGTCGCGCCCAGCGCGATTGCATTCGACAGTGATTATCCGATGCCCGCGGCCCTCGACGCCGCCGGCATACAAAAGGTCATCGCGGATTTTGCGGCATCGGCGCGACGCGCGCGCGAAGCCGGTTTCGCGGTTGTCGAAATCCACGCGGCGCACGGCTATTTGCTGCACGAATTCCTGTCTCCGCTCAGCAACAAACGCAACGACGAATATGGCGGCTCGCTTGAAAACCGCGCGCGGATTCTGCGCCAGGTCGTCGCGGCCGTGCGCAAAGAATGGCCGGCGCCGCGTCCGCTGTTCGTGCGCGTGTCGGCGACGGACTGGGTCGAAGGCGGTTGGGACATCGACGAATGCGTCGAACTGGCGCGCATGCTCAAGTCCGACGGTGTCGATCTTGTCGACTGCTCGTCCGGCGGCACGTCGCCGCATGCAAAAATCCCCGTGGCTCAGGGCTATCAGGTCCCGTTCGCCGCCCGCATTCGCCGCGAGGCGGGAATCGCCACGGGCGCCGTTGGCCTGATCACCGACGCACGTCAGGCGCAGGAAATACTCGATCGCGGCGAAGCCGACATCGTCATCATGGCGCGTGAATTCCTGCGCGACCCCTATTTTCCGCGCCGCGCGGCCAAGGAGCTGGGCGTCAAAATCGCCGCGCCCTTGCAGTATCAACGCGCCTGGTGATCGCTGGTTAATTTCCTTTCAGGTGGACAGGCGCATTGTCGGCTCCCGCATCTCACCATGGAGGGAGACGTATGAAGCGTTTACTAGGGACGGCGATTGCGCTGGCGCTCGCCGCGCCGATGTTCGCGTATGCCGCCGAAGGTTTTCTGGTTGCCGACATCAGCCTGCAATCCGGCCCCGATTCGGAATATCCAGCGATCACCGATCTCGCCGCCGGCACACCGGTCGACGTGCAAGGTTGCATCGAAGGCTATAGCTGGTGCGACGTGGTCGTCGGCGACGATCGCGGATGGGTGCCCGGCACGTACCTCGAGGAAGAATACGACAACCAACCGGTGTTCCTCGCGGATTACGGCCCGCGCATTGGAATTCCCGTCGTGACGTTTTCGATCGGCTCGTATTGGGACGCGCACTATCACAATCGTCCGTTCTACGGGCAGCGCACGCAATGGGTGAATCGCCATTTCACGCAGCGTCAACCGCCGCGGCCATCGATCGCTCATGCACCGCCGATTCCGAATCGTGGCGGCGGCCGGCCGGGCGAAGGGAGCCATGCGCCGCAGCAGGGTCATGCTCCGCCGCAGCGCACGACTGCCAATACTCCGCAGCCGCCGCGCCCCACGGCCAACACGGAACATCGTGCTGCCGTAACGAATAACGGCGAGCATTCGAAGGTGGACACGGCGCATACCAATACGACGCATACGGAAACGGTACGGCGCACCACCACGAACGAACGCGCGACGAACGCAACGCCGCAATCGCCCGCGAACCGCGCGACGCCGAAAGCGAAGGAAGCTTCAAAAGCGCCGCCCAAGGACGAAAAGAAACAACCGGAACGCAAAGACGACGATCACGGTCACTGACCGCGACATGATGCACATGCCGGCTGGTGTTCCAGCCGGCATTTTTTTGTGCCGGATTTACCGCGTCATCCTGCACCGCCACTTGACCATCTCCGCGTAAAGGAGAACGCTTGCAAGTCCGATCCGAACCGAAAGGTCCAGGAGGACATCATGCCGTACACCACCGAAGGCATCCGAAACATCGCGCTCGCCGGGCATTCCGCCGCGGGCAAGACGACGCTGTTCGAGGCGTTGCTGCACGCAGGCGGTACGATCCAGGTAGCGGGGTCGGTCGAGCGCGGGACGACGGTGTCGGATTACGAACCGATGGAAAAGGAACGCAAACAGTCGTTGAACACGGTGATCGCGTCGATCGACCGCGGCGACTGCCACATCAACCTGATCGACACGCCCGGCGCGGCGGATTTTCGGGGGCCCACATTGACTGCGCTCGCCGCCGTCGAAACATGCGTGATCGTCGTCAACGCGCACAACGGCATCGAATTCGGAACGCAGCGTTTGATGCATCACGCGAAATCCCGCGGACTGGCGCGCATCATCGTCGTCAACAAGATCGACGGCGGCAACTCGCGCAAAGTGGTCGAGGAATTGCGCGACGCATTCGGTCCGGAATGTCTGCCGATCAATTTGCCGGCGCAGGACGGGAAATCCGTGGTCGACTGTTTTTTCAAGCCGGAAGGCGTCGCGGATTTTTCCAGCGTCGCCGAAGCGCATCAACGCATCATCGATCAGGTGGTGGAGATCAACGAAACCGTGATGGATCGCTTCCTCGACAAGGGCGAAGAAGGTTTGTCCGGCCAGGAACTGCACGATGCCTTCGAACAGTGTCTGCGCGAGGGGCATCTGGTGCCGATCTGTTTCGTCTCCGCGCGTACCGGCGCGGGTGTGAAGGAATTTTTGCAGATCGCCGAGAAGTTGTTGCCCAATCCGTCGGAAGGCAATCCCCCGCCGTTCGTGAAAGGCGCGGGCGCGAACGCCACGCAAATCGATGCCAAGCCCGACCCGAAACAGCACGTGATCGCCGACGTGTTCAAGATCGTCAACGATCCTTTCGTCGGCAAGCTGAGCGTGTTTCGCGTGTATCAGGGCACGGTAAAAAAAGACACGCAACTTTTCATCGATGACGGCAAGAAACCGTTCAAGGTCGGCCATCTGTTCAAACTCAAAGGCAAAGATCACGTCGAGATCGATCATGCGATTCCCGGCGATATCGCGGCGGTCGCGAAGATCGAAGAGATCCATTTCGATGCGCTCCTGCACGACTCGCACGATGAGGATCAGATCCATCTCAAGCCGCTCGAATTCCCGAAGCCGATGTTCGGACTGGCCGTCGAACCGGCGCATAAGGGCCAGGAGCAGAAACTCGCGCAGTCGCTGCACAAACTGGCCGAAGAAGATCCCTGCTTCCGCTATGAACACAACAAGGAATTGAACGAATCCGTCGTGCGCGGATTGTCCGATTTGCATCTGAAGCTGATGCTCGAACGCATGAAAGAACGCTACGGCGTCGAAGTGAAAACGCGTCCGCCGAAAATCGCGTATCGCGAAACGGTTGCGAGCACGGCGGAAGGCCATCACCGGCACAAGAAGCAGACCGGCGGGGCCGGGCAATTCGGCGAGGTGTTCCTGCGCATCGAGCCGCTAAAGCGCGGTGCGGGATTCGAATTCGTCGACGAAGTGAAAGGCGGCACTATCCCGGGACAATTCATTCCCGCCGTAGAAAAAGGCGTGCGGCAAGTGCTCGATCACGGCGCCATCGCGGGTTATCAATTGCAGGATGTGCGCGTGGTCGTTTACGACGGCAAATATCACCCCGTCGATTCCAAGGAAGTGGCCTTCGTGACCGCAGGCAAGAAAGCGTTTCTCGATGCGATCATGAAAGCCAAACCGCAACTGCTCGAGCCGATCGTGAACCTCGATGTCTTCGTGCCGGACGCCTACATGGGCGACGTCACCGGCGGACTTTCCGGCAAGCGCGCGCGCATCAACGGCACCGATTCGGTGCGCGGCGGCGAAATCGTCATCAAGGCGCAGGTTCCGCTCGCCGAAGTCACGGATTATCAAACCGAACTGAAAGCGATGACGGGCGGCCAGGGCCGCTACGCCATCGAGTTCAGCCACTACGATCCGGTGCCCGCGCAGGTGCAGAAGCAATTGGCGGAGGCGTATCGGCCACGCGTCGAAGAAGACTGAGCCATCACGGCGTCGGCGGCTGCTGGGGATGGATGACCGGCGGCGGCACTTCGAAATCAGATGCAAAAATGGCATCCGATTGCAGTGTGATGTCGTCGACATAGTACGTGGCGACGCCGTTGCGCAGACTACATGTAGAGGCAAGTTTGACCTGCGCGGAGCCGGCCGTCATCGGAGCCTGACCTATCAGCGTCTTTTCGATCCACCCGTCGGTAATCGCGTCACCGCTCGTGTGCGCTTCTGCGAGAAATGCCAGCGGATTGGCGCTGCACTCGGAATCGTCCCAGAAGACAACTTCGAACGACCAGTTCGCACCCGTGCATGGCGCGAATTGCGGGTTCGGATCTGTTTCGATCCACGCGTCGATCACGTATTCCTTCAGCGGCGACACCGTTACGCACTGCTCCGCGAAATCAACAACCGATGTGGAAATCCGCAACGAACCGCCGGCGGGATCATCCGCATTGCCGTGATGATCTTCTGCGGTTTCCCATATCGTGTTTTGGCTCGTCGCCCAGCCGATGGCGTCGGTGTTGAAACTGGAGTTCTTCAGTACATTTTGTGCCGGTAGCGACAATGGAGCGAGTAAACAAAGACCGATAACCCATGAACGTGTCGACATGCGAATTCCCCTTCAGCCAGATGGCCCGCTCGCAGCGGGGCCCATTTCAATCTAGCGAAAAGAATTCAGACTAGTCGGACACGATCAGGACAGCTTCAGGACACCGACATCCGCAAGTGACGTTATTCGGCCGCGTGCATGCGCTGCACGAAAACGACCGTACCGCTTTCGTAGCGGATGACGTAATCCATGCCGTCGTGCTCGGTGGAGACGACTTTCTCCGGCCCTTTCTCTTGCGCAGCCTGCACGTCGATCACCTGGAACTGATCGGCGTTGCCGGTCGGATTGAGCACGAGCGGTGGGCTGAAAGCTTCGAATCCGGAGAATGCCGGCACCGAGCCCGGCGATGCAAAACGCTGCATCCACATGAAAAACTTGCCTTCGTGCGGGATGAAAACGCGATTGGGATCATGATAGTTCGTGCCGATCGCACCGTGCTTCGTCCACACGCGAAGGATGTGACCCATGGTGCAATCCGCGCTCGAGCATTCTTGCAAGACGAAATATTCGTCGTCCTGCATGTTTTGCGTTTTCGCCCAGACCACGTCGTCTTTCTGGAAAGGCTCGTTGGGATAGACAACCGCCGACATTTTCGGATCGAGGCTAAAGTTGGACGACACGACGTAACCGCCGTGCAATTGCGTGTAGGGCGCCGTGACGTCGACTTTGGGCAACACGGTTTGGGCGAACGAAGGAGCCGCGCTCGCCATCGACAGGCAGACGATTAAACATTGGGAAAATCGCATCCGTCCTTCCTTTGTGCGGCCTGTCGCCACGCTACCGCCTGCGGCGGCCGTCATCAAGCGAAAGCCTGTAAATTGCTGTAATAGCGCGAATCGTTTGTCGGGACGGGGCTCCGGAGTAGACTTCGGCCTCGTACACAACCGGGGAGGTTCTCGTATGGTTACGCTGATGCAACTTTGGCTGCCGATCGTTCTGTCGGCCGTGTTCGTTTTCATCGCGAGCAGTTTGTTGAACATGCTTCTGCAGTTCTGGCATCGACCGGACTATCATGGATTCACAAACGAGGAAGAAGTTCGCGCGGCGTTGCGCAAGGGCATGACCGAACCGGGCATGTACAACGTGCCGTTCTGCACGATGGAAGGCATGAAGACGCCGGAAGTGAAGCAGAAGTTCGCGGAAGGTCCGCTGGCGATGATCGCGCTAAAAGCGGGCGCGCCGATGAGCATGGGCGCCCCGTTGACGCAATGGTTCCTGTTTTGTCTCGTCATCTCGTTCCTGTGCGCGTTGCTGGCTGCGCATACGCTTGCCGCAGGCACGCCGTCCGCGCACGTATTCCATGTGATGGCGTTGGCTGCCCTGCTCGGCCACGCAGCCGGACCGATCCCGAATGCGATCTGGTGGTCGCACACGTGGCGCAGCAGTTTGAAGCATGTGATCGATGGCGTGATCTATGCGCTGATCGTCGGCGCCACGTTCATGTGGCTTTGGCCGGCGTGAGTTGAGGTATCCCGTACGCCGCCGGCGATGCGCGGCGTGCGGAATTTCCGCGCGCACATGCGCGTGACGGAAATTGCGCGTCCACGACTTCCGGCATGCGCAATCGACCGACGTTCGCTTACGATGCGGACAACTCACACGGGAGATCGTCATGCGCGCGCGCGTCGCACTTTTCTTCGCGGGACTGCTGTTAGCGTCATCCACGTCGTTCGCTGCCGACATCTACGACAAAGCGGTCGGACACGCCGGCCGCAGCGATGCCGACATCAAACGCGACAAACTCGATCGCCCCCCCGACGTCCTGCGTTTCTCGGGCATCAAACCCGGCATGACGGTCGCGGATTTCATGGCCGCCGAAGGGTATTACAGCGAACTGATCAGTTACGTGGTCGGCGACAATGGACACGTTCTGCTCATCAACAATCCGGGCTACGACGCGTTCTCGCAAGCCAAATGGAAAGACCGCATCGAGCAGCATCATCTGAACAACGTCGAGCATAAGGTGGTCGATACCGATCACATGGGCTTCAAGGACAACTCGCTCGACGCGATTTTCCTGATCAAGGCCTATCACGATCTGTATTGGGTTTCGCCGAAGGACGGCTGGAACAAGATCGACGTGAGCAGCGTGCTCGATCAGCTCCAGCACGCGTTGAAACCGGGCGGCGTCATCGTCGTCGAAGATCATTCTGCGAAAACAGGCAGCGGCAGTGCCGACGCCGGCACGCTGCATCGCATCGACGAGCAATTCGCGCGCAAGGATTTCGAATCGCACGGATTCAAGTTCGTGAAGAGCAGCGAAATTTTTCGCCGCCCTGACGACAAGCGCGACCTGATCTCCTACAAAGGTCCTGGACTTGGCAAGACCGATCGCTGGCTCTATTTGTTCAGCAAGCTCTGATCGTTCTTCAATTCGCGCAGCGCGCGTTTGCGCGCGTCTGCGTCGAGCTTTCCAATGGCGGCGGCTGCGTCGAAGAATTTCGACCAGTCGTACGCGCCATCCGCCGACAACGGTTGCTTTTTATACAATGTTGCAAATGCGGCAACCCAGGTGTTGTAGAGTCCGAACGGAGCGAGTTTGGCGTTGTTGATGTCAGAGTTGATCCACGCGTCGTCATCGCCTCGGCCGTGCCACTCGGTATCGCGTAGACGGAAATAGTCGCTGCGCAACCGTTCGATTTCCTCGCGCTTGCGCCGACGCATTTCGTCTTTCGACACGGCTGACGCATACAACGTTTTCAGACGTTCGCGCGTTTGCAGAACCAGCGCCGTGAATTCCTCGTCGCGCTTCAGTTCGGCGACGTCCGCGCGCGGCAATCCGTGCAATTCCCGCCATTGTTGAAGACCTTCCTGCTGTACGAACATCGCGAGCGATTCGTTGAACTCCGTGTCGTCCTTGATATAAATCTTCTGATGCGTAAGCTCGTGGAAGATCGTGCCGATGAGTTCGTCGTCGCCCCATCGGATCATGGTGTTGAGGATAGGATCGGCGAACCAGCCCAACGTCGAATACGCCGTCGATCCGCCGATGTACGTTTCGTATCCCTGTGCGTGCAACCGCGTGGCTTCCTGTTCGGCACGCGCGCGATCGTAATAGCCGCGGTAACCGATGCAGCCGACGAGCGGAAAACAGTGTTTCAACGGTTCGACGGAAAATTCCTCGGCCGCGAACACGTTCCATGTGGCATAGGCGCGATGCAAATCGGCGTAGCGCGTGTAACTCGCGTTGCGCGGAAGTTTCAGATGATCCGACGCGAACGCGCGCGCCTGCTCCGCCAATTCCAATTTCGATTTTAGCGCCGGATCGGTTTTCGGATCGGCGATTACCTTATCGATCGGCTGCCGTGCGGACATCAGCGAATACTCGCCATGCGCCAGATGCGCGTAATAGCCGACAGTCGAGCACGCACTCAATGCAAGTGCGCTCGGGATCAGGAATAGAAATCGACGCATGGCCGCATTGTAACGGCGCGGTTATGTTTTCTTGAGACGCTCGATCAATGCGTCGGCGAACGCCGCGGTCGATCCGTTGCCGCCGAGATCCGGCGTGACGCGGTCTTTCGCCGCCAACGTGTAGCGGATCGCTTTACGCACACGTTGTGCCTCGTCGCCCATACCGAGATGGTCGAGCATCTGACACGCTGCCAGCAGCAACGCACACGGATTGGCAATGCCTTTGCCGGCGATGTCGGGCGCCGAGCCGTGCACCGCCTCGAAAATCGCCGCTTCCGTGCCGATGTTCGCACCGGGCGCAAGGCCCAAACCTCCGACGAGCCCCGCGCACAGATCGGAAATGATGTCGCCGAAAAGATTCGTCGTGACGATGACATCGAATTGCTGCGGATTCATCACGAGCTGCATGCAGCAGTTGTCGACGATCATCTCCGTGCAGACGATGTCCGGATAATTCTTCGCCACGTCGCGCGCCACATTCAGGAACAATCCCGACGTGGTCTTCATGATGTTGGCTTTGTGAACGACGGTGACTTTCTTGCGTCCGGTGCGCTGCGCGAGATCGAACGCATAACGCACGATGCGCTCCGAGCCGCGGCGCGTGACGCGAATCAGCGATTGCGCCGTATCGCCGTCCGCCGACAACGTTTGGCCTTCCGATCCATACGCGCCTTCCGTGTTCTCGCGGACGGTGATGATGTCGATGCCGTCGTAACGCGCTTTCGTTCCGGGAATCGTCAGCGCGGGACGCACATTTGCATAAAGATCGAAGCGTCGGCGCAGCTCGACATTCAGCGACGAAAAACCGCCGCCGACCGGCGTCGTCAACGGACTCTTCAGCGCGACGCGATGATGCGCGATGCTCTCCAGCGTCGCCGCCGGCAGCAGTTCGCCGAATTTTTCCTGCGCCGCCAATCCGGCCTCGACGAAATCGTATTGAAGGCCGGCATTGAGTTCATCCAGCACACGCAACGTGGCGTGCATGATTTCCGGGCCGATGCCATCGCCGCGGATCACGGCAATTGTCTTGCTCATAGCGTGTTAACCAACATCAGGTTAAATCAGAATTAAGAATTCGCGAATCGGACACCGTCCGGACGGCATTGGGACAACACGCTTCCAGCCATCCGGAATCGCAAGAGGGCGCGCATTATCCTGTATACTTCACGGCCTAACAAGGAACCGATAACGTTGCAGATGAGGGTTGGGGTCACGCCATCGTGGATGCGCCGTTCATTGGCGGTTTTGCCGCTCGGTTTGGCCGTGTCCGTGCTCACCCATGCTGCCCCCGCGACATACACGATCGAACAACATGCGGCGACAGCAACGAACGCATCGATGCTGACCGTCAACGGACAGTGGCCCACGCAATGTACGCCGTCGCTGAAAAACGTGACGCTCGACGGAACCGACATGCGCATCGACGCCGGTTCGGACCTTACGCTGTGCGATCGTAAATCGTCGCCTTTCTCCATCGAATTGAATCCCGCGCTCGCGGTCGACAAGCCGTCCCTCGATCCCGACATCTACCACGTGAGTTTTTATGCGGCCGACGGCGCAGGGTCATCGCCGAAGTTGCGCGCATTTACGTTGCTCGATCGCAGCGCGCCGGATGCTCCATCCATCGTTCCCGAATCGGGATTCTGGTTCACGTCGAACAACGGTGACGCGACGGCCAATCGCACTGTGCTCAGCGTGGAATTGCAGGAAGGCCAACTGAGCGTCGCGCTGATGAGCTACGACACCGTCGGACAACCGGTATGGTATTTCGGTGCGGCGTCGTTCAACGGACACATCGCGCACGTTCCGCTGATTCACATCGTGGGCGGCAACGATCCGTTCGATACGTCCGCGCAAGGCGCCCACGGCGATTCGATGCTGACGCTGGATCTGCAATTCGAATCCGGCGCGCACGCGCTGGCATGGTTGGGACGCGAACGCGGCAGCGTCGACGATTCCATGCTGCAGCTGCAGCCGCTCGATATTGTCCGCTTGCCGCTATCGGAAACGAGTGATGGACAAGCATGGCAAGGCGATTGGGTTCTTGTCGCCGATGCGGAACAAGCGACGCCGCAACGGTTGCATCTCACGCAATATCGCGCGGTTGACGCGCAGCATTTCGAGGTGAGCGATCCCGCCGGCACGGCTGTTTTGTCCTGCACGCGGGAATCGTCGCAGCCGGAATGGCCGCCGTCGTCGTGCAGTTTGCGCCAGTCCAACGCGACTGCCGCAAGCACGTTCGATTCTGTTGCGCTTTCCCGCATGGATGGACTGGATGGGAATGGCGTTGCGCTGCATTTGCTGCGCGTATCGCACTAAGTTTCCACTCTAAACAAACCTGGATCACGAAGCTTCAGAAGCGCACGCGCCGCTTTCGAGCTGATCGAGAAAATCCACCGCTCTCCGCAAATGCGGAATCACGATCGACCCGCCCACCACCAGGCCGACGCTGAACACCTCGAAAAACTCCTCCCGCGTCACACCGGCCCGACGGCACTCGGCGACGTGATAACTGATGCAGTCGTCGCACCGCAAAACCATCGACGCGACAAGACCGAGCATCTCCTTCGTCTTCGCCTGCAGTGCCCCGTCTTTGTACGTCTGCGTATCAAGCGCGAAAAACCGCCGGACAACCTGATTGTCCTCGCCGAGAATCCGCTCATTCATGCGCCGCCGGAATTCCGCGAACTCGCTGACGCGATCGTCGCTCACGTGGCGCCTGCGATGATTTTCGCCAGACTTCCGTCGCGATCGGCTTTGACGAGATCGTCGTAACCACCGACATGACGATCGTCGATGAAAATCTGCGGCACGGTACGCCGCTGCGCACGCGCCATCATCTTCTCGCGCTCCGCCGGATCGGTGTCGATGCGGATTTCGGCGTAATCGAGTCCTTTCTGCTTCAGGAAGTTCTTCGCGGCCAGACAATAGGCGCAATTGGCGCTGCTGTAGATTTCGACTTTGGGCATGACCTTCCCGCCTCGGGGCTGCAGAATGGTGGAATGGGGAGAAACTGCGCGATTTCAAGCGTCTGCGACAGTTTAACCGCAGTTTTGCCGGCCACGTTAACGCCGCCTGAGTATCCTGTTGTCTGCGTGTGGCCGAGAACTCAACTCTGCGCTATGTTGTCTCACGTGGTCATCGTCTGATTGCCTTCCGTCCGGTCCGCCATGCGCCGTTTCTCGTTCCTCACGTTGCCGTTTCTGGCCTGCACATTCCTGGCAGGCTTTCCCGCGCGCGCGAACGATCAGCAATTGCCGAACATGGGCAGTTCCGCAGGCGCGATCGCGTCGCCGGAAGAACAGCGGCAATACGGCTTCTACATGCTGCACGAGCTGCGCAATCAGAGTCAGGTCGTCGACGATGCGCTGCTGAACGACTACATCAACATGATCGGCTATCGGCTCGTGGCGTACAGCCCGAAACCGGATCAGCCGTTCACGTTTTTCATCGTGCGCGACATGGAGATCAACGCATTCGCCCTGCCCGGCGGATTTGTCGGCGTGAATGCCGGCCTGATCACCACGACGGCGAACGAAAACGAACTTGCCGCCGTGCTCGCGCACGAAATCTCGCACGTGACGCAGCAGCATCTCGTGCGCGCCGTCGAAGCGGAGCAGAAATATGCGCCGCTGATGGTGCTCGCCATGGTGGGCGCGATCGTGGCAGCGTCGCGTGAAAGTCCGTACAGCACGAGCAACTCCGGCGCCGGCGCCATCGCAACGGTCGAAGGCCTTGCCGCGCAGATGCAGATCAACTTCACACGCGCCGACGAATCGGAAGCCGACCGCGTCGGCATCCAGACATTGGCGAAAGCCGGTTACGATCCCGAGGCAATGGCGGATTTCTTTGAACGCATGCAACACGCGCTGCGTCCGGGTTTCGACGAAAACGACATTCCCGCATTGCTGATGGACCACCCCGTTACCAATGAACGCATCAGCGAAGCGCGCGAGCGTGCCGAGGCGATGCGCAAAGGCGTCAAGCCGACGATCGACGTGGGAGCTCCTTGCGAAGTCGGTTCGTTGTGTCCCAAATCGACCACGACGTATGCAACTTCGCCGACGAACGACATACCCGATCCAGGCGCACTCGCGTCCTCGATTCTGATGCCGACCTTCAATTACTCGCCCACATCGCGCATCGGCAAACTGATCGATGCATCCGGACACGGCGATCTGTGGGGCGCCAGTTCGGAGGAATATTACGAACTCATGCGCGAACGCGTGCGCGTGCTGGCCTCGATGCAGCCGTCGCAGACAGCAACGTACTACGCGGACAATCTCCACAATGATCCGTCCTTCGTCAACATGCCGAACCGTTACGGTTACGCGCTGGCGCTGCTGAATTCCGGCGACGCCAAAAAAGCGCAGACCGTTTCCGACAAATTGATCACGCAGCAACCGAACAATCTCGTGTTGCAGCTGGCGGCCGGCGAATCGGAACTGATGACGGGCAATCGCGAAGGAAGCCTGAAGCGTTACGCCAGCCTGCAAAACGATTTCCCCGACAATCGCCCGCTCGTGATGTCGCAAGCGCAGGCGCTGTTGCAAAGCGGCGAAAAAACAAGCGCGAAGCGCGCGCAGGAAATCCTGCGGCCGCAATTGTCGAAGGACGATGAAGATCCCGATCTGCAAACCTTGTTCGCGCGCGCTTGCGAATTGGCCGGCGATCCCGTGCGCGCCGGCGAAGCGCATGCCGCCGCGGCGTATCTCAACGGCCGCGCGGAAGATGCGTTGAACCAGCTCAAGGATCTTCTCAAACGCAGCGACCTGGATTACTACCAGCGCTCGCGCATCGAAGCGCGCATTTCAGAATTCACGCCCATCGTGCTCGAATTGCGACGGCGCAAGATCAAACCCGCCGACCAAGGCAAATTCGGAGCGGCCGTTTCCGCTTGTATTTCGACCACTTGCAACGCCCTGTCATCCGCGCGTAACAATAAACCGCTGCAATAACCGTATTGTCATACGGCCAGTCGCGCCAGGAGTGCAACCGCACATGCAGAAGTGCATTCTGATCGTCGAGGACGAACCCGCGATTCGCGAGATGGTTGCCTTCGCCTTGCGCAAGGCCGGCATGGATCCGGTTCATGCAGCCGACGCGCGCGCGGCTCAAGGCATGATCGCCGAACGCGTTCCGGATCTGATCCTGCTCGACTGGATGCTGCCCGGAACCAGCGGCCTCGAACTCGCGCGGCGACTGCGCAAGGAAGACCTCACGCGCGGCGTGCCGATCATCATGCTTACCGCGCGCGGCGAAGAAACCGACCGCGTGGGCGGATTCGAGGCGGGTGTCGACGATTACGTCGTGAAGCCTTTCTCGCCACGCGAATTGATCGCGCGCATCAACGCGGTGATGCGCCGCACGCACGGCACCGACGGCGACGGCATCATCGAAGTGGGCGGCCTCAAGATCGACAGCGCTGCGCATCGCGTTTACGCGGGCGAAGTGACGGTACCCATCGGTCCGACTGAATACAGGCTGCTGCACTTTTTCATGACGCACGCCGAACGCGTGTACACGCGCAGCCAGCTGCTCGATTATGTCTGGGGCGGCAGCGTTTACGTCGAAGAACGTACCGTCGACGTACATATCCGCCGTTTACGCAAGACGCTCGAGCCATCCCATTGCGACGGCTTGGTGCAAACGGTTCGCGGTGCCGGTTATCGCTTTTCGACTACGCCGACGGCGTGATCTTGTCCGGCGTGATCTTGTCCGGCGTGAGGTGGCCCCATGCACCGTTTTGCGATCTATCATCGCCAGCGGTCATGAGCGAAAACGATGTGAGCGGCGACTGATGCGTTTCGAATTCCTGCAAAGCCATGCATGGCAAGTGTCGCTTGGGCGATTCGTCATCCTGCTCGCCACGGCGTTCCTGGTCGGTCTGCCGTGGAATGCGCAATTGTATACATTGCTCGCCGCCGCGCTGGTCTATTGCGTGTGGTCGCTGGTCAGCCTGTATCAGATTCAGTCGTGGCTGCGCTCGCGCCGGCGCCGGCCGCCGCCGGAAGATCGCGGAGTGTGGTCGGACATTTCTGCCTACGTCTATTCGCATCTGCGTGCTGAACGTTCGCGCAAACGTCGTCTGATCGCACTGCTGCGCGCATTCCGCGAAGGCGCCGCGGCGTTGCCCGATGGAGTCGTCGTCCTCACGCGCGGACGCAGCATCCTGTGGTTCAACGAAGCCGCGGGTCAGCTGCTCGACTTGTCGTCGCCGCGCGATCGCCGTGCGCACCTCGACGCCCATCTTCCCGTGCCGGCGCGAACATGGATCGCGAGCGAGCAATCCGCCGAACCGTTGCGCGAAGTGCCGTCGGCGCAGGACGAAAATATCCGCTTGTCGTTCCGGCTGATTCCCTACGCACAAGAACACATGCTGCTCGTCGTGCGCGACGTCACGCCGCTGGCGCGTCTCGAACAAGTCCGCCGCGATTTCGTCGCGAACGTATCGCACGAATTGCGCACGCCGCTCACGGTGCTGCACGGTTATCTGGAAATGCTGGACGCGGAAATCGCGCCGCAACTCGAACCGATCATGGACGATCTGCGCGGGCAATCGCGCCGCATGACGCAGATCGTGGAAGACCTGCTGACCTTGTCGCGTCTGGATGCGCGCCAACAACCCTCGCCCGATCGCGTGCCGATGCGCGCGTTGCTCACCACGCTCAAGCGCGAAGCCGAAGCATTGTCGCAGGGTCGACATCAAATCGTGCTATTGCGTGAATCGGAGCTGGATATCTGTGGATCGTCCGATTACTTGCACAGCGCATTTTCCAATCTGGTTTCGAATGCCGTGCGCTATACGCCGCCGGGCGGACGCATCGACATTTCGTGGCGCGCCACCAACGATGGCGGCGCGCGTTTCGCCGTCACCGACACGGGCGTTGGAATTCCCGCCGAGCATCTGCCGCGCATCAGCGAACGTTTTTATCGCGTCTCGACGAGCCGGTCGCGCGAAACCGGCGGCACCGGCCTGGGATTGTCGATCGTGAAGCATGTTTTGCAAATTCACGACGCGCGTCTGGAGATCGAAAGCGAAGTCGGCGTCGGCAGCACGTTCAGCGGCGTATTCGTCAGCGAGAGGCTACTCGCACCGCAGAGCATGGCCGAGATCGGTTAAGCGCGCCGTTCGAGGTTTCGCTATCATGCAAGGTCGATGACGGCTAGGCTAAGAGCAGCGAATCCACTTTTGGATTAGTACACTTTGGATCAGTACATTTCTGATTAGTGCATAAATGGACATTCCGATCAACTTCAAAGCGCCCGAGCTTTATCTCAACCGCGAGCTGTCGCAGCTCGAATTCAATTTCCGGGTGCTGGCGCAAGCCCAAAATCCTGCGGTGCCGCTGCTTGAGCGTCTTCGTTTCATGTGCATCTGCATTTCGAATCTCGACGAGTTCTTCGAAGTGCAGGTCGCCATCCTCCGTCATCACGTGGAATTCGGCGACGCGTTGGCCGGTGCCGACGGCATCCCGCCATCGGAGCTGCTCGCGCGCCTGAGATTGCGCGCGCTCGAACTCGTCAGCGCGCAATATGCGTTGTGGAACGACGTTCTGCTGCCGGAGATGGAACGCGAAGGCATTCATTTCATCGCCAGCGACAAATGGACGATCAAACAACAGCGCTGGCTGCAAGGATATTTCCAGAACGAAGTGCTGCCGGTGCTGTCGCCGCTCGGTCTGGACCCCGCGCATCCGTTTCCGCGCATCCTCAACAAAAGTTTGAATCTCATCGTTTCGCTGCGCGGCAAAGATGCATTCGGACGCGAAGGCGGTATGGCGCTGGTGCGCGCACCTCGTTCGCTGCCGCGCATCGTGCGCCTGCCGCAGGAAGTGAGCGAGCAACCCTACGAATTCGTGTTCCTGTCGAGCATTCTGCAGCAGTTCGTCGACGAGCTGTTTCAGGGCATGAAAGTGAAAGGCGCGTATCAGTTTCGCGTCACGCGCAACAGCGAATTGTTCGTCGACGAAGAAGAAGTCGAAAACCTCGCGCTGGCGTTGCGTGACGAATTGCGCGGACGCGCCTATGCGAAACCGGTGCGTCTCGAGATCGCGGAGAGCTGTCCGAAAACCGTCGCGAACTTCCTCATGCAGAATTTCGAGCTGGGCGAAAGCGAAGTCTATCGCTGCGCCGGCCCGGTGAATCTGCATCGCGTCAACGCGATTTACGATCAAGTCGACCGGCCCGATCTGAAATTTCCGAAGTTCACGCCGCGCGTCATAGTGCCTGTCGTCGCCGAGCGCAGCATGTTCGAGGCGATCGCCGAGCACGACATTCTTCTTCATCATCCGTTCGAATCGTTTTCCGCCGTGATCGAACTGATCAAGCAAGCGAGCACCGATCCGGGCGTGCTCGCGATCAAGCAGACGCTGTATCGCACGGGACCGGATTCGCCATTGGTGAACTTGCTGATCGACGCGGCGCGCGCCGGCAAGGACGTCACCGTCGTCGTCGAACTGCGTGCGCGCTTCGATGAGGAAGCGAACATCGTGCTCGCCAACCGCCTCCAGGAAACCGG
>DATAVJ010000047.1:0-26357 GCA_036267795.1 Rudaea sp.
CCGTATGCACTTCCGTAGTAGTAACCGGGAGCATAATAGCCATCGTCGTAACCGTCGTCGTAGTCGCCCGCTGGGGCGGCGGAATACGTCGCCCGGCCATCGTCATACACCACGCCGGGCCGCTGATAATACCCTGGTCCGTACACGCAACCGCTCAGCATCAAAAAGCTGATCACTAACGCGAGACCCAATAACCGTTTCATCGTCATTCTCCAACTTGCCTGGAGAATATATTGGGCCTAAACAATTGAATCCAAGCTGAGCAAATTATTGAAAAACTTACTGAACGGCGCCTTGATTTGCCAACGCACTGAAGAAATGCGGCACCACGCGCGGTTCCATGACGATCGTGAAAATAACGCCATAAGCAGCTCCCCAAAGATGCGCGCTGTGGTTGACGTTTCCTACTCCGCGCCTATCCATATAGATGGAATAAACGACATACAAAATCGCATACAGGATCGCCGGCATCGGCACGACGAACACGAGGATCTTCGCCCACGGTTCGATGAGAATGAATGCGAATAAAACCGCCGACACCGCACCGGAAGCACCGAGGCTGTGGTAGTTCGAGTTATGTCTATTCTTCAGGAACGTCGGCAATATCGACACGAGCAGCCCGCCCACATAAAAAATGGCAAACCCGAGCGGGCCTAATTTATACGAGAAAAAACCTTCCATCGCCTTGCCGAAGAAAAACAGCGTCATCATGTTGAACAGAAGATGCTGTCCATCGGCGTGGATCAGTCCATAGGTGACGAGCCGGTAATACTCCTTCTGCCGCTCGACGGCGGGCGGCCACAGAATCAGGCGGCGCATCAGCGCGGCATCGTTGAAAGCAAAAAACGAGACCACGCAGGTGATCGCGATGATGATCAGCGTGCTAATCAAGGCAGTTCCTGTCGCGAGTGAAGACCTCGATTATCGCACCGCCAGCTTAGCAGTTCATGTATTTCCAGTTGCGAGGCTTGCCCTCGGCCATCCATTGCACCGCCTGCGCCAGCCGTTTCGTTCGAGTTTCGTCGCGCTTGGCTTCTGTGATCCACTCGATGTATTCGCGCTTGTGACTGGGTGCGAATTTCTCAAAGACGATCAGCGCTTGCTTGTTTTTCTTCAAGGCGGCCGACAGATCGCCCGGCACCGTCAATGCCGCTTTTTTCGCCGGAGCGCGCGGCAACTCGACGCCGTTTTCGTTGAGCTTCATCCCTTTGCGAATATAACGGACAATCGTTTTGGCCGGCGGCAGTTCGGCGAGTGCCGTGATACGTCCGAACTGTCCCATCGCTTCAGCGCTGATGGACTTGTCTTTGTCTTCGAAGACCAGCTTGTGCTTGAACAACCCGAACGCGCAATGCTGCTTGAACGCGGCCATGCCGCACAGAATACCGTGATGCATGAAGGTGGGCATGCGCCACTTGATCGTTTCTTCGGCATCGGGACACGTGCTGTGCACGATCGCGCGCAAGTGCTTCAGGATCGGCTTGGCGAATTCCGGTGAATTCTCGATATAAGCGTCGACTCGCTTGTCCTTCTTGGCCATGCGTGACTCGATGTCGCTCGCTGGTGAGCGCACGCATTTTACGCCGCCGACAGATTCGTGTCCTGTTGCCGCGCAGCCGTCAACGGGGCCGTCAAGCGCATCGATTCGCCGAGACGGCGCGATTGCGCACGCATCGACGTTCCCAACGCCAAGGGATATAGCGTCAGCAATGGCAACGTGGCGAGAATTTCCGCCATCGTCGTGAGCGGAGAAAATGCGAAACCGTGTACCGCCATCGTGAGTATGCAGGCGGCGACCTGGACGATCAGTCCGCGAATCGTCAGCACGCGTCCGCCAGCGACGATCTTGTCGCAAATCACCATTACGCAGATCGCCACGCTGGGCAGCACGTTGAACTGCATCACGGCAACCCAGAACCCGGCCAGTACGGAATCGACGAGAAGGCTGCGCAATTCCGACGCGTGTGCGTCGCCGCTGCGTGAACCGAGATCGCGCGCGAACAGCGGCCAGGCGATCGCCGTGGCTGCAAGCAGGAACCAGGTAAGCGGCCGCGCCTGATTTTCGTACAGAACCGAAGCGATCGATGCCGTTGCCAACAACAGACCGGCCAGGCGAAGTCGAAACCAGCGTCCGATCATCGTCGTCTCTGCCGGCTTGTCCAACATCGGCATGGCTACGTGAGACATCAACAGCATGAGAATTCCGTTTTGTCGCGAATCGCGATCCTTATTCGGTTCGAAGAAAAGCAATTCGAGTGCCAAAGATGTAAAAATGGCTGCGCCGAGGCCGGCGGGTTGGCAATGTCAGCCCGCAGGCGGCCGGAAACGATTTCATTTTTCCGTGGACAGCGCCTCCATGCTGCCTCTACGCTAAACGAAGCCGTCGGCCTGTCGATAATTTGTCACTAGCCGCCCATTTTTCACATGCGGATTTTCCGAAACCGTACGTCCTTTGCGGAGCGATGCGATGCCTTGTGATGCTCAAACGCTGGCCGATGTCGAACTGTTCGAACATGTCAGCGATGAAGATCGCGCACGCTTGGCGGAGTTCATCGATATCGAACAGCTCGCCGCGGGCGAAACGTTGTTCAAAGCCGGTGAGCCGGGCGAATCGCTGTACGTCGTGCGCTCGGGCGAAATCGAACTTTTCATACGCGACACGGCCGGGCAAAAGATTGCGCTGGCCATCGCCGGTGCGAACGAGGTCTTCGGCGAATTGGCGCTGCTCGATCGCGGCCCGCGCACGGCCACGGCGATCGCACTGACCGATTGCGAACTGCTCGAGCTGGATCGCGACGATCTGTTGCTGCTTTTTCAGAAAAGCCCGAACGCCGCGCTGCGTCTGCTGGCGGCCATGAGCCACATGACGCGCAAGGCCGACGAGCTGCTGCGCACGCGCGTTTCGCGCAACGTCAACGAGGAAGTAGAAGAGAAAATAAGTCCGTTGCAGCGCATCGCCGACTGGATTTCGTGGTTTAGCGGCAGCATGACGTTTTTGACGCTGAATCTCGTGTGGTTCTTGATCTGGATCGCCCTCAACACGTGGGAATTCAACACGCCGCAGTTCGATCCTTATCCGTTCGGTTTGCTGACGATGATCGTGTCGCTCGAATCCATTTTCCTTTCGTGCTTCGTGCTGATCAGCCAGAACCGGCAGGCGGAAAAAGATCGTGTGCGAGCCGACATCGAATACGAAATCAACGTCAAGGCGGAACTCGAGATCGCGCACCTGCATGAAAAAACCGATCGCATCTACGCCGAGATGCTCGAGCATTTCAATCGAATCGAGAAACGCGCGGCGAAAATCTGAGCCGCGTTCAAAGCGTCGCGGGAATCGTCTGCAACCATGCGGCGATGCGTTCGGCCCATTCACGCTGACCGGATTCATCCGCGATCAGATCTTGCCTGATCTCCAGCCCCACATGCGGCAATCCGCGCGCTTCGCCGTGCACCGGGATCGCGAAATCCGTCGTCGCCGTCACCGCGTAAGGTTCATTGTCGCCGACGTTCCACTGCGATTCTTCGCGTATTCGCGCGAGCAGAAGTTTCGCGACGCGCGCATCGTTTCCGTAAAGCATGCCGATATGCCACGGCCGCGCGACGTCAAGATATGACGGCGTGAAACTGTGCACCGAGATCAGTATCGCCGGCTTGTTCTCGCGCTGCCGGCGATTCAATTCACCGGTGATGCGGTCATGGTACGGATGAAAAATCTCGCGGGCCCGCGCGCGGCGCTCCGCTTCGTCGATGCCGATATTGCCGGGAATATCCGTCGCTTCGCTGCGTGCCACGATCGAACCGGCCGCATCGAGAGGCCGATTGCAGTCGATGACCAATCGCGAGTACGTTTGCCGAATAAAAAACGCGTCGAGAATTTTCGATAAATGCGAACCGACGCCGGCAGCGCCGATATCCCACGCGATATGACGCTCCAGTTCGCTCCTGGCCACGCCGAGATCGCCGAGCGAGCGCGGAATCCTTTTACCGGCATGATCGCAAATAAGAACGAGCGGCGAAGATCCCTCGGCATTTTCGATGGTGAACGGCGGCGGCTCGTCGATCGCGAGCATGGAATTCATGGGTTCAATCATCATTTGCCCGGCAGCGCCCATTTTTCGATCACGACGTGTTGCGGCTTGCTGCCGAGAACGCTGTCGATCAGGCAGAACGAGTCGACGCGCCAACGGACCGGGTCAACCGAATAACTTTCCAACGCCTGCAAATTCTGACGGAATAACGTTACGTGCGGAACAAATGTCGAGCGCGCCGGCAGCTTTCCGCGAGAACGGCACTCCCCTTCCACGATCGCTTTGTGCAATGCATCGAGTTCTTCGGAAACAGCGCGCGTTCCGATCCACCACGGCTTATCTCCGTTCGGAAATGAACCGACAACGTCGAGTTGCATATCGAATGCTCGCGCGACCACTTCGCGGCCGACGCGTTTCAAACGCTCGATCACGTCGTCGGGCCGGAGCGAGTACTGCTCGATGAAATGCAATGTCATGTGACGGCGATGAGGTTTGATGCCTCGTCCACTCGCGCGATGTTTTGATTCGAGCATCGCGGCGACATCGTCGAGCGCCTTGCGAGCATTCGCGTCCGGAAACAATGCGAAGAACAGTGCGTGCATCTCACCGGACGTCGATGGCGCAATCCCTATCAAATCGGATTGGAACGGATCGCGGTTTTCCATCAGGCGGCGCTGAATTCATCGATCATCCGGTAGTTTATCCGGCCAGTTGGGAGGCGTGAGCGCATGACGCGAAGAATGTCTTCGCTTTCCGTGCGATTTCCTGCGTCGCGGTTCGTTTGCGCGAACACCGGCAGAAAACCGCTCATGAATTCTGGAGAGCCTTATTGATCGACCGGAGCCAGAACCTGATCGAAGGTATACACGCCCGGTTCGCGCCGAGCGAGCCATATCGCAGCCGCCAACGCACCCTTGGCAAAAATGTCGCGGTCGCCCGCGCGGTGCGTGAATTCCAACCGTTCGCCGTCGGTTGCGAAGACGACCGTGTGTTCGCCCACGATATCGCCGCCGCGAAGTGATGCAAACCCGATCTCGCCGGGTTTGCGTGCGCCGACATGATCGTGCCGCGCGTAGACGGCATGATCCGCGAGCGTCTGCGTGCGTCCTTCCGCAACGGCGTTGCCGAGCGCGATCGCTGTTCCGGACGGCGAATCTTCTTTGCGGCGATGATGGATCTCGACGATCTCGCAGTCCCAATCCGGCAATGCGGTCGCAACGCGGCGCACGGTCCGCAGCAACATCGCCGCACCGAGGCTGAAATTCGCCGACCATAAAACCGGGATCGTTTGTGCGGCACGCTCCATCGCCTGACGTTGTTCATCGCGCAACGAGGTGGTGCCGCTGACGAACGCGATGCGCCGTTCAAGTGCCAACGCGAGCGCCGCGTCGAACACGATGGGGCCGCTGAAATCGACGAGCACATCGCACGGTGTATCGGGATCGAGCGATGTCGAAAAATCCACGTCGCGCGGCAGCGAACCGAACACGCGGTCGAGCGGTTCGTCGGCGAGTCCGGAGCCGGGTCGCACAAGGGCGGACGCGAGCCGCGCCTTTTTAGACTCGAGTACGCAACGCACGACTGCCTGGCCCATGCGACCGGCAGAACCCCACACGACGACATCGACGAGTTCGCTCATGCGGCGAATCGTAGCAGGAAGGAAATAGCTCGGGCGTGCGGAAACGCGACCGTTTACACCGGCTTACGCGCCGTTCATCGCTGTTCCATTTACGGATAACGATCAGGATGTGACACGCTCCCAAAATTGCTTCACGCCGTCGAGCCACGAACTGGCGCGCGGCGTGTGCGAGGCGCCATCTTCGCCGAAACTCGTCTCGAATTGTTCGAGCAGTTCGCGTTGGTGCTTGTTGAGCTTCACCGGCGTTTCGACGACCACGCGGCAAATCAGATCGCCGACATGGCCGTTACGCACATTGCGCACGCCTTTGCCGCGCAGACGGAACGATTTGCCGGTTTGCGTTTCAGCGGGGATGCGGATGGTCGCGTCGCCGCCGAGCGTGGGCACGGACATTTCGGCACCGAGCGCAGCTTGCGAGAACCGTATCGGCACTTCGCAAAACAGGTCGTCGTGCTCGCGCTGGAAAATTTTGTGTTCGCGCACATGCACTTCGACATACAGATCGCCCGGTGGCGATCCGGCCGGACCGGCCTGCCCTTCGCCGCTCAGTCGAATGCGATCGCCGCTGTCGACGCCGGCGGGAATCTTCACGGATAGCGTTTTGTCTTTTTGCACGCGGCCTTCGCCACGGCATGTCTTGCACGGATGAGCGATCGTCTTTCCCGATCCGCCGCAGTGCGGACATGCCTGCTGAATCGAAAAAATGCCATTCTGCATGCGTACGCGGCCCTGGCCGCGGCACGTCGCGCAAGCTTCGGTTTTTCCATCGGAAGAACCCGATCCGTCGCAGACGTCGCACGCCGCAAGCGTGGGAAGGTCGATGCGTCTCTCGATGCCGAACACGGCTTCTTCGAGATCGAGTTCGAGCACGTAACGCATGTCGGCGCCGCCGCGCGCGCGTCCGCGGCCACCGCCCATGCCGAAGATATCGGAGAAGATGTCGCCGAAAATATCGCCGACGTCGGCGTGAAATCCACCGGCGCCGCCGCGGCCGTTTTCGAAGGCGGCATGGCCGTGGCGGTCGTACATCGTGCGTTTCTGCGGATCGCCGAGGATTTCGTAAGCCTCTTTGGCTTCCTTGAAGTGCACTTCGCAATCCTTGTTATCCGGATTGCGATCGGGATGATGCTTCATGGCAAGGCGCCGAAACGCCTTTTTCAATTCCTCGTCGGTCGCGGTGCGATCGACCCCCAGGGTTTCGTAATAACAACGTTTGCTCATGACTTCCTAACCACTTTCTTTTCGATCCGGCGATCGGGAATGAACCACATCGCCGCCACCGCGGCATACAACCCACAGGCAACTATGGGGCTGAAAAAGGCGACCGCAATCGCCGCTGCGTAAATTGCGACCGATCCGTATTCTTTCCACTTCGACCGCACAGCCTTCGCCAATTCACCTGTGTGTCCGCCGTTGGCCGAAATCAAGAACCGCAGCAATGGGATCCACGATACGGATGCCATCAGCAGCACGAAGCCGTAAACCGCGGTCGGTACGGGCTGCGGCATGGGCTCGGCTTCGGCCAGCCAGCTGGTCGTGAACGGAAACAGCGACAGCCAGAACAGCAAGAACAGATTGGCCAACATAATTTTGCCGTTCACCCTCGTCGGAAGGCGCAGCAAGTGGTGGTGATTGTTCCAATAGATGCCGACGTAGATGAAGCTCAGCACATAGCTGACGAAGATCGGCCAACTTCGCGCCAGCGCATGCCATGACGCTTCGTGCGGAGCTTTCAACTCCAGCACCATGATCGTGATGATCACGGCGATCACGCCATCGGTGAACGCCTCTAAGCGCCCGCTTTCCATGCTACGACCTTTGCACCGGTGAATGAGCGGTCCCTTTCCACCGCCAGCGGGGAAGAGGAGTACCAAAAAAAACCCGCGCCGAGGTGTCTCGTGCGCGGGTCTATTATCTACAAATCGCTACCTATTTCTGCTGGGCCGATTACTTCTTGTCTTTCACTTCGGTGAACTCGGCATCGACCACGTCATCTTTCGGCGCCGATCCGCCGGCTTGCGCGCCGGCATCCGCGCCCGGCTGGCCGCCGCCGGCTTGCGCCGCCGCAGCCAGCGATTGCGCCGCCTGCTCCAGCGTGGCGATGCGCGATTCGATCGCATCCTTGTCGTCGCCCTTCATGACTTTTTCCAGGTCCGACAACGCGCCTTCGATCGCACCGATCTGCCCCGGCACTTTTCCGCCGTGTTCCTTGATCGCCGCGCGCGTGGCGTGAACGAGCTGATCGGCCTTGTTGCGCGTGGCGACGAGTTCGTGGAATTTTTTGTCGTCTTCCTTGTTCGCTTCGGCATCGCGCACCATGCGCTGGATTTCTTCCTCGTTCAAGCCCGACCCGGCCTTGATCTCGATGCGCTGTTCCTTGCCCGTCTTCTTGTCTTTCGCCGAGACGTGCAGGATGCCGTTTGCGTCGATGTCGAAGGTCACTTCCACCTGCGGCATGCCGCGCTGTGCGGGCTCGATGCCGGCCAGATCGAACTTCGCCAACGACTTGTTCGCGCTCGCGCGCTCACGCTCGCCTTGCAGCACGTGCACCGTCACCGCGGTCTGGTTGTCTTCGGCCGTGGAGAACGTCTGCGTGTTCTTGGTCGGAATCGTCGTGTTCTTCTCGATCAGCTTGGTGAACACGCCACCGAGCGTTTCGATACCGAGCGACAGCGGGGTTACGTCGAGCAACAGCACGTCTTTCACCGTTCCACCCAATACACCACCCTGGATCGCCGCGCCCACGGCGACGGCTTCGTCAGGATTCACGTCCTTGCGCGGTTCCTTACCGAAGAATTCCTTCACCGCGTCCTGCACTTTCGGCATGCGCGTCTGGCCGCCGACAAGAATCACTTCCTGGATATCGGTGACTTTCAAACCCGCGTCGTTGATCGCCGTGCGGCACGGACCGATCGTGGCCTTGATCAAATCGTCGACCAGCGATTCGAGCTTTGCGCGCGTCAACTTGATGTTCAGATGCTTCGGACCGGATGCATCCGCCGTGATGTATGGCAGGTTCACTTCCGTCGAATGCGCGCTCGACAGTTCGATCTTCGCGCGCTCGGCGCCATCCTTCAGGCGCTGCAGCGCGAGCGAATCGTTCTTCAGGTCGACGCCGGATTCTTTCTTGAATTCCTCGACGAGGAAATCGATAAGACGCTTGTCGAAGTCTTCGCCGCCGAGGAACGTATCGCCGTTCGTCGCCAGCACTTCGAATTGCTTTTCGCCGTCGACTTCGGCGATTTCGATGATGGAAATATCGAACGTACCGCCACCGAGATCGTACACGGCGATCTTGCGGTCGCCACCCTTCTTGTCGATGCCGTAAGCCAACGCGGCCGCGGTAGGCTCGTTGATGATGCGCTTCACTTCCAGACCCGCGATGCGGCCGGCATCTTTGGTCGCTTGACGCTGCGAATCGTTGAAGTAGGCCGGAACCGTGATCACGGCTTCCGTGACGGTTTCGCCGAGATAGTCTTCGGCCGTCTTTTTCATCTTCATGAGAATCTTGGCCGAGATTTCCTGCGGCGACAGACTCTTTCCGTCCGCCGTGGCCAGCCACGCATCGCCGTTGTCGTGCGCGAGGATCTTGTACGGCACCAGATCGAGGTCTTTCTTCACTTCCGCGTCGGTGAACTTGCGGCCGATGAGGCGCTTCACCGCGTAGAAGGTGTTCTTGGGATTCGTCACCGCCTGCCGCTTGGCCGTGGCGCCGACCAGGACTTCGTTGTCCTTGAATGCGACGATCGACGGCGTGGTGCGATCGCCTTCCGAGTTCTCGATCACGCGCGCCGTGTTGCCTTCCATGACCGCAACGCACGAGTTCGTCGTACCCAGGTCGATACCGATAATCTTGCCCATGTTTTGAATCTCCGAAAAAATTGATGCGGCGCATCGCCGCGCTAAGCTGGAAATGTGGGTTTGGCGCGCTTAATTCAAGCGCCTGGCGCCTTCGAAATTGCCACTAACGCGGGCCGCAAAAGGCGATCGTTGAGCACGTATCCTTTCTGCATCACGGCGACGACCGTATTCGGCGCCTTGCCCGCGGCGTCGACCAATGTCATGGCCTGGTGCAACTCGGGATTGAACGGTTGGCCGAGCGGATCGATCTGCTTCAGACCGTTGCCTTCGGCCACTTTGAGCAACGCCTTCAGCGTGAGGTCCATGCCGGCGCGCAGCGCCGAGGTATCGGCATTGTCGACGGAAAGGCCGCGTTCGAGGCTGTCGCACACCGGCAGCAAATCGCCTAACAGCCGTTCGTTAGCGTATTTGCGGGCTTGGTCCAGGTCGCGCTGCAAACGCTTGCGCTGGTTTTCGATCTCGGCACGTTCCCGCAACAGCACGTCGCGCATTTCGCCGAGTTTGTTTTCGTATTCGGCAAGCTTGTCGCTCAGCGTGGCGATGTCGGATTCGACGTCGGCGTTATTGTCTTCGGTCGGATTGGGATTGGTATTTTCCATCGACTGGACTTCCTCCTGATTTGGTTCTTCTTGCTCGTCATTCCCGCGAAAGCGGGAATCCAGTGCCTTTTATTTTCGCCCAAAAGCGGAGCAAAGTCGCTGGATTCCCGCTTTCGCGGGAATGACGTGCATGGGAAAGCGGTAAGTTTTGGCCTTATGAGGCCGTCTGCGACTGGTTCAAGGCGCCCGACAGAATCTGTGCGGTGGCCTGCACTACCGGGATCACCCGCTGATAGGCCATCCGGGTGGGCCCGATCACACCGAGAACGCCAAGGATGCGGCCTTCGACGCCATACGGCGCGGTGATGACGCTGCAGCTATCCAATGCCGCGAATCCGGATTCTTCGCCGATGAACAAACGCACGCCCTCGGCGGTGGCGCAGTTCTCGAGCAGGACGAGCAAATCCCGCTTGCGCTGAAAAGCCTCGAACAATTCGCGCAGGCGGTCCATGTTGGAAAGGCCTTGCGATCCCATCAGGTTCATCTGGCCCGCCACGAGCATGTCGGCGGCGGCGTCTTCGGAAAACGGACGCTGCGTGACATCGACCGCCGCGACCATCAGTTGGTGCAGCCGATGCGTCGTCTCGCGCATTTCGCGCAGCAAGCGTTCGCGAATTTCGCTCATGCGCAATCCGGCATAGTTCGCGTTCAGGAAATTGGCGACTTGCTCGAGATCGCTGGCCGAATAAGCGCGTTGCGTGATCACGACGCGGTTCTGCACCTCGTTGTCGGCGAAAACGAGAATGACGAGCACCCGGTTGCCGCCGAGCGGCACGAAATCGATGTGCTTGAACGGAAATTCCTCGCGCTTGGGCACCGTCACCACGCCGACGAAATGCGTGACGTCCGACAGCAGCGATGACACGCCATTCAGCAAATCCTGCGTCGGCACCTGCGTCGGCAGTTCGCGGCGCAGCGCATCGACTTGCGGCTGATCCAGCGGCTTGAGTTCGAGCAAGCTGTCGACGAATACACGATATCCCTGCGCCGTCGGCACGCGGCCGGCCGACGTGTGCGGCGCGGACAGCAATCCAAGTTCCTCCAGATCCGACATCACATTGCGAATCGTCGCCGGACTCACATCCAGACCCGCGTTCTTCGCCAGCGTGCGCGAACCCACCGGTTCGCCTTCGGCGATGTATTGCGCGATCAATGCGCGCAGCAATTGCCGCGCTCGCGCGTCGAGTCTGGAATGCAATGGGGTCATGCGGAACGACGCTAACAAGCGGGGATGCGTGGGTCAATATAGGTTTGGTTAACCCTTTAAACAACCTCGTCAAGCGATCCCATACAAGGTTCGCGACACTGGACTTGTGCGCGCAATCCCCGTAGGCTTGTCTGCGTAGCGCGAGCCCGCCTAGCGTGCCGGCAAGATCCGGCGCCACGCACGACCCGCCCGCGCAGACCAAACTTTCACTCGATGCTGCGTCGTCTTCAACCGAGGCGCGCGGACGGCATGGATTTTCGCAGGACCGTTTCCCGCAAAATCGCTTCCGGACAACGTCAGAGTGATCGCGAAACATTCGCCAGAGGCGGACGCCGACGTTCGCGGCGCAATCAGGTCGCGGATTACTTGCTGAAACTTTCCACAATGCCACAAATGTACTTTGCTGCGTGAGCAGCCCGAACGCATGAATCATCGCGCATGAACACCCAGGCCGTCGAGAACGCTGAAGCTGAAAGCGTAGACGCCTCCATTTTTTCCCCGGTGCCTCAGCAGCAGGAGATGCGGCTGGCGCTCGTGCGCGGCCAGCCCGTGCTGCAGATGCCGCAGGATTTGTACATCCCGCCCGACGCGCTCGAAGTCATTCTCGAAGCGTTCGAGGGCCCGCTCGATCTGTTGCTGTACCTGATCCGCCGCCAGAATCTCGACATCCTCGACATCCCGATTGCCGAAATCACGAAGCAATACGTCGATTACATCGATCTGATGCAGAACCTGCGCCTGGAACTGGCGGCCGAATACCTGGTGATGGCGGCGATCCTCGCGGAGATCAAATCGCGATTGCTGCTGCCGCGCCCGCCGTCCGAGGAAGGCGTCGAAGCAGATCCGCGCGCCGAACTGGTGCGCCGTCTGCAGGAATACGAACGCTTCAAGCGCGCCGCCGAACATATCGAAGGCATGCCGCGGCTGGAACGCGATTTCTCCGTCGCCTCCGCGTTCGTGCCGGACAAGAACGTGATCCGCTTACCGCCGCCGGTCGACATGCGCGAATTGCTGCTCGCGCTGAAGGATGTGCTCAAGCGCGCCGAACTGATGGGGCATCACGCCATCCAACGCGAAGCCTTGTCTGTGCGCAACCGCATGAGCGATGTGCTGAAAGCGCTCGGCGACGGCGAATTTCATCCGTTCGAGAAATTATTCTCCGTCGAAGAAGGCCGGCTCGGCATCGTGGTGACGTTCCTCGCCATCCTCGAACTGGCGAAAGAACATCTCGTCGAAATCATGCAGAGCGAACCGCTGGCGCCGGTCTATCTCAAATCGCTGGCAACCGTCTAAGGCGATCCGCAGTGGTCGCCATCAACGAATTTCTCAAACAAAATTTTATGACCGACTCAACACAACTCAGGCGCATCGTCGAAGCCGCCCTGCTCGCCGCCGCTCAACCGCTGTCGCTGGCGCAACTGTCCGCCCTGTTCGGCGAGAACGAAGCGCCGGCGCATGAAGACATTGCGCGCGCGATCGAAGAATTGACGAACGATTGCAGCGAGCGCGGCGTCGAACTCGTCGAAGTCGCCTCCGGATTTCGCTATCAGATAAAACAGGACGTCCATACGTGGGTCGCTCGATTGTGGACGGAACGGCAGACCAAATATTCCCGCGCGTTGCTCGAAACGCTGGCGCTGATAGCGTACCGCCAGCCGATCACGCGCGGCGAAATCGAATCGATTCGCGGCGTGGCGGTATCGACCAACATCATCCGAACGCTGGAAGAACGCGAATGGATCCGCGTTGTCGGTTATCGCGACGTTCCCGGCAAACCCGCGCTGTTCGGCACGTCGCGCACATTCCTGGATTACTTCAATTTGAAATCGCTGGACGAACTGCCGCCCTTGGCCGAGATCAAGGACATTGAAGATTTCGATCCGCAGTTGACGCTCGGTCCGGTTGCGCCTTCGGCAAACGAACTCGATGCGAACGACGAAGAAGTTTCGCTCGGCGCAGCGGTAGAAAACGATGAAACGCCGGCGGCTAACGACGAATCGGCCAATTCGCCCGAGGAGCATTCGGCATGAGCGCTCCCACGCAACGCAGCGTTCTTACACTAAAGCGTTCGCAGAACGCGGGACCCGCCATCGAGGAGCGCTTGCACAAAGTGCTCGCGAACGCGGGATTGGGTTCGCGCCGCATGCTGGAAGAGCGCATCGAAGCCGGCGAAGTGAAAGTGAATGGCACCGTCGCCTTACTCGGTTCGAGTGTGCGCGTCGGCGATCGCATCGAAATGGACGGCAAGCTGTTCGTCGCGATCAACGACAGCGCCGAACACGCGCAAGTCCTGACGTTTCATAAACCCGAAGGCGTCGTCACCACGCGTGACGATCCCGAAGGCCGTCCCACCGTTTTCGAGCAGTTGCCGCGTCTGAAAGGAGCGCGCTGGATCGCGGTCGGCCGTCTCGACATCAACACGACGGGACTTCTTCTGCTCACGACCGACGGGGCGCTTGCGCATCGGCTGATGCATCCCAGCGCGGAAGTCGAACGCGAATACATCTGCCGCGTACACGGCGAAGTGTCGGACGAAGCGCTGGAGCGGTTGAAGAACGGCGTCGAACTCGAAGACGGCCCTGCCCGCTTCGAGGACCTCGCGGTGATCAGCCGCGGCGACAGCCATTCGTGGTTCCGCGTCGTGATCAAGGAAGGCCGCAATCGCGAAGTGCGCCGCATGTGGGAATCGCAAGGCTTGATGGTCAGTCGTTTGAAACGCATCCGCTATGGCAACATCGAACTGCCGCGCGGATTGCTGAAAGGCCATAGCCAGGCACTGGAACCTGACCAGATCAAAGCGCTGCGCGACATGGTCGGCGCCGGTGATGCGACACCGTCGCTGACGCTGCAGGCCGTCATTGGTCAACGCCGCGCGCCGAAAAATGCCAACGAATTTCGTCCCGCGCCGCGCACGCAGCAGGCATGGACGGGAGCGTATGCCGATGAAGGCCGCGAACTGCGTGCGTTCGATCGCATTCGCGAAGACAAACCGTTCGCGCGTCCCGGTGAACGCCGGCGCGGCAAGAAAAAACCCGGCGGCACGCGCAGTCCGGGTGGCGGCAATCCGCAGAATCGCGATCAACGCGGTCCGCGTCCCGGCGGTCGGCCGGGTGCGAAAAATCCAGGCCGCAACCAGGGACAGGGACAGGGGCAGAACCGAAATCAAGGCGCTCCGCGCGGCGCAGGTTTCGCACGCAATCAGCCCGGCCAGTCCACCGGTTACCAGCCGCGGCCTTATCAACCGAAACCGGCGTGGATGGGCAGCGAAGGCGGCGACAATACCGGCCGTCGCCCGCCGCCGAAACGACGTGGACCGAATCCGAACGCCGGATGGCGTCCACCGGTCACCGGCGGATATCAGCCGCGCGGCGCGGCCGGCCAAGGCCAGCACCAACGCCGCCGTCCTGACGAACAATTTCCGAGCGATGACATCGGCAATCGCGCGCAGCCGCCGTCGCAGGATGGACGGCCACCGCCACGCGGCCGGGGCAGATCGCGCCGTCCGCCCGGGCGCTGATTTCCGCTATCGGAAAAAAGGAAACCCGGCGTGCGTTTCCGCAGCCGGGTTTTTTATTGCGCGAAGAATCTGGAACTAGTCGAGCTTGAGTGCTTTCTTATCGCCCTGACGGCGTTTCTGTTCTTTCGCGTTGTACTCGTCCATGCAGCCGCCACGTTTGACCATCGCGCAATCCAAGTAATCGCTGGCTTCGACGAGCGCCGCTCGAATCGCCTTGCCCGCCGGCGTGTTTTCCTCGTGCGCGAGATTGCCGCCGAAGCCGCCGCGAGAGACGCCGACCGAAACACCGCTGCTCTCGCTGCGGCCTTCGACCGTGCGCGAGAACTCGATGTCGCCCGTCGTCGTGTTGATCACGCGCAGGTCGATGGCCATGTAGGCCGAACTCTTCTTGCCGCCGAGGCCGATGCCCTTGAAGCTGAACCCGCCGCCGGTGCTCGATGCGTTTTCCTGATAGGCACTCACCGTGCCGGTGACGAGATATTGCGCGCCCGTCAACTTGCCGATCTTCGCGCCCGTGCTGGCCGATACGCGTCCGGACGCAGCGAGATTCTGCTCCTCCAAAACGTTCTGCAACTTCTGGCGTTCGACGACACGAAAGTCGCCGGACGATGAAAGTTCGTTCGAGAGCATGCTCGACAGATCCCAGCCCACCCCGCCGCTCCACCACGATGCGGCCGTTTCGTTCTTGAACTCGGCGACGCCGATGGACGGACGACCGTCTCCCGCCGCGAACGCGCTACCCGTCGCCGCGGCACCTACAAGCGCAACCGCGATGCACATCATCAGTTTCTTCATACTTTGACTCCCCATCAAAATGGAAATTGAGACACAACCAACGCCAAAACATTCTAGCAGCACGATCGGCCGCCAGACGTGACAGCATTCGGCCATGAAACGGCAATTCGACGTTATCCTCAGGTCAACGATGCGTATCCTGTGCCTCACATAACGTAAAAAAAGGGTCAGGGAGAATACGTAATGCGGAAATTTCTGCTATTCGCGGCGATTTTGCCGCTGGCGGGTCTGTTTGCGCCGTTCGCGGCGGCGGCGTCTCACGAATCAGCGCCGATCCAATGGCTGCGTTCGGACACCGATGCCTTCGCGCAGGCGCGCGCGCAACATCGGTTCGTCATCTTGTACCTGGAAGCGGTGTGGTGCCATTGGTGCCACGTCATGGACGAAAAAACCTACGGCGATCCCGCCGTTCGCGCGCAGATCGATGCGCATTACGTTCCGCTGCGCATCGACCAGGACCTGCGCCCGGATTTGTCGAATCGATATCGCGATTTCGGCTGGCCCGCCACCGTGATCTTTGCCGAGGACGGCAGCGAGATCGTCAAACGGCAAGGGTTCGTCGAGCCGCAACGCTTCGCGAAGCTGCTAAAAGCCGTCGTCGCGAATCCGTCGCCCGAAGCGGCCGATAGCGCCGATGCGAGCACGCCCGCCGCGCAGGCGAGCGCGTTGGACGCATTGACGCGATCGGTTCTGATCAAACGCCATCGCGATACTTACGACGCCACGCTGGGCGGTCTCGCGATCGGCCAGAAATATCTCGATCGCGACAGCGTCGAGTACGCAATTGCGCGGGCGCTGAACGGCGATGCAGCCGAAGCGGCCGTGGCCCGCAAAACGCTGGATGCGGCGCGCGCACTGTTCGATCCGGTGTGGGGCGGTGTCTATCAGTATTCGACATACGGCGACTGGAAACATCCGCACTACGAAAAGCTGGCGATGGTGCAAGGACAATATCTGCGCATCTATGCGCTGGCGTCCGCATCGTTCGGCAAGCCGGCCGATGCGCAAGCCGCGCGCGAAATCAAACGCTATATCGATGCATTTCTGAAAAGTCCGGACGGCGCGTTTTACGTTAGCCAGGATGCGGACCTGAAACCGGGTGAACATTCCGCGGACTATTTCGGTCTGGATGATTCGAAAAGGCGTGCACAAGGAATTCCGCGAGTGGATCGGCACATCTATTCGTTGCAGAACGGACAGATCATCGAAGCGCTCGCGACATGGGGCGAATTGAGCGGCGACCAGGGAAGCATCGACGAAGCTCAAAAAGCGGCGGATTGGATCATTGCCCATCGAGCGTTGCCGGACGGCGGCTTTCGGCACGACGAAAACGATGCAACCGGACCTTTCCTCGGCGATACGCTGGCGATGGGGCGGGGATTTCTCGCGCTGTATCGCGCTACCGGCGACCGAACATGGCTGGCCAAAGCCAGTGCGGCCGCGGATTTCGTCGCTGCAAATTTTTCGCGTCCGACCGCCGGATTCGTCACCGCAAAAAGCACCGGCCCGATCGCGGCTTTGCCGCAGATGGACGAAAATATCTCGCTGGCGCGCTTCGCCAATCTGCTGGCGCGTTATGACGGCAACGCCGCACACGCAACGCTTGCGGAATCGGCGTTGCGCTACCTCGCGTCGCCGAAAGTGGCGCTGTCGGAAATCACCGAGCCCGGAATTCTCCTGGCCGACGATGAATTCCATGGCGATCCGTTGCACCTGACGGTCAGCGGTGCGAAGAACGATCCAGCCGCGCGCGATCTATTTTCCACTTTGCAACATTTACCACAATGGTACAAACGCATCGAATGGTGGGATCGCGCCGAAGGCCCGTTGCCGAATCCGGATGTCGGCTATCCGCCGACAAAACGCGCCGCCGCTTTCGTCTGCACGGAGAATCGCTGCTCTTTGCCGATCTACAGTTCGGCGGACGTGCTCGAATTCCTGAAGACATCGCCCGTTGCCGGAAAATAAATAGAAGGCATTAATGCCGCTGCAACGCGGCGTTAACCGAAGAATCATCCGCGCGGGATATCCTTTTGCGCAGTTTCATCGGAGGTTGAAAGAAATGCGCTCAATTCGTTCGGTCATTTACAGAATGTTCGGCTATTCGATCGAGAGGCTGGACGAATACAACGATGCGGGATTGCCTACTTCCGTCCGTTACGAAGCGCGTTGTCCGTATACGGATCACGTGATTACGAGCAGCCCCACGCTGAAGGCGGCGCGGCAATGCATCATCGCGCGAGAGCTGAGCGCCAGCAACGACGCGCTGCACGACGATCGTCACGTTGCGTAAGTAACGGCGGCAAAGTTCCTAAACGCCGATGCGAAATTCGTCGGCATCCATCCACGCCGGAAAACTTTCGCGATGCGCAACGAGTGCATCGCGCGACAACGTAATTGTGACGACCTGTTCTTGCGCGCCCAGTTCGACGAGCGGCTGCCCCAGGAAATCCAGCACGGCACTTTGTCCGCCATAGTGCAGATTGTTGCCGTCTGTGCCGACGCGATTCAACCCGGCACAATAGCTCAGATTCTCGATGGCGCGTGCCATCAACAAAGTACGCCATGCATGCGCTCGCGCCGATGGCCAGTTCGCAACGAACAGGACGAAATCGTAGTCGAACTGTTTCGATACGCTGTCGACGCGATTGCGGGTCCAGACGGGAAAACGCAGGTCATAACAGACTTGCGGACAGACGCGCCAACCGTTCCATTCGACGATCATCCGCTCCGCTCCGCCCGCGTAGCGCTCGTGCTCGCCCGCGTAGCGGAATAGATGGCGCTTGTCGTAATGCTTCACGTCGCCATCCGGCGTCGCGAACAATAAACGATTGTATACATTGATACCCGAAGGCGTTTCGACGCGAAGCTGCACGCTGCCTGTGACCGCGGCGCCCAGCATTTTCGATTGACTGCGCATCCAATCGAGGGTGGGCCCATTCATCATTTCGGCGCTATGAATCGCCTCGTTCGAAAAACCGCTGGTGAACGTTTCGGGCAAGACACAGAGATCGGTTTGATCGCGCAATGGCGCCATCAATGCGCCGTAATAATCACGGTTGGCGGCCGGATCGTGCCAGCGCGTCGCGCCCTGAATGAGCGACACTCTCAAAGTTTGCATAGGCGTTCCGCGGCCGCGTTCAGCGTGTCGTCGTTTTTCGCAAAGCACAGGCGAACGAGCTTGGCGTCGGGCGGCGTCTCGTAGAAAGCCGATACGGGAATCGCGGCGACGCCGGCTTCGCGGATCAGCCATTCGCAAAAATTCAGATCGTCGCCGCTTGCGATCTGCGAATAGTCGACCAGTTGAAAATAGGCGCCTTTCACCGGCAGCAATTTGAATTTCGACGGCGCGATCAATTTCCGGAAATTGTCGCGCTTGGTCTGATAGAACGCCGGCAGATCGAGGTAGTGCTGAGGATCGTTTTCGAGCGCGTCGGCGAACGCCCACTGCGCGGGATTGAACGTGCAGAACGTCAGATACTGATGCACTTTCCGGAACTCGGCGCTGAGCTGCTGCGGCGCGATGCAATAGCCGACTTTCCAGCCCGTGCAGTGATACGTTTTGCCGAACGAGCTGACGACGAAACTGCGTGCGGCCAATTCGGCGTGGCGCGAGAGGCTTTGATGCTCGAGTCCGTCGAAAATGATGTGCTCGTATACTTCATCGGAAAGCACGAGTATTTCGGTGTCGCGGGTAATGTCTGCAAGCACATCGAGATCGCCGGCGCTCAAGACGGCGCCGGATGGGTTGTGCGGCGAATTGATCAGGATCATGCGCGTCTTCGGCGTGACGGCATCTTTGACGCGCTGCCAGTCGACCGAGAAATCCGGCAGCTGCAGCGGAACATGGATCGTTCGAGCGCCGCACAGTTCTATTGCAGGCTCGTAGCTGTCGTAGCACGGATCCAGGACGATGACTTCCTCGCCGGCGCGAACAGTGGCCGCAATCGCGGCGAACAGCGCCTCAGTCGCGCCGCTGGTGACGGTCACTTCGGTGTCGGCGCTGACCTTGCGGCCGTAGAGGCGTTCGGTCTTCAACGCGATTTGCTCACGCAGCCGCGCCACGCCCGTCATCGGCGCGTATTGGTTCTTGTTCGAGTTCATCGCCACGGCGAGTGCATCGCGCAGCGATTGCGGCCCTTCGAAATCCGGAAACCCCTGCCCCAGATTCACCGCCTTGTGTTCCATCGCGAGCTGCGACATGACGGTGAAAATCGTTGTGCCCACCTTGGGCAGCTTGCTGCGGATCTGCATCGAGCCTCGCGATCTTTTGGATGGCCAAACAGATCGCGATGTTAACACGGTCCGCGATGAGGACGTCCGCACGGCAAGTCGGTCAGTGCGAAGCCGTCTCGCAAAGAGACGGCTCGATGACGGTTATTCTTCGAATCCCGAGCAGAGGAATTGATCGCTGTCGTAATCGACGGCCAAGGCACCGCTGGAATAGCTCATCGTGTTATATACCGCGGCGACCTGGAACGTCTTTCCGGCCGCGTCGTGCACGGTGATATTCAATGGTCCGCCGGCGGATTGCGTCAGCGCTTCTTCAGTGTAGGCGCCCAGCGCAAACGTCAGTGTGGAACCGGCTAGTGCAGCCAGTAGCGCAGTCTTCATTCCTCATACTCCGAAATGTAAAAATGGACAGATATCTTCGGCGTATGCATTCACATCCACATAGCCTGCCGCGCAGGCAACACCGCTTGCGCGGGGCGATTTTATTCGCGCGCATGTTATCGGAGGGTAAGAGTTGCGTTAGCGGTATATGCGTCCGAATTGCGATTTAACGCGACGTCAGGAACGAAACTCTCCAGCAGACCAGCTTCGACGCGTCGACAACCGCTGCGCGGCACAACATCGTGCGCAGCGGCACGACGTAACTGTCAGAAAATGTGATTGCCGAACAGACCAAGCAGTCCGATCACGATGAGGTACAGCGCGATCACGTAGTTCAAGATACGCGGGACGAGCAGAATAAGGATCCCGGCGATGAGAGCGACCAGCGGAGCGACGGCGGGATGAATGGACAACACCATGGGACACCTCCTATTTGTGAATGGGTTGACGACGCGTATTGAAGCGCAACGATGCTATCACGCGCTTGACGCCATCCAGTGAACGCAGACTGAAATCTACTTGCCTGGATTGGCGAGCTTCAACAAGACGTCGGCATGACAGGGCTCGTCCATCGGGCACCAGCACGCCAGATTTTTGCCGCGCAATTCCTGCGCGCTGCTCGCAACGAGTTCGCGAGACACCAGCACGTCATTGCGTTTCGTCGCCGCTTTGCCGGCAACGAACCGTTTGTATAACTCTATACATTCGGCGCGCGTACCGTCCGTGCCGATCACGAACGGATTTCCCCATTTCGTGGTGCGATCGATCTTCACCGTATTCGCCGGCATGCGCCACCCTTTGCGGCGGCTCAGTTGAATGCGTTTAGGCGTCATTGGTCGAAGCAGCGAATCGCGGACGCTCAACGGCACGCAGCGTCGTCAACCTGTTCCGCGATCGCGATGTCCCGGCATTTGTGCAGGCGTCGATGCTCCTGCCTGATCCGATCCGGCATCCGGCGATGTTCGCGGCGCGGGATGGTCGTGATGCTCGATGGCTTGCCACGCGGGCGTCTGTCCGGCGCGTTGCTTCTTCGCTTGAACCAAATCCCACATATGCTGAGCGGCCAGTTTCTTTTTCGTATCCGCCGGCAGATTGTTTTGCGCCGCCGCTTTCGTCGGCGCAGGTTCCGGGCGGTGCGTTTTTGCCGCACGTTCGACGGGTTTGGGCGTCAGCTTCTTTGTGTTGCTGTGCGTCGCGGTTTTTCCCGCGTTCGCCGATTTGCTTTTCGGCGCGGCTTTTTTGGTCGCTGTTTTATTCGGCGCTGGCGAGCGCTTCGTCGCCGATTTTTTGGCAGCCGCGGATTTCTTGGCCGCCGGCTTTTTGCGCGCAGGTGATTTTGTGGGGCGTTTCTTTGACTTAGCCATTTTCTCTCCTTATCGATTGCCAATTCGCTGTCCCGACCTGCATCGTATCCTGCCCGCGTCAGACTGAACACCTTGCCACGATGCAAACGTGAACGATCGACTCACCGTCTGATCGACAGCACCACAACACCGACGGCGACCAATCCGATTCCAAACCAGTCGCGCAGCGATGGCCTTTCCCCGAGAAACGCATACGCAAACACCGCGACGAGGACGACACTCAGTTTGTCGATCGGCGCAACTTGCGATGCCGGTCCGATTTGCAGCGCCCGGAAATAACACGTCCACGATGCAGCCGTCGCAAGCGCCGACAGTGTGAGAAACAGCCATGTCTGCCGCGAAAGTTCGGCCGGATTACTCCATTTCCCCGTCATCACCACAAACAGGCCAAGGCAGAACACGACAACGATCGTGCGCAGAAATGTCGCCAGATCGGAATCGACGTTCTGAATTCCTATTTTCGCGAAGATCGCCGTCAAGGCAGCGAAGACGGCCGACAGCAAAGCCCAGACAATCCAGCTCGACGTAGCGTTCATGCGGTCCGGCCCAAAGCCATCGATGCCGGCATGGTAGGAATTGCCGCGCTTGCACGCAATATCGAACGATTGCTCCTGGCAGAACGCGCTCGCCGTAAATCGGCGGCGAGCGGCTCGGATTCGCAACTACTTCTTCATCCACGCGCCGGCGGTGAGATCGTTGGTTCTTTCTTTACACGCGTCGTCGATTTTCACGAACGACATCTTGTTGTCCGCGAAACTCCAGTGAAAATTGCCCTTGGCCTGCGCTTTGTCGCACGCCATCGGCCCTTTCTCGTCAGTGAACGTAATTTGATCGCCTTCGATCACGTATGAGCCGACAACGAACATATCCTTGCCGGCGTTTACCTTGAACTGATGGTCCTTGCCAAAGTGCATCGCCTCTTGCCCCCTCGCATAATCGCCCATGGGAAATTCCGCGGCGGCAACGTCGCAAGCCGAGCAGACGAGAATGCCGAACAACGCGATGTGTAGCGATCTTTCGAAAGTACATTTGTACATGTCAACTCCTCCGACTGTGGGTGCATCGGGTTACGTCGAACGGCGTGCATGACTGACACGATCGAAGATGCGACCGGTAAGCAGTCGGATGGAGGCGCGCCTGAGAAACGTTTCTGGAGCGGGACGAATGCACCCGATGACAAGCAGATTCCCATCGGAACATTCCGCTGTTCCGGCTGCGGCTATCTCGAATCATTCGCGAGTGCGGAATTCGGCGCCGCCTGAGTACTCACTACCCAACCTGCGGCCGCGACGTCAGATCAATTTCGCCTCAAGCAGCGATCATTGTTGTTCGATCACACCGATCGTACGCATCCATGCCTCGGCCAAGTCTGACCAGTGGGTGATCGGATCCGACGTCGGCCGCAGCCCAAATGCATGTCCGCCATGTGCGAACAAATGCATCTCCACCGGCACATCGACTTTTGTCAAGGCTGTGTAATAAACCAGAGCCTGTTCCACACCGTCAACGTGATCGTCTTCTGCCTGCAGGATAAAAGTGGGCGGTGTCTCGCGAGAGACAGGGACATTGCGATTCAGCGTGCCGTCTTCGTTCGCCAGATGGCCGGGATATATCGCCAAGGCGAAGTCCGGACGACTGCTCTCCTTGTCGGCGGCGTCTACGGGTTTATATAAACGGCGTTTGAAGTTCGTACTGATTTCTGCAACCAAATAGCCGCCCGCTGAAAATCCCAGTACGCCAACTTTGTGCGGATCTATTTGCCATTCCGTTGCATGCAAGCGGACCAACCTTAGCGCTCTCTGGGCGTCCTCGAGTGCCGGTACCGATAGCGCGCGGTTGTGCGGCCTGCAATCACATTGCCAGCGAAAGGGCTCGCTCGGGACGCGATATTTCAGCAATACACACGTGATGCCACGGGCCGTGAGCCAGTCGCAGACTTCCGTGCCTTCCAGGTCCATCGCCAGAATTTCAAATCCGCCGCCTGGAAATACGGCCACGGCTGCACCCGTGCTTTTTCCGCCGGGGGAATAGACAGTCATCGTTGGCTGCGAAACATTCGTCACGGAAACGGCAGGTTTGCCCGCAATAAGGGATTTACTTGTTTTGGCGATTTCCGGACCCGGCATCGGTTTCGCGTCAGGTGGCGAATTGGGCCATAGCGGCAATTGCGTGTGGCTGGCTTCAGGTTGCCAGCCGATGGACTGCGCAACCGCACTTCCGCATGCAGCCAACACACACAGGGCGAAAATCCGGCACCTCATGTGGAGACGAGCCGACGTCTCAACCAAAGCGACGCACCCGCATCCTCTCGGAGGCCTCGCGGTAGCCGGAACGGCCACCCTCGCGCCCCGGCAAGGCGCGCCTTCGTGCGACATCTTCCACGTGGGCGAGATGATCGACGTGTGCTTGCCACGTGAATTCATAGAGCTGCAGCAGTTCCTGCGCTGGTTTCAGCGGCTGGCGCCGGGCAGCGAGGATGGCAATCATTTTACGCTGCGCCGCGAGGCGCGCCTCGGCATTTCTGACATGACGTTTCACCATGTCGACGTCCGATTCAGGGATTGCAGGTTTTGCTTCCAAGGTCGTCATAGTACGCGATCGATCGGTCAATCCTGCCTTTGTGTTCATGAATCGTGCCGAGAGCGGGCCCGTGAATTGCGCGGTCGCGATTACGTGGAGAAGGCGTTTCCACCGAGTGCATGCGGCATAGTCTCGCGAAATGCAATTCGGTACGATGGCCATGCCCTCGGAACGCCGCGATCTCGAAACACTTCAACGTCGACGGCAGATTGAGAATTGTTCAACTCTTCTTTTGCGTAAACCGCACACACTTCCCGTTAATCACGAAATTTGCGGGTCGTTTTTTGCACAGCGGCGAGGCGAGCCATTAAAGATCTAAAGGCCGCGGGAACAACAAGGAAAGTGACACTTGCGAGTGCGGGGGAAGAACAGGATGATCAATCCGCTGGCAGTCGCTCACCGTGGAGAAAACCTAATGAAGTCCGTTGCTCTTATTGCCTTGCTTAACTGTTTCTTTGGTTCCGATGCACTTGCTGATGCTTCGAATCCAAATCCTAACGTGACGATCTCCACCATTGGGAATGACGCGCTGGTCCTATCGAGCCCTTACTTGCCCGTCCCTACCGACTTCGCCGTTAAGGTTGTCGATGCGCAAGGTCGTCCGATCCCAGGCCTGACGGTCAAATTTTTTCCGTCGTTTCTTTGCACCCTCATGGAGGATACATGTGCAATTGAGGTCAATGAGCTTGCCGGCGACTTCGAGGACGGAAGCGTTACGCAATTCAGCACAACGGACGATCAAGGGGTAGCTACGGCCAGTGATTTCGTCGGCGCGGGATATCCCGGTACCTATGTTGAAGCGGCGACGATATCGAGCAGCTTCAGCAGCAAAAATGCCTCAGTTCTGGGAGGCTTGGGGGATCCCGAAGCTTCTTTCCATATCCGACAAGATTTCGCAATCTCTACGATTTCAATTCAGCCCGCACTGACGGGCTTTTGGTATGACAAGTATCTTCATAGCCAGATGTTCAACATCGAAGTATTAGCGAACAATCTAGTCGTTGTCGTTTTCTACACGTTCGATCCTGCGGGAAACAACGTTTGGCTAGTCGGCGTCGGCTCGCAGACAAATATTGATGGCGACAAGGGATTTGCCGACATTCCTCTTTACACGACGAGCGGCGGCAAGTTTCCGCCGCTGTACGACCCCAACGCAATCACAAAGACCCCATGGGGATCGCTGCTATTGCACTTCACCGACTGCAATTCCGGCGAGGCTACCTGGTTCGTCGATGGCGGCGCGGCGCAAGGCTACACAAACGGACAAATACCCATCGTCCGCATCACTTCGATTCCTGGATTGAATTGCAGTTGAGATTGCGGCAGCGATGCATTGCTGCGATAGACTTGCACGACTCGCGGCAACGGCCGCATGGCTCAAGCGTCAGGCACTCAGACATGCGCCGATTTTGCCTTTGCCTTTTGTTGTTGCTCGGAATATGCCCCGCACTCGCCCTGACCGAGCCGGTGATCGGCGATTTGCCGCCTGACGTGGAACTCGGCGTTACGTCGGTGGGCAAATCGGTGAAGCCGGGCGATTATCTTGGGCGTGTCGTCGTGGTTACGTTTTGGGCATCGTGGTGCGGACCCTGCCGAAAGGAACTGCCGATTCTGGAGAGCGTGCAGGAACAGGGCAAGGGACAAATACAGGTCATCGCCGTGAACATCGAAGACCCGGGCACGTTTAGGAAAGCGTCGCGGGTCCTCAAGGATCAGCAGATGCAACTCGCTAATGACCGCAACGGCATCGGCCAACGCGCGTATCGCGTCAAGGGCATTCCACACATGATGCTAATCGGTCGGGACGGACGCATCCTCGACATACGCGAAGGCTACGCGGAAGCGGCGATCCCGGAGATCGTCGATGAAATCAACCGCGCTTTGGCTGCGAAGACCTCTCCGGCGGGCGATAGTCGCTGACGATCAAACAGGCGAGTTGCTCTGATAGGCCATGCCGGGCCGCGCCAGAATTTCGACGCTTCGCGTCAGGAAGACGCACACTTACTCAAATCCATCCATGAAAACATCGTCTGTTGCCACCGATTTAAGCGTGACCGGCACGGCGACATTCGTTGGATCGGTCGACTCGTTTCCTACGAAGCACACGTTGGTCATATAGGTTCCGTACGCCAACCCACCATTGGTGGTCAACG
>DATAVJ010000048.1:0-7400 GCA_036267795.1 Rudaea sp.
GCCGTCGACGAACAGCGTCGTGCCCACGACATAATCTGATTGATCCGACGCGAGCCACACCGCCGCGCGCGCGATGTCCTCGGGTTCGCCGATACGGCGATATGGAATGAGCGTCATCAGATCTCCGTAAGCTTTTTTCGTGTTCCACGCCGACGTGTTGATCGGCGTGCGGATCGCGCCCGGCGCAATCGCATTGACGCGGATACGTTTCGGCGCGACTTCCTGCGCGACGCTTTCCATCATCATGCGGATGCCGCCTTTCGAGGTCGCGTAGTTCGCATGTCCGGCCCACGGAATTTCCTGATGCACCGAACTCATGCAGATGATCTTGCCCGCCGCGCACGACACTGCTTCGACGACGCCGCGCCGCTCGAACTCGCGGACCGCTTCGCGCGCGCACAAAAACTGGCCGGTCAGGTTCACGCCGAGAACCTTGTTCCATTCGGCGATCGTCATGTCCTTGAATGCCGAATCGCGCTGCAATCCGGCGTTGGCGACGAGGATGTCGATCGTGCCGAAACGCTCGCGCATCGCGGCGAACATGTCGATGACGTGTTGTTCGTCGGAGACGTCTGCCAAATGTGCGTACGATTGCGCGCCCGATTTTTTGATTTCGTTGACAACTTCGTCCGCCGCCGGTTCGTCGGCAACATAATTCACCACGACATCCGCGCCGGCCTGACCAAGTGCGATCGCCACCGCGCGGCCGATGCCGGAATTGGCGCCGGTGACCAGCGCCTTCTGTCCGACCAGAAGTTTGGGCGGCGCCAGCGGCGGCGCAGTGGATTCGGGCGGAGATAGCGCGGTCATCGGCATCCTGCGTTGCGCAAAAAGAAAGCGACCGATCGAACCCTTGGCCGCTCCGATAAGGTGCGCTTTCGCATCTGAACTCGGTGTGAGTAATCGTCGTTGGAACGACGAGTCAGCGCGCAGTTCGGAACGGACGTATATAGTCGATGCGAATTATGGAGATGGTTTGTGCACGTTGCGAGCATCGTCATCGTTTTCCTGTCGCGTTGTTTGTTGATCGCGCTCTTTCTGCCGTTCAGCGCGCTCGACAAAGTATTGAACACGCGGCAGGCCGTTGCGCAGGCGCAAGACGTGATCGCGACACGCAAGATGGCGACCGTTTTCATCATCGTCGGCGGCCTCGTCGAGATTTTCATGTCGCTCGCGCTACTGACGGGCGTTGCCGATCGACTCGCCTCCTTCATCTTCGGCGGTTATTGCCTCACGACGGCGGTTTTGTGGAAACGTTTTTGGATGACGCGCGATTTTCGTCTTCAAGGTTCGAGCAAAGGCCGCGACGTGTTCTGGGATTTCCTGAAAAACCTCGCACTCGCCGGTGCGTTTTTCCTGCTCGCGTTCGGTAACAGCGCCAGCGGCGTGCGCGAATTTTTGCTGCATCCACTCGCGTCGACGCATCCGTATCAGATCGCCACCGAACAAGGACGTTGACATGTCGCCCTCCCCGCGCGTTTCGTATCGGCATTTGTGGACCGACGACGACGGTGTCAGTCGCCTCACCTCGTCGACGATGACCGATTTCCAACTCAAGTCCATGCAACCGCCCGCCGATCCGCAATGGCAGGGCAAGAAAACGTCGGGACACATGACGATGCTCGTGACCGTGCAGCCTGTCGGCTGGATCGGCGCGTGGCACGAAAATCCGAAACCGCAGTGGATCGTGCCGTTGTCGGGAAAATGGTTCGTCGAGTCGATGGATGGAGCACGCGTCGAGATGGGCGCCGGCGAGTTCTCGTTCGGTGGCGATCAAAACTGTGTGGAACGCGACGGCAAACGCGGACATCGCTCCGGCACGATCGGCGATATCCCATGCGTTCTGATGGTGATCCAGATCGAACCCGCGGACGCGCCGCCCAAACCGATTCCGAGCTAGGTATGGACGGCTTCGAAATCCGCGACGCGCGCTTCGCGCACTACATCCTCCCGAACGCATCGCTGGAAACACTCTCGACGGGTTTTCGCTGGATCGAAGGCCTCGTCTGGATAGGCGATGCGAACTGTCTTCTGTTCCAGGATTTGCCGCGCGATCGGACGATGCGCTGGATCGAAGATGCCGGTGTTTCTACCTATCGTTCGCCATCGCATTTCGCGAACGGACAGACGCGCGATCGCGAAGGACGTCTGATCGCGTGTTCGCATGGCGAGCGTTGCGTGTTGCGCACCGAGCACGATGGGCGCATCACGCGATTCGCCGAACGCTTCGACGGCAAACGTTTGAACTCACCGAACGACGTCGTCGTGAAATCCGATGGCAGCATTTGGTTTACCGATCCGCTGTACGGGATTCAATCCGATTACGAAGGCGGAATCCGACGTTCCGAACGCGGACCCGCCGTCTATCGGTTCGATCCGCATTCCGAAAATCTGACCATCGTCGCTGACGATTTCGATGGGCCGAACGGGCTCGCGTTTTCGCCGGATGAAACGCGCTTGTACATTGCCGAAACCGGCGATCAGACGCATGACGATCCAAAACAATTCATTCGCGTGTTCGACGTACGATCCGACAATACATTGGGCGGCGGATCGATGTTTCACACGATCGCGCCAGGTTATTGCGATGGTTTGCGCATCGACGAGGACGGCAACCTATGGTCCAGCGCCGCCGATGGCGTGCACTGCATCGATCCCGACGGACGTTTGCTCGGCAAAATCCTCGTGCCCTTTCGCGTGTCGAATCTGACGTTCGGCGGAATTCATCGAAACCGATTGTTTATTGGCGGCTCGCACACGTTGTATTCGATCTTCCTCAACCGTCGCGGCGCGACCTGGCCGCGATGACGACTGCGCGCGTGGTCGGCATCGATCGTTTGTGTCTGGTCTCAGCGGACGTCGCACGTTTTACCGCGTTTTACCAGTCCGCGTTCGACGCGCGACTGCTGTCGAACACCACGATCGCGATCGGCAACGAACGCATCGAACTGATCACATTCGACGAACCGGGAATGCCGTATCCCGCCGATGCGATTGCGTCGGACGTCACGTTCCAACATTTTGCGATCGTGGTGACGGACATGGAAGCGGCGTATGCGCGATTGGGCGAACTCGACGGCTGGCGACCCATCTCGCGCGGCGGCCCGCAGCGTTTGCCGGCCAACACGGGGGGCGTGACGGCTTTCAAGTTTCGCGATCCGGAGGGTCATCCGCTGGAGCTGCTTGAATTCCCGCCAGACGCGGTGCCGGCGCGATGGAAAAATTCCGCGACGTCGTCGATCACGCTGGGCATCGATCACACAGCCATGAGCGTCGCGGATGTGGATGCGAGCATCGCGTTCTACGCGTCGCTTGGATTTCATGTGAGCAACCGATCGACCAATCGCGGCGTCGAGCAGGATCGGCTCGATGGCATCGACGGCTTGTGTGTGGAGGTCATCGCGCTGAGTCCGCCCGAATCGACGCCGCACCTCGAACTGCTGTGTTACGCAATGCGCCGTTCGGTTGCCGCGACCGGACCACACGACATCGCCGCCACACGCGTGGTCCTGACCGCCGACAACGCGCTCGGCGAAATGCGCGATCCGGACGGACATCGCCTCATCGTGTCCGCTATCGAATAGACGACGGCGTCGCGTCCTTTTGCATGAAGGCGAGCGATGTCATATGCATCGCTTCGGCTTGCGACGGGTAAATGTGCAACACCTTGGCCAAATCGCGCATGCCGATGCCCGCATTCATCGCGAGCGTGATTTCGTTGACCATCTCGCTCGCGCGCGACGCCACGATCGTCGCGCCGAGAATGCGATCCGTGCCGTCCTGCACGTGAACCTTGACGAAGCCGATGTCCTGTTCGTCGATGATGGCGCGATCGACATCGTGCATCATCACCGTATACGTCGTGACGGGAATGTTGTGCGACTTTGCATCCCAGACCTGCATGCCGACGTGCGCGATTTCCGGATCGCAGAACGTGCACCACGGCACGATCAACTCGCGATGGTTTCGCTGCGCATCGGTGAGTGCGTTTTCCGTCGCCATCGTCGCCGTGAACTTGGCGACGTGCGTGAACTTGTGCGACATGCACACATCGCCTGCGGCAAAGATGCGCGGATTGGTCGTGCGCAGAAACTCATCGACGACGATGCCGATATCGCCGTTGCAGCGCACGCCGCAGCGATCGAGCGCCAGGTCGTCGACGTTGGCGATGCGACCGACGCTGAGCAGGATTTCGTCAGTCTCGACGGTGCAGGTCTGCGCATTGCTCAACAGGTCGAGCGTCTTCTTGCCGCCGTTCATGCGCGCGCCGACGACGGTGGTGTTGAGGCGAATCTCGACACCGTCGCGTGCCATCGAACGCGACAGGATTTCGGCCGCGTCGCGTTCTTCGCGCGGCAGGAATTTGGGATCGTTCTGGATGATCGCGACATTCGAACCTAAGCGACAGAATGCCTGCGCCAGTTCGCAGCCAAGCGGTCCACCGCCGATGACGGCCAGGTGTTTCGGCACACTCGGCAGATCGAAGATATCGGTACTGGTGCGATAACCGACTTCCTCCAGTCCACGAATATCGGGACGGCGCGGTCGCGCGCCGGTGGCGATGAGCGCCTTGTCGAACGTCAGCGTCACGCCATCGACATCGATCGATTGCTCGTCGATAAAACGCGCTTTGCCGAAATGGATATCGACGCCGAGACGTTCAAGCCGATGCGCGGAGTGGTATTCGGCGATGCGCGCGTGTACGCGCTGCGCGCGCGCGGTCACCGCAGCGAAGTCGGCGCTCGCGCCGCGATCGACGGGTCGGAAATAATCGGCCGCTTTTCGTAAATCCGAGCACAGGCTGCTGGTATACACGAGGGATTTCGACGGCACCGATCCGACGTTCAACGAATTGCCGCCGAGCAAATTCCGTTCGACGAGCGCGACTTTCGCTCCGAGTGCAACGGCGCGTTCGGCCGCCGTGATGCCGGCGGGTCCGGCGCCGACGATGAGCCAATCGTAGCGGCCATGCGGCGTGGGATTTTGCCAGTGCGCCGGATGCACATAACGCAATGGCGACGGGTCCTGGCTGTAAGCGACCCTCGGCGTTTTGCTGTTGTCCGTCATGACGCGAGCCATCCGCCGGCGAATCCGGCGCGCTGCAAACCGGCGCGGATATACGGACAGCCGCGTATCAACCGCCACACCGATCCTTGTTGTGCGTTGTCGATCATCATCACGAGCAAGCCCTGATCGAGTCCGTACCAGCCTTGCGAAAGCCACGGGCCGTCGTCGCCGACGAGTGACGGGTTGAGTCCACTAGAAAACCGGTCGCCGCTGCACACTTGCGGATACTGTTCGAGGAGATGGCGCGTGCCGTCGAGTGCCGCGGTAGCGTCGAACGGGAGCGCGGCGAGCATCGCCCACGGCGAGAACGTACCGTCGTCCGGACCGAACGGAACGCCGCGCGACATGTAACCAAAAAAGCGACGGTCGCGATAATCCATTTCCTTGTCGTCACCCGTCGGACCGTCGCCGGCCGTGATGCCCCACAGGTTGCGACCGTAACCCACGAACTCGCGCGGATTGCGCGCGCCGTATTCGCGATGCGCGGCGATCGTGCGAACGCTGTTCTGGAAATAATCACAGTTCTTCTCGCGCATGAACGCATCGCGGATGCCACGAAAGTCGATCCACGCGTGTGAAAAATAATGGGTGAACAACGGGCCTGAATACAACAGGTTCTGGCCGAGCATATTTTCCCATTGATACGTCATCGTCCAGCCGGGGAACGCGTCGTCGAGCAACGGATGTGTCGGCGAGCCGAGACCCAGCACATATAACAACGTCGCTTCGTTGTAGCCTTCCCAGCCGTAATGCAGGAAACCCCAGCCGGGTTTCCAACCTTGCGCCAGTGTCTTGCCGTCTTCCTGCGCCCAACGCCAATCGATGCGACAATACAGTACATCGGCGAGTTCGCGGATTTCCGCTTCGATGCCCGCGCCATCGAAATAGCGCGCGGCGGTCAGTGCGCCCGCGATCAGCAGTGCGGTATCGATGAGCGACAGTTCGCATTCCCACACGCGCCGGCCGCTGTGCATGTCGAGAAAGTGATAGTAGAAACCTTTGTAGCCGGTAGTATCGGCATCTTCGCTTTGCGGGCTGTCCATGAAAAACTGCAACGCGGTGTGTGTGCGTTGCGCCGCGTCGTCGCGTTTGATCCAGCCGCGTTCGACGCCGATCGGATAACACGACAACGCGAATCCGACGACGGCGATACTGCACGGCGATTGCGGTCGCGAAGTATCGGCGACGAGGCCGTTGTCGGGATTTGTGAACTCGATGAAATAGGAAAACGCGCCGCGCTGCAAACGCGCGATCAGTTCGTCGTCCGACTCGTTCTGCATTCGTCAGTGCTCCAGACGGATGAAGGCGACGGCCTGCGGCGGCATGTCTAGCATCACGCGATATCCGTCCTCCGTCTTCTGTGTTTCCACAACCTCCGAACGCAACTGCGAAACTTCATCGAGTTCACGAACCAGCGCCGCGCTCAGGTATTCCGGTTTGCCCATCTGCTCCCAGCGGCGCTTGGCGTTGGCGTGTTCCAGATCGACGCGGCGCACGCTCGCGCTGCGGATCGGCGACATCGTCTTCAGCGCGAACGAAACCGTTTGGGTCTCGATCGCGTGCCGCGGCAGCGCGAAATTGGTCAGTACGATCGTCGCGTGGTCTTGGCCGCGAACCAGCCATGCGTCGACGGTTGCGTGCACGCCCTGCACTGCGATGATTTCCGTGCCGAGCGAATGCAACAACTGAAACGCGCGGTAGGACGGTTTCGCGATGCCATGCACCGTCAGCAAACCGAAGCCGCCCTGGAACGGCTTCGACGGAAAATAGTTTTCCTCGAAAATGTCGGAGAACGTCCAGTAGCTGTAGGCCTGCATCAATCCGTTGGCTTCGAGGACAGTCTTGACGATGAAAGCCGCCGCGTACGGATCGTCGTGCATCGCGTCGCGCGGATTCGACGAGGTGCACCATTCCGTGTAGTAGACGGGCAGATTGCTAGCCTTGCGCCGAACTTCGCGCGCTTCATCGCGCAGTACGCTACGCGTGCTTGCGGCCAGTTGTGCTTCGGTGTCATCACCGGGTTTGCCGAACGCGTCCGTCGGATAGTGATGCGTCGAAATGAAGTCCGCGGCGATGTTCTCGGATTGGCAGAACGCAAGGAAATCGTCAATCCACGCATTCGCCGCCGTCGCCGGACCGCCGACCTTGAGTTGCCCGTCGATGGTCTTAATCGCTTCGGCTGTATAGCGATAAAGCTCGAAGTAATTGCTTTGCTTGCCCGTGCCGAAGGCGGTGAGATTTGGTTCATTCCACACTTCGAAAAGCCATTGACGTACTTCGTCGATGCCGTACCGGTCGATCCAGTGCGTGACGAGCCGACGAATCAGTTCCGA
>DATAVJ010000049.1:0-7717 GCA_036267795.1 Rudaea sp.
AAATCCGTCCGTAAAAAAAGGCACTCCAAAGAAAACGCTGCTGAAAAAGACGGCGGCGAAGAAAACGACGCCGAGGAAATCGGCGAAACCGCGCAGCCGGCAGATTCATGCACGTAAAACGAACGATGCCGAATTCATGTCGCTGCTACGCCGCAAGTGCATGCGTGCAGCGAGCATCGGTGCGCTGACGGCCGGCGCCGAGGCGGTGCCCGGGCTGGGCCGCGCCTTCAGCTTTCTGTTCGGCGAGTTCGTCGACGCGACGATGCTGTCGAACGTGCAGCATCAGCTCGTCGAGGACACGTTCGCCCTTTACGATCTCAAGTTGTCTATAAGGCTAAAAAGTACACTTGTGGACAAAATCCGCATTGTAGGCGCCGGGGCGAGCGTCACCGCGGACACGGCGATTCGCGGGATGCTCAAACGTGCGTTGGGCAAAACCGGAAACCTGCTCACGCATCGGCTTATTCCGATTGCTCCGATCGCGACATCGGCGCTCACGAATGCGACGGTGACTTATATCGTCGGCAAGCGGGCTCAGGCGATTGCCTTGAGCGGCGAAACGACGATCGAGGGAATCCCGGATGTGCTGCGCGCCTTCACCGGCATCGACGAGCGGCGCGTTTACGCGTGGACGATGGACGCGATCAAAGGTTCTGCCGGCGTGCTGTCGAATACGTTCACGAAAATAAAGTCGACGTTGATATCGCGCGATCGCAAGAAAGCTTGAGCGACCATTGCGGCCGCTCAAGCGAAGTGAATGGATCAGGTCGCTTTGCCGGGCTGCAGGAAGAATTCGCCCGCTTCGTGTCCGGCGAACTGGATCGGCGCATATTCCGGCGCCTGTTGCAGACCGGCTTTCTGGCTGCGCAGCGCCATGCCCGCGGCGATTTCGCGGAATAATTGCTGACCGGTCAACAATTGGTTGTTGCTGTTGAGCACGCTGAGCAATGCACTGGCGAAAACGGAATGCTCGCTGTTGCTCGCCGCGTCGGCCACCGGCTGCACGCCGCCGGACGTCAGTGCCGTGCGCGAACGTCCGGAGACCATCGTCTTCACCCAGTCGCCCCACGCGCTGTCCGGCATGCCGCCGCCGAACGTCGCGAGCGACGAACGCGTCATCGTTCCGGAGTAGCACGAGTCGGCGATAACGAGTACATGTTTGGCATCCATCGTCGTGAGGATGTCGCTGACCGCGCGATTGGAAATCCACGTGTTCGGTTGCGACTCTTGCGCGTCGACCGGCAGCCAGTAACCCTGCCGGCCCGTGTCGATTTCGCCATGACCTGCGTAATATACGACGAGGTTGTCGTCCGCCTTGAGCTGTTCGCGCATGTCGTTCAGCGCGGAAAGAATCTCGAAGCGGTTCGCATTCTGCAGCAGCTTGACGTCGTAGCCGTATTTCGATTGCAGCACGCCCGCGATCGATCTCGCGTCGGCGGACGCGCTCTTCAGCGTCGGATACGCGCTGTACGTGTCGTTGCCGATGATGAGCGCATAGTATTTTCCGAGATGAACGCCGGACGGCAGCGTATTCATCTTCACGGAACCGCCCTGCGCCATGCGCGCATCGGACGCACCGCCCGGCCCGGGGACGAGCACGAAATCGAGTACCGCCTTGCCGCCGGCTTTGTCGAGTGCGGAGACCTGCACCGACGTGTTGTCGCCGGCTACCGAAACGTGCGTCTTGAAGATGCCGCTGGCGTCGACGGTGATGGTTTGTCCGTTCAAGCTCAGCGTCGTCAGGCCGGCAGGCGCTTGCACGCGTCCGACCACGTCGATGCCATCTTGCGATTTCGGTACCGACGCCGCGGGTTTGCTGGAACCGCGCGTCATCGCCAGCGACGGCTGCAGGATTTCGACTTTGAGATCGCCGCTCAAGCTCGCCGTCGTAAAGCCTGGCGCCTGCGCGTCGGTATGGCCGCCTTCGATGCGCGATTGCAGACTGGCGATCTGATTGCGTTGCGAGAACATTTCCTGACGGCGCTCGGTCAATTGCGCTTCCATCAATTTCAGCAATTTCTTCGAGTCGTCGGTTTGCGCACGCTCGCGGGTGAGCTCCACACGCGCCTCGTCGAACTTCGCTTGCGTATCCTGGCGTTGCGCTTCGTTCTGCGACATCTGCTGTTCGAGTTGCGCGTTACGCTCGCGCGCTTCGCGCAGTGCGCGATCCATTTGCGCGGCCGATTGCTTGAGCGCGGCCATGTCGTGGTCGCTCGATGCCGACGTCTTTTGCCCCTGCAGTTCCTGCTCGTGCGACTTCAGTTTCGCGATTTCCGCTTCGGCATCGGCCAACTGTTTGGCATTGGCGGATTGCGCGCTTTCCAGTTCTTTTTGTTTGGCTGCCAGATCGCGCTCGTGCGCATCGGCATCGGCTTTGAGTTTCAGAAATTGCGGGTCCTTGTCGGAACCGACTTTCGCCTGTTCGGCGTCGAGTTTGCGGCGCACGTCGTTCAGGTCGGCTTGCGACTTCTGATAATTCTGCTGCTTGGACTGCAATTCCGATTTGAGCTTGTCGACTTGTCCGCGCAACTGTGCGGACTTCTCCTGTTCGGCTGACAACTGCGTGCGCAGCGTCGCGCTTTCGGCTTTCGCCTCGTTCACCTGCGCGGTGACGGTCGACGCGAAAACGAGCTTGTCGTTGTTCACGCCGGATGCTTCGCCGTAAAGATTCAGCGCTTTCGCTATGTCGCGATCGACGCCCAATCCCTGTTCGTACAGATAACCGAGATTGATGCGCGCGCGCCGCGAATTCTGTGCGGCCGCTTTTTCGAACCATTCGCGCGCCTTGACGTAATCGGGCTCGGTGCCGAGACCTTTCAGATATATCTCACCCACGTAATTCTGCGCATCGGCATCGCCGGCGTCGGCCTGACCCATCCAGACTTTGAGCGCGGTTTGATAATTGGCGCGGTCGTAGGAAACGAATTCGCCGCCGCGGATTTCGCAATCGGCCTGCGTGGTGCGGATCGGACGGCGAGCGCCCATGAAAGTGCTGGAACGGCCCAGTTTGCGCATCTGCCCCGGGAGCAGGCAGTCGACGATGAGCAGGTCTTCCGGGTTGCGCGTCTGCACGGTTGCGTGAGCGGCCTTTTGCGGCGCCCATATCCCGGCACCGGCAACCAAGAGCAGTGCCGCGGCGAGCGGCAAAGGACGGACACGCGATAGACGAAGATCAAGACGCCCCATGAGAATCCCCTTCCGTCTTCCAACGGTATATGGCGGTGATATTTTGCCGTTATACTCATTATAGGCCGCCTTGGGGAGAAATTGGGATGAACGCCATCTATAGCCGTGTCTCTGACCGGTTGTGGTCTGCCGTCTGCAAATTGATGATGCTCGTCATCGCCATTTGCGCTCCGTTGCATGCTGCGCAGGCGCAAACCGACATCGCGATTGCCGGCGGCAACAATCAAAGCGGCTATACGAACGACGAACTGGCAAGTCCGCTGACTGTTTCGTTCTCCGGCTCGTCGTACGTACTCCTCGACTTTCACGTAACGTCCGGCAATGCGTTTTTCGAGGAATCGGGAAACAACGACTACGTCCCCAACGGAGGCACCTTCGGCGTCAACGCGGGCGATACCACGTCCGCGCATTTGATCCTGCCATCCAACGCTGGTCCCGTCACAGTTACAGCGACGTGCCAGTCCGGATGCACCACCGTGGAGACGTTGACGTTCAACGAAACCGCAACGCCGCCGCCGCCATATCTCGAAATGGACATCACTGCAGGCAACAATCAAAGCGGCCCCGTCAACTCGACACTGCCGACGCCGCTAACGGTGTCGCTGACGCCTACGCCCTTGGGTTACGACGGTCCGTTTACGGAACAGATAACGTTCACGGTGGAAAGCGGGAGCGCCACGTTTGCGCCGAACCACAGCACTACCTACACGACGACCGTTTCGCTCGGAGGGGGGCAGCCAGGCAAACCGGGCAGCAAAGGCGCGGCGAATCGAAGTGCGCGCGCGCTGGCGGCTGCGCGAAGTTTTCGTGCGAGCGTTCCGCTGATTCTGGGATCGACGCCGGGACCCATCGAAATTCGCGTGACATGTCCGGATTGCACGGTCGGTGGAGCGCGGGTTTTCCGCGAAACCGCGACACCGTCGACGACCAGCACATTGCAGAAAATTTCCGGCGATCAGCAAACGGGCCTCGTCGGCTCGCAAGCGACCGCACCGCTGGTCGTGCAGTTGCCTGGATCGTCCGGTCAGACGATCACCTGGAGCGTCACGAGTGGCCAAGCGTCGCTCAGTGCGAATACAACGGTGACGGATTCCTCCGGCAATTCGTCCATCACCTTCCGCTACGGCAATGCGGCTGGACCGATATCGATATCGGCAACAGCCGGCACGGCGGGAACCGTCATATTCACGGAGACCGCGACCACGGGCGGATCCGCAACGGTCGTCAGCGGCAACAATCAAACCGGCACGGCCGGCGGCACGCTGCAGCCGTTCGTGGTGCAGTTCGGCTCCGGTACGCAAGGCGCCAGCGGCCTTCTTGTCACGTGGACGGTGGTGCAAGGCGTAGGTACGCTGTCATCGCCGACGACGACCACCGATTCGAACGGACGCACCAGCAACACGCTCGTATTGGGCCCCAACCCCGGCGTCGTCATCGTTCAAGCGTCGGCCAGCGGATTTGGCTCGACGACATTCACGTCGACCGCCATCGCGGGAATTCCCGGCGGAAGTCTGTTCACGATCGTATCCGGCAACAACCAGGCGCTCGTTCCGAACGTCGAATCGCAACCGCTCGTGGTGAAACTGGCGTCAGCGAACGGTCAGGGAATCGCCGGCGCCGCCATTCAGTGGACGGTCTCCGGTTCATCCGGAGCGCTGGATAGCGCAACCACGACGACCGACGCATCGGGCCAGTCGTCGAACGCGGTGAAAATCATTCTTCCCGCGGCATATACGGTGACGGCGCAGGTCGCCAATCATCCGGAAATCCCGCCCGTCACATTTACGTTCAACAATGCGGTCGCAAACCTGCCGCAATTGAGCGCACCGCAAATCGGCGTCGCGCACGCGATCGACAAAGCATGTCCCGCCTTGGCCGGCATGTCGAATTTGAATCCGCAGCAACAGGACTTCCTGGCACGCTGCTCGGAAGTGGTCGTCGGTTCGGGAACCGATCCGTCGCAAGTTCCCGGCGCGTTGAATGCGATGCTCAACAACAAGACGACGCCGCAGACCGGTCTCGCCGATTCAGTGATCCAGGGCCAGCTCAACAATTTGAACATCCGCTTGGCGGAACTGCGTCAAGGCTCCAGCGGTTTGAGCGTGGGCGGTTTGACGTTCAACGAAGATGGCCGCACGCTGCCGGTGGCATCGCTCGGCGACGTTTTCACGAGCTACCGCAAAGATCCGAAAGAAGGCACGGACGAGGAAGTCGGCAAAGACTTCGCGCGCTGGGGATTCTTCGCGACCGGCATGATCGACCGCGGCGGCGCGTCGGCCGACGGCATCAGTCCCGGTTTCGATTTCAGCAGTTCGTCCCTTACCGCGGGTGTCGACTATCGCTTTAACGACGCTTTCGTCGGCGGTTTGGCACTCGGTTATGCGAGCAACAAATCCGATCTGGATTTGAACGCGGGCAAAGTCGATATCGACAGCTACAGCTTGAACGCGTACTTCACCTGGTACAACAACAGCAATTTCTATGTCGAAGGATCCGTCGTCGCCGACTGGCTCAATTACGATCTGAGCCGCAACATCGCATACCAGATCGCGAGCCTCGACGGCGGCACGACGAACGTGAACCAGACGGCAAGCGCGTCGCCGGACGGAAAACAATATTCGTTGTCATTGTCGTTCGGTCGCGATTTCAACCGCGGCGCATGGGGATTCAGTCCCTACGTGCGCGGCGTCTACACGCACGTGAGCCTGGACGGATTCAGCGAAAGCCTGAGCGATCCGAGCGCACCCGGCGCAGGCTTGGGCACCGAGGTCGACAGCCGTTCGTTCACATCGGAACTCGGCGTGCTCGGCGGACGCGTCACGCGCACGATCAGCATGGATTGGGGCGTGTTGGTGCCGAATGCACTCGTGGAATGGAACCATGAGTTCAAGAACGATCCGCAGACCGTGGTCACGCGCTTCCTCGCCGACCCCACGCAGACGCCGATCTTCATTACCGATTCGCGCATCGATCAGAATTACTTCAATCTCGGTATCGGACTGAATGCGATCCTGCCGCAAGGACGTTCCGGATTCCTCTACTACGAACACGTCGCCGGATTGGGCGGCATTCACGAGAACCGGTTGTCGTTGGGCGTCCGCATCGAATTCTGATGAGGACGATCGGCGTGGTTCCACGTGATCGACAGCGCTTGCGCATGCCGCGTCCCACGCGGCATGCTATGGCCACCGCGTTCGGCTGCATCGATGCGGGCACCATATTTCGTCCGGGGCTCCGCATCTTGTCGGCCAACGCATGATTGAATTCGGTCACAGCACACACGTTGGCTTGCGGCGCGAGCATAACGAAGACACGTATTACGCGGACGCCGATCTCGGCCTTTGGCTGGTTGCCGACGGCATGGGCGGACACGAGCACGGCGAAGTGGCGAGCGCGCTCGCGCGCGATACGGTCGTCCACGAAGTGCAATCCGGCGCTCCGCTCGCGCAAGCCGTGCAGCGCGCCGACGAAGAAATTATCCAGCACTCCAGCAAGAAAGCCGAAGCGCTGCCGATGGGTACGACGATCGCTGCGATCCGCATGCGTGGCGACGAATACGAAATGTGCTGGGTCGGCGACAGCCGTGTCTATGTGTGGAACGGCGAGCTGAAACAGCTGTCGCAGGATCACTCATACGTCCAGGAGTTGATTCAGCAAGGTGCGATCACGCACGAGCAGGCACGTACGCATCCGCATCGCAACGTAGTGACGCAGGCGCTTGGCGTGACTGATCCGCAAAGCCTGCGTGTTGAAACGTTACGCGGGACATTGCAGCCGGGAATGCAGATTCTTCTTTGTTCGGATGGGTTGACGGAAGAAGTCGACGACAAAGACATCGGCGCAGTGCTGGCGAGACAGGATTTGTCGGCGCAGGAGTGTGTGGATCATTTGATCCTGGCGGCGCTGGATGGGGGCGGGTCGGATAACGTCACGGTGATTTTGATTCGGAACCGATAGGATCGGTCGTCCCGCTCTTCACTGTCTGCTCGTCATTCCGGCGGAAGCCGGAATCCAGCGTCTTAGATTGCCCCTCTCCCGCTGACGGGAGCGTTGGGGTGAGGGTGGCGCGTGCTATTGTCGCAGCGCTGAAGAGACCAAAGCTTTCACTCGCCTGCGGCGAGCGAGTCACTTTCTTTGCTGCGTGCAAAGAAAGTAACCAAAGAAAGCACGTTTGTTCTTCACGTATGGTGTGTTCGCCGAAGCCACATCCCCGTGCCTGCGTCGAACGGCGCACCTTCCTGTGCGCCGTTGGCGTTATCGCAACTTTTTTAGCTAGACGCGAATTGTTGCGTTGTTTAGCCGCTCTTTTCTTTGCTGGCGAGTTCGGTCTTTAGCTTGGCGAGATTTTCGCTGTTGGGATCGGCGCGCAGGCCCTTGTCGATGAATTCGTCGGTTGCGGTGTACAGGCCCTGCTTTAGCGCATCACGCGCGGCTTGCTCGTAGTAGCCGGCGATTTGCGCCAGTCCTTGTTTTGCGACTGCATTCGACGAATCGCGTCGCAAAACTTCACGATACATGTCGATGGCGTTGT
>DATAVJ010000050.1:0-5004 GCA_036267795.1 Rudaea sp.
GACGGCAACCAGCACGCCGACACCGGCCCACTGGATGCCGCTGCGCGCCGTCACCGGCGACGACATGCGCTTGATGCCCATGATGAGCAGCACCGCGGCGATGAAGTAGCTCGCTTGAATGAGAATGGAGACGATGTATTCGGCGCTCATCAGTTCGCCCCTTTCTGATCGGAGCCGGGTTTTTTGCTCGACTTGAACATCTCGAGCATCCGTTCCGTTACCACGTAGCCGCCGGCCGCATTGCCCGCGCCGAGGAATACGCCGATGAATCCGATCACCTGTTGCAGCGGTGTGGTCGCTTCGCCTAGGGCGATCATCGCGCCGACGAGCACGATGCCGTGCACGAAGTTCGATCCCGACATCAGCGGCGTATGCAGGATCACCGGCACGCGCGAAATGATTTCGTGACCGGTGAAGGCGGCGAGCATGAAGAGGTAGAGTGCTAGAAATCCGTCGATCATTTTGTCACCCCGATATTCTTATTGCTGTCATTCCCGCGAAAGCGGGAATCCAGTGCCTTGGTTTTTTACGCCTTAAAGTCGCTGGATCCCGCTTTCGCGGGAATGACGACTCAACCGCCCTCCACCAATTTCTTTGTCGCTTCGTGCTTGATCTCGCCCGCGTGCGTGAGGCATGTCTTGGCGATCAGCTCATCGGTCCAGTCGAGCGTGAGTGCGCCGTCTTTCAGACTCAATTCGAGAAAATTGTACAAATTCTTCGAGTACAGCTCGCTCGCGTTGATCGGCGTGCTCGCAGCGAGATTCACTGGACCGATGACAGTGACGCCATTCGCTGTCGTGATCGTCTTGCCCGCTTCGGTGTATTCGCAGTTGCCGCCGGTTTCCGCGGCGATATCGACGATGACGGAACCCGCCTTCATGCCGTCGACCATCGCTTTGCTGACGATGCGCGGCGCGGCGCGGCCGGGAACGGCGGCTGTCGTCACGATGACGTCGATGCCCTTCAAATGTTCCGCCAGCGCGGTTTGTTGTTGCGCGCGCTCTTCCGGCGTCAACTCGCGCGCGTAACCGCCGCTGCCCGCGGCGCTGACGCCGAGATCGAGAAATTTCGCGCCGAGCGAACGAATCTGTTCAGCCGTTTCCGGCCGCACGTCGAAACCTTCGACTTGTCCGCCGAGACGGCGCGCCGTCGCGATGGCCTGCAATCCCGCCACGCCCGCGCCGACGATCAGCACCTTGCTCGGACGAATCGTACCGGCAGCGGTCGTCAGCATCGGGAAAAATTTCGGACTGGCTTCCGCAGCGATCAGCACGGCTTTGTATCCGGCGATGTTCGCCTGCGACGACAGCACGTCCATCGCCTGCGCGCGCGTGGTGCGCGGCAACAGTTCCATCGCGAAGCTGGTGATCTTGCGGTCGCGCAATGCTCTGGTCCGCTCCGGCGCCAGATGCGGCGAAAGATAACCGATGACGACGGTACCTTCTTTCAGCGCGGCAATTTCGTCGAGCGTCGGCGGCTGTACTTTCAGCAGCACGTTGCTGCCGGACAAAACGTTGCGCGCATCGGACGCCGCAACATCCTTGTACGCCGCATCGGGAAAACTCGCCGAAACGCCGGCGCCGCTTTCCATCAGCAGATCGGCGCCTCTGCCTTTCAGCTTCTTTGCCACATCGGGAGTCAGCGCCACACGGCGTTCTCCCGGAACGCTCTCGCGCACCACGCCTACGGTCGTCGCCATCATCCCCTCCCGGTTGTATGCGATGCGCGAACCGCCGATGCTAGCCGAGCTTGAGCGTCGCCGCTAGTATGTTTGCATGACAACGACGATGCTTCTTCGCGACGATCCGCTCGCCGCGCTTAATCAGCGCCTCTCCACGCCCGCCCGCAATCTCGGCGAACCTGGGCCGACTGCCGAACAGCTCGATCAATTGTTGAGCGCCGCGATTCGCGTGCCCGATCACGGCAAGCTCACGCCGTGGCGAATGCTGCTGGTGCGGGGCGATGCACGCATACGGCTGGGCGAACGCCTGGCCGACATTCACGCGCGAATCGAGCCGGATGTTTCGCCGTCGAAGCTGGCGAAAGACCGCGAGCGGTATTCGTTCGCGCCGCTGATCGTGGTGGTGATCGCGCGCATCGACGAAGAAAATCCGAAGGTCCCTGTGCAGGAACAGATTCTCTCGGCCGGGTGCGTCGCCTACAACTTGCTGATCGGCGCGCAGGCGATAGGTATGGCCGCGCAATGGCTCACGGGGTGGGCGGCCTACGACGCGGACGCCGCCGCGCTGTTCGGACTATCCGGCAATGAGCGCATCGTCGCCTTCGTGCACATCGGCACGCCGCGCGAACCGATGCCGGAGCGAACGCGGCCGCTTCTCGGCGATGTCGTTGGCGAGTGGCGCGGATGAGCGCGTCCGGCACGCTGTATCTGATCGACGGCAGCTTGTACGTGTTCCGCGCGTGGCATTCGATTCCGTCGCAATTTCACGATCACGAAGGCGCGCCGGTCAACGCGGTCTATGGATTCACGCGGTTTCTCTGCGACTTTTTGGAAAAGACGAAGCCTACGCACGCGGTGGTCGCCTTCGACGAGTCGCTGACGAGTTCGTTCCGCAACACCATTTATCCCGACTACAAGGCCAACCGCGAATTGCCGCCGGACGAATTGCGGCGGCAGTTCGCGTATTGCAAGGAGATCGCCGCGGCGCTGGGACTCTGCGTGCTCGCGCACGAGCATTACGAGGCGGACGATCTCATCGGCAGCGCCGTGGTCGGCATGCGCAAACATGGTTTTAGATCCGTCGTCGTTTCCGCCGACAAGGATTTCGCGCAGCTCATCGAAATCCACGACGAGCAGTGGGATTTCCCGCGCGACGTGCGCTGGAATCCCGACGGCGTGAAACAGCGGCTCGGCGTGCGCCCCGATCAAGTCGTCGATTTCCTCGCGCTGACCGGCGACGCCATCGACAACATTCCCGGCGTGCCCGGTATCGGCGCGAAGACGGCGGCCACGTTGCTCGCGCATTTCGGCTCGCTCGATGAAATCCTCAAGCGCGTCGAGGAAATTCCGTATCTGCGCATGCGCAGCGCCGCGCAGATTTATCTGCGCCTGAAAGAACACCGCGAACAGGCGCTATTGTCGCGCCTGCTCAGCGCCATCGCGCTCGATGCACCGGTGCCGCCGCACGCCGACGGCATGACATGGTTGCCGCCGGATCTGGCGGCAATCGAAGTCTTGATGGAGAAACTGCGCTTCGGCCCGCTCACGCGATCGCGCATGCGTGGATTCGCATTGGCCTGATCGCGTAAAACGTGTTCCGGAAATCAGTGTTTGCCGCTGTCGCTCGGTTGCTCGACCCCCTTCGGTTTCTTGTCGAACTCGCCCGGCTTGGCGACAGGAATTGCTGTCGTGGTTTTCATGGCGCCGGCCGAATTCCACGCAAACCGCACGTTGCTCTTGAAAACCGCCTCCGGCTCCGCATTGGCGGCATCGGCGAGTACGCCGTGACTGTCGTAAAGCCCATCCTGGCGATTTGCAACAAAGTATAAATTGTCGCCTGCGATCGCGCCGTCGCCCAGCGCCGTGAACGCGTCGTTGGCGACATCCAGCGGCATCGCGTTGGTGATCGTGGTGAGATCGTCCGAAAGTTTGAGCCTCATCACGCGTTTCGGCGCCATGCCATCCTCCACGGCGACGAGATTGCCTTGATACCAATGCAGGCCGACGATGCCGCCGAGCACGAGCTGCTCGGCGTTGTATTTCAGCGAAAACGCCGCGCCTTTGGCCAGGTCGAAGCCATAAATACCGTCCGCGTAGTCGGCGAGGAACAACGTGCGTCCGTCGTCTGTCACCGTGATGGCGGTGATGTTGGCGAGTTTCGGATTCTCGACGATCGGCTTCAATGCGCCGCCGTCGATCTTGAAAATGGTTTTATGCGCACCGTCGGCGACGTAAACCCGGCCGTCCTTGCTGACCGCGATCGCATTCAACGTGCGGCCTGTGCCGTCATGCTGCATTGTATACTTGTGCAATAATTTACCCGTTGCGAGATCGAACTCCAGAACGGCGGATTTGTTCGCGTTGTCCGCGTTGAAACCGGAAAAACGCGGCGAGGCGGACGTCGTCGCATAGAGTTTGTTGTGCGCGCTGTCGACGGCGAGCGCATCGACGCCCCACAAGCTCTTGTCCGCGCCGGCGGCGATGAAGTCCGTCGATTTGCCTTTTTCGCCGACCAGATGGATCGATCCGTCGCGGCCGCTGCCGACGAGCAGGGCCTTGCGCTTGGGATCCCATGCGAGCGCGTTCAGCAGGATATCGGTCTTCGGCAATTCGAAAGCGACCTGGCCTTCGCCGAACTGCTTGGTGTTCTGCTGCAGGTTCGCCACCAGATAATCCCAGACTTTCGTGCCGTGGACGGGCTCGAAACGCGGGTCGCCGCCGATGTCGTAACCGAAGCCCTGCAATTGCATGTGCATCAGCGTGTCGTAGGTGCGCGCCTTGTCGCCCATCTTCGCGTAAACCATGGCGAGCTGAAGTTTCAGATCGCCGGAATTCGGCGTCAGTTCGCTCACGCGATGCAGAACCCAGGCGAGACGCTGATCGTCATTCTTCGAGCCATACAGTTGCGCGAGCCGCGTCAGTGCAGCGATGTCGTGCGACTTGTTGATCTGATCTTCGGTCAGCGCTTCGGCACGCTGCGCGACGGTGGATTCTCCGGATGTCTTCTTTTCCTGCGCGACGGCGCTGCCGCAAACGAGCGCCAATACCGCGACGAACATCCACGATTGAGTTTTCATGCCTGAATCCACGATGATGATTGAACGGAGTGTGACCGCCCCGGTGCCGATTAGTTCTCGGCGCGGGCCGTCATACGAATGTTTTTTTTCCCGGTGCGAACGCATCGGGAGCGGCATTATCGCCGATTGGCTCGAAGGGCGCGAACGATGGATCGAACCGAAGTACTTTATGCCGGACGCTGGCTGCGCATGATGAAGCGCGGCCGCTGGGAATACGCAGAACGCACCAATCCCGGCGGCGGCGTG
>DATAVJ010000051.1:0-3259 GCA_036267795.1 Rudaea sp.
TCCAGGGCTATTTGCGCGAATTGCGCGTGGACGATCTCAAAGGCTCGGCCGGTGTGCTGCGCCTGAAGGAAGAGCTTCTGCGCCGCATCAACGTCGCCGCTGCGCCGTTCGCGGTGAAGGATGTTCTCCTCAAAGAAATGATTGTGCAGTGATGGCCGACGAGACCGATCAGAACACCGACGAGCAAGTTGCGGCCCCTGTCGAAGGTGCCGAAGGCGAAGCATCCACTTCCGCTGGCGGCAATGGCGCCGGTTCGGAACGCGTTCTCAATCAGGATGAGATCGACAGCCTTCTGGGCTTCGACGTCAACGATGAGCAGCTGCAGGACAAAAGCGGCGTTCGCGCCATCATCAATTCGGCGCTGGTATCATACGAGCGACTGCCGATGCTCGAAATCGTATTTGATCGCCTCGTGCGTTTGATGACGACGAGCTTGCGCAATTTCACCTCCGACAACGTGGAAGTCAGTCTAGACAACATCACATCGATCCGGTTCGGCGATTATCTGAACTCGATCCCGCTGCCTGCGATCCTGGCGGTGTTTCGCGCGGAAGAACTTGATAACTACGGCCTCTTCACGGTCGATTCCAACCTGATCTATTCGATCGTGGACGTGCTGCTCGGCGGCCGCCGTGGTTCCGCCGCGATGCGTATTGAAGGTCGTCCTTACACGACCATCGAGCGCACGCTGGTTCAGCGCATGACGGAAGTCATCATGAACGACATGTCGCAAGCGTTTGAACCGCTCGCGCCGGTGAATTTTCAGCTCGATCGTCTCGAAACCAATCCGCGTTTTGCGGCCATCGCGCGTCCGGCCAATGCCGCGATTCTGGTGAAGTTGCGCATCGATATGGAAGACCGCGGCGGCCGCACGGAACTGCTGTTGCCCTACGCGACGCTGGAACCGATCCGCAAATTGCTGCTGCAACAATTCATGGGCGAGAAGTTCGGCCGTGACTCCATTTGGGAAAGCCATCTCGCAACCGAGCTTTGGTCCACGCGCGTCGATATCGATGCGATCCTGGATGAGCAGATCATGTCGCTGAACAAAGTGATGAACCTTCAGGTCGGCGACACAATGATGCTGAACGCCAGCCCGGAGTCGAAAATCGAATTGCGTTGCGGAAATGTGCCGTTGCTGCGCGGGCGCATGGGCCGCGTCGGTTCCGCTGTTTCCGTTCGCATCGACGAAGCCGTCGAACGTACCGACGCGTCGCGTCAGCTGTGAGGGGACTGGACATGTGGAACATTTCGCTGATCGTTGAAGCCGGACTTTCCGTCCTCCTTCTTGCTACACTCATCTATTCCGTTTTGTTAGAACGCCGCCTGGCCGCGCTGCGCAGCGGGCAAGATGGCTTGAAGCAGACTATCGCACTGTTGAACGATGCGATCGTTGGCGCTGGCTCTTCGATGCGCGCGCTGAAATCCACCGCTGCTGGAGCCGCCGAAGCGTTGGACGATCGCATGTCGCGCGCTCGCAGCGTTGCGGATGAACTTTCGCTCCTCGTGGCGTCTGGCGATCGCATTGCCGAGCGCATGGATCGCAGCAGTGCAAATCGCCCGAACGCCAACATGCCCGCCAGCCTTGGCGCGCGCCTGGAATCGTTGAAGCCAGCCGCGCTGCGGAACGTCCGCTAGAGGAATTTGACGATGCGTTTCTTGCGACTTTTCCCGGCCGTCATTCTGACCTGTGGTGTTCTGCTTGCCATCAAGAGCGTCGGGCTGGTGCACGACGCGCGTGCGCAAGATGCGATGACCGGTCAGCTGCCGGTGTCGCAGCCACAAACCGAAACACAGGTCGCGCTCGCCTCCGATCCGACCGCGGATGACTCGGAAGAAACCAGCACCGCCGAAGTCGATGTGCTCACAAGCCTTTCCAAGCGCCGCGCGACATTGGATGCGCGCGAGCAGCAACTCAACATGCAGGAAAATTTGATCAAGGCTGCCGAGGCACGCGTCGATACCAAGATATTGAGCCTGAAACAGCTTCAGGCGCAGATGCAGCAATTGCTCGGCCAGCGTGACACCGCCGATCAAACGCTGCTGAACAGCCTCGTGAAGACCTATTCGTCGATGAAGCCCGCCGATGCCGCGCGCATCTTCAACAATCTGGACGAGACGGTCGAACTCAACGTCGCTGCCGGCATGAAGTCCGACGTGCTGGGCGCGATCCTCGGCAAGATGGAGCCGAGCGCCGCCCAGAAACTTACCGTGCGCCTCGCCAATCGCCTGAAGCTGCCCGATCCGAAAGCGGCGGCCATCGTCGATCCGAATGCGCAAGCTGCCGCCGCCGCTGCGACGACAACGGCGCCGCAACAGGTCGCGTCGCTCAATCCGGCGACTGCGACGAATCCGGCAGCGACACCGCCCGCCGCTGCAACGACACTCGCCACGCCGCCGCAAGCTGCGCCGACGACACCGGTTGCGACCTCACCGCAAGTCGCGACGACTCCGACCACTCAAACGCCTGCGAAAGCGGCCAGCACGACTCCGAAACCGGCGGCAACGACTCCGGCTGCGGCGAAACCGCAAACAACGACCAAGCCAAAGGCCGGCTGATATAACGACGCGCCGCCGCGAATCACGCAGAATCGGCGCGGAACAAGAGGCGCGTATCTATGAAGTTGGGTGTGGGCAGAACAATAGCGGCGAGCTTGATGCTCGGCTGCGCGTTCATGTCCGCACCTTCGCGCGCCGATAGCGTTTCGACGAATTCCGATTCTGGCTTTGGCCGCGTGATCCTCTCGTTCGATTCCGCAATACATGCGACTGCGCAGATGTCGAGCGGCGTGGTCACGGTCAGCTTCAACCGCAAAGTGACAATCGATCCTGGTCAGATCGTGCACGGTCTCGGTGCGTATATCGCCAGCGCGCGTCTAGACCCAGACGGCAAGACATTGCGGCTGGCGCTCGCGCAGGACGCGAAGCTGCATACCAGCAATTCCGGCAATCGCTTCGCTGTCGATCTCGCGCCGCCGGGTTATGCCGGCACGCCGCCGGATCTTCCACCGCCACCGCCGGTGCAAGCAAGCGCGACCGATATCTCCAAACTTCCTGCGCTGCCGATTCGCGCGGGAGCGTATTCGAATTTCTCGCGTATCGTTTTCGATTGGCCGAGGAATGTGCCTTACACTGTGTTCCCCGGCTCCAGCCACATCACCGTTCGCTTTGAAGCGATGGCGCGCCCGGATTTCACGTCATTCGAACGCATCGCGCCGCCCTGGATCAAGGATGCGGGCTGGCGCGTGGAAAATCGCGG
>DATAVJ010000052.1:0-40793 GCA_036267795.1 Rudaea sp.
TGCTGTGTTGCCGGAAACGACTCCTTGCAAACCATAGCCCGGTGAGCCGATGTTGGCGTAGGCAGGCCCCAATATCTCGATGCCGCCGCCGTACCCGGTGGCTGCGGTATTGTCGTATACGAGCGTCTGGTCGGAGACGGCAACCAGCTGCGTGTCGCCCTCAATGCGGATGCCGCCGCCGGAGGTGGCAGCCTGGTTGTTGATGATCAGCGAATACGGCTGCAGTGTCAGCGTGGCTTTGCCCGTCGGGCTCACATCGATGCCGCCGCCGTAACCTGCCTGGTTGTTGTCCACCGTTATGGCATTCAGCGTAAGCGAACCGGCGCCGTTGAAAAAAATGCCGCCGCCTTCAGAGCTTAATCCGATATTGCCGCCGGTGATTTCCAGCGCCTGCAATGTCACATTGCTGCTGCCGTTGATCGTGATGACCGGAGCGTTTTTTCCTGCCCCGCTGATCGTGGCTTGCGGCGACGTGACGGCGTCAATGCCGTCTGCGCGATGTGTTCCGCCCGTGCTGCAAGCAGCGGCGGTGCCGATCAGCGTGAACGTTCGATTCGTGATCGTCAGCGCCTCGTTCCAGGGTTTGTGTTCGTCGGTGACATAGATGATCGGTGCGCAGGTGGCCGTCGTGGATACCGCCGTGATGGCATCCTGAATCTTGCTGTAGGCGCACTGGTTGTCGCTGCCGACATAAAACGTCGGCGGCGGTACGCCGGGCAGGCAGTTGGCGTTGGCGGCAGGCACGCACGCACAGAACATCAATGACAAGGCAAACACGATTCTCACAGCGGTTCTCCGGTGCGGCATCGAATGTGCCGATATCTAGATCAACGCCATGCCGCGAAAAACTGCTGCATCGGTCGGAAAGGGCAGCCACTGCGGATATCTGGTAAAAAGTGTCGTTATGGCTGCGACCACAGATTCGACCGGCACGGTGGCCGGGAGCGCGGATGCGCTCTTCGATGCCGTCTATGAACGTCTCAAGGTGATGGCAGGCCGCCAGCTTGCCAAGCGCGAGCGCGGCACGCTCGACACGACCGCCGTTGTGCATGAGCTGTACTTGCGCTGCAAGACGCAGCGCGAACTGAATTTTTCGCACCCGGCGCAGTTCTATGCCTACGCTGCGCGTGCCATGCGCCATCTGCTGAGCGATCACGCGCGCGACCGGCTGCGCCAGTGCGCGGGAGGCGACTGGCAACGGCTGACGCTCACCGGCGCCGAACAGCATCTCGTCATCGAAAGCGCCGAACAGGCGCTGGCGCTCGACGACACGTTGCGGTTGCTGGAACAAGAAGACGAACGTGCGGCGCGCGTGGTCGAATTGCGCTACTTCGCTGGACTTTCCCTGGAACAGGTCGCTGAAACGCTCGGCCTGAATCGCAGCACGATCGATCGCGACTGGCGCTTTGCGCGCGCGTACCTGCACAAGGCGCTCGGGTGAGTGCCGCAAATACGCGGCGAATGGCGTTCATCGAATCATGCGCAGCGAAAACGATCTAGCTGAACGTTCGCCGGCAGCGTCTCCGGCGCGCCGGCTGCGTGAAGCGTTCGATGCGCTCATCGACGTTCCGTTCGCCGAGCGTTCGGCATGGCTGGAATCCAATATCGCGGACGACGCGCAACGCGCGGAACTCGCGAAGCTCGTCGAAGCCGACGATGCGCGCGGTTATCTCGACACGCCGGTCATGGAGCGCGCCGCAAAATTTGCGGCGGACGACTTGGTCACTGCCACTCTGCTCGGAACGAAGATCGGCGCTTTTCGTCTCGTCGCCGAAATCGGCCGTGGCGGCATGGCCGCCGTGTTCCTCGCCGAACGTGAAGGAAACGACGTAAAGCAGCGTGTCGCCGTGAAGCTGCTGCGGCGCGGTCTGTACTCCGAACTCGAGCAACGTCTGTTCCTGCGCGAACGGCAGTTGCTGGCATCGCTCGATCATCCGAACATCGCGCGTCTCATCGACGCCGGCGTTAGCGAAGGACGCATTCCCTATCTGGTGATGGAATACGTCGACGGCGTACCGATCACCGACTACGCGGATGCGGCGCAACTCGACATTCGCGCGCGTTTGCGCCTGGTCATCGACGTGTGTCACGCAGTCGAGGCGGCGCATCGGCTGCTGATCGTACATCGGGACATCAAGCCGTCGAACATTCTCGTCAGCCGCGACGGCCAGGTGAAGCTGCTCGACTTCGGCATCGCCAAACTCGTCGAAGACGATGCGCGGCTCGCGACGGCGACGCGCGGTATCTTCACTCCGGAATATGCCGCGCCGGAACAGCTCGGCGGAGGATCGATCACGACGGCCACGGATGTGTTCGGTCTCGGCGTGCTGCTGTACGAACTGCTGAGCGGACACAGACCGCGCGGCACGCCGATTCGGAAACCGTCGTCGATCGTTGCCGATGTTCCGCTATCGTCCGCACCCATCGCGCGTGGTAGTGCGATGCGCTTCAAACGCCAACTGCGCGGCGATCTCGACAACGTCGTGCTCAAGGCGCTCGCGGAAGAACCGAACCGGCGCTACGCGTCGGCCAGCGCACTCGCCGACGATCTCGAGCGTTATCTCGCCGGACATCCGGTTGCGGCTCATCCTGCGTCCACCTGGTATCGCACAACGAAATTCGTGCGGCGCCATCGTGGCGGCGTGGTGGTGGCGGCTGCCGCCATCATCGCCGTCGCGGCGTCGATGGGGCTGGTCATCTGGCAGGCGCGCGTCGCACATGCCGAAGCGAAGCGCGCCAGCGCCGTCAGGGATTTTGTCGAAAGCATTTTCGCGCCATTGAGCAACGGCACGCCGGAAAACAAACAACCCCGCATCAGCGAATTGCTCGCCAGCGCCACTGACAGAATGGACAAAGCCGATCTCGACGCCGCAGCGCGCGTCGATCTTCTGCAGATGTTCGCGCGCCTGAACGAGAAGATCGCCGAACCCATCAAAGCGCAAGCATTGGCGGACCAAGCCTACGACGTGGCCCAGCGCGAACTGGGCCCCAACGACGCGAACACACTCGACGCGCTCGTGTCGCGCGGCCTGATCGCGCTGCATCGCGATGACTTCGACACCGCGGCGCCGTTGCTGGAAGAAGCCGAGCGTCGCTCGCGCCAAGTCGGCGGCGTCGGTTCGTCGCTGATCAGGCTGTACGACGGGCTGGCGGTTCTTGCCGACGCGAAAGGCGACGATCCGCGCAAGGCGGTGGATTATGCGCGCGCCGCGCTGGCGCAACGTCTCGCCACGCGGGGCGACGACAAGGCGAGCCTCGGCACGGGTTACAACAATTTAGGGTACGGTCTCGAATCGCTGGGCGACTTCGCAGGCGCCGCCGACGCTTATCGCGCGGCACACGATCTCGCGGCAGCGACGTCCGGAATCGATTCCGCCGAGACGGCAGTGACGCTGTCGAATCTCGGCGCCGCCGAAATGCTCGCCGGTCATTTGCGATCGGGACGCGGCGATCTGCTGCGCGCAAAGGCGCTATTGGCGAATGTCGGCGGAAAACAGCGCTCGATACAAGTCGCCAATGCCCAGCAGATTTGCACGGCGCAGATGGCGATCAATCCGTTGCATGCCGAAGAAGCGTGCGCGGCGGATTTGCGCATGACCGCCGACGAAGACGGCGACACCAGCGGCGACTACGGACTCGCGTTGCGGCGCCAGAGTTTGCTTGCGCTCGAGCGCGGCGACATCGATGCATCACGAAAATTTCTCGCGCAGGCCGCAGCGCGGATCGATGCGACTTCCAACGCCGTGTGGCAGGGACGCGTGGACATCACGCAAGCAGAATTGCAATTGCTGGGAGGCCAGTCGAAAGACGCCGCGCATCTGCTGCGACGCGGCGTGCAGCGCATCGGCGGTTCCTATCCGCCGCATTTGCGCAACTATGGATTGGCGCTGCTGGCGCTGGCGTGCGAGGGCGTCGTCAGCGACGACTGTCCGGCGGATGCGTTCACCGTCGCTGCACACGAAATCGACACGGCGGCGTATCGCGGCAGCGCAGTTCTCCTCCCCGCACAAACAGTGCTCGCGCGCATCGATCTGCAGACGGGGCGGTCCGGAGCGGCGGTCGCGCGGCTCGAATTCGCAACCACACAGGCGATGGGTGAAATGGATGCCGATGCGCCGCGTTTGCTCGAAGCGCAAGGGTGGCTGGCGCGTGCGCATGCCGCGAATCATCAGTGCGCCGTGGCCGCGCAGGAATTTGCGACGATCAAACAGATTGCCGCAACGGAAGGATTAACCCTGCATCCCTTTCTCGTCAGCGTTGCTGGCGCTGCACCGAGCTGCGCGCGGTAGCGCATCCAGTTGATAAAAGACGCGTCTGCCGACAATCGCGTGTTGTGGTTCGTCGACTTGCTCATCGGTTCGATTCAACTCAGCCGGCTCAGTCCTGCTTCGGCGACATGATCGTCCAGGCGAACGCGTAGCTCCACTTGTCGTAATACAAATTCCCGCCATCCCATTCGACTTCGCCGCGTTGCGAGTCGACGGTATCGGAACGGAAGAATTTCTTGGCCGGTACGAATTCCTGCGAAAAATCGTCATTGAAGGCGACGCGGAAATTGTCCAAGCCTCCCAGATAAAACCAATTCAATGACGGATCACGGGAATCCAGACGCCCATAAGTGACATCCACCGGAATCCATCCATACGGAGCAAGATAAATTTCGGCCCAGTCGTGAATGTCGTTGTAGTCGCCATTGGTGAAAGTCCATCCCGATTGCCATCGCGCCGGGATGCCGTTCATGCGCATCAGCGTCATCAGCAGCATCGTCTGTTCGCCGCAATCGCCGTGGCCAGCATCGAGGGTATAGGCGCTCAGGTCGTCGATGGTCGAGTATTCGCGTGCGCCGGCCCACGGCACTTCATCCACGGCGGCAAAAATCTTTTGCGCGATGCGATACGGATTCGTGGCGTCTCCCACCACTTGCCGAGAGAACACGCGCAGTGGTTGGGTGAATACGATGTGAGGCGGACGCTCGGCCAGATACGGTGCCAGTTCGGGCGTGCTCTTAGCCGGTATTACTTTCGCCGCGTCGACGGCGTGATGTTGCGAATAAATAGTCAACTCATAGGTGACGGAAAATACGGTGGGCTTGCTCACCTGCGCGTTTTGTTCAAGGTACACCGTGCGTTGCAGCGCCGAGTCCGGTGCGATGTCGTGCGCGTCAGGTTGACTGACAACGAAGCGGATATCCTGCTGTTGACCGACAATGGCGCGCGGATACGGAATCCATGCGCGTACGATCTTGCCCACGGGTATGGCATCGGCGTCGACGGTCAGCGTCTGCGTGACTTTCACTCTCTGCGGCAACACGCTGGACTGACCCGTCGCCTTCGCCTGTCGGATCACCTGGCTGTGATAGTCAGCGAGTTGCTCCAGGTCCCCGTGGGAAAATGGCGTTCGCACTTTGCGACGTGCTTCGGCCTCGGCGCTCAGCCGGAATAGGTTCGATGGCGAACGCACGAAGTACATCCGTTCGCCATCGATGTCCAGGTGCTCGAACAGGCCGTGCGCATCCCAGCGTGCGAACTCGGCGTCGGTGAGATCCGGTATCTGCTCGCGCACGCGCTGCTTGACCTGATCGGCGGTCAGACGAAAATCCTCGCGCATGCGCTCCATGCGCACGCGTTGGAATTCGAACGCCTGACGCGTATCGACAGGCAAATCAAATTGCTTAAGCACAGCATCGATGCGGCCGGCGGCCATCTGGAACTGACCTGCGCCGATCAGTCCGATGACCTCGTTCAACGGCCTGTCGTCGGCATCGGCTGCGGGAATGCTGGACGCCAAACTCGCCACCGGCAGCACAGTGACGAGCGCGAGCATCGCCAGCAATGCACACGAAACGATTGCGCCGCGGCCAAGCACGCATGCCATTTCCGTCACTCCTTGGTCGCGGGCTTCGACGCAAGGATCTCCGACAAATAGTCGGTTCGTCCCTGCACGCGCACGACGTGCGGATATCGCAACCCACCGCTGTAATCGATCGTGTGCAGCTCGACGCTGCCGTCATGCTGCACGTTGACCTGCACCGGCTTCTTGCTTTGTTGCGCGTGGACGATTTCGTCGCGCAAGACTTTCGCGTTGTACAGTTTGCCATCGACGGAGATCAGCTTCATGCCCGGCGCCAATCCAGCCTTGAAAGCCGGTCCGTCCCAAAGCACATCCACGATCTTGTCTTCGCTGCCGAGGAACAGCCCCACCGTGAACATTTCGTCGACACCCTTCCCTTCAAGTTCTCCGCTGCCGACGTTTTCGACGGCGTTCTGATATCGCGACGGTTTGTCGGTGTATACAAGTTTCCACCCACTCGCATCGATGCCGGACAGCAGCGGCACCTGCTCACCCACGCCATTCACCCAGCTGCGCAGAAAGTTCGACCAATCGTACGGCTGAACTTTGTCGAGTGTCGTGACGACATCATCGAACGAGTAGGTGTGCGTGACGAAGCTGCCGTTGTCCACGCCGAAAAACTCGCGTGCGAAATCGTCGATGGAATGGCGGTCGCGGCTCAGTTCGCGAATCTTCATGTCGACGGCCAGCCACAGCAGTTCGCCCTCACGGTAAAAGTCGTTTTGCCGATGATGACCGCCCCACGCGGACGGTGCGTCGTAGTTCACCGCAACCGCAGTGTCGATCAGCGGACGCCAGTCGCGGCCCGTGCGATACACCATGCCGGCCGCGCGGTACGCCAGCACATCGCGCCATGTGTCGGCCGACCATAGTCCGCTGCGCGCTGTCAAAACATCGCCCAGATAAACGGTAAGTCCCTCGTATACCCACAGCAGATCGGTGCGTTCGGGCTGTTCGAAGTCGGGCTGCCACAAGCCTGCCGGACGCATGAATTTACCGTTCCACGAGTGCGTGTATTCATGCGGCAGCAACGAACCGTCCAGCATGAAATGATCGGCGTCGGCGAACATCTTCGAGCCGCCGCGCGCCTTGTCGTCGCTCGACTGATGGTGCTCCAGACCGCCGACCGATGTGTGATCGCTCAACGTGAGCAGGAAGTGATAGCTGTCGTAATGGTGCGAACGGAACAGCGCTTGCGCCTGCTCGACCAGATGACGAAAGTTTCCGATCTGATCGTCGGAAATCTTAATCGATGATTCGTCGTCGCCCACCATATCGAGATCACGATGCACAGATGCGCCCGTCGGAGTGACGTCGACCTGCCGGAAATATTTTCCGGCGATCACCGGCGAATCGACCAGCGTGTTGAACGACACCGGCTTGAAAATAATGTTTGTGCCGTCGCGCTTCGCCGTCTCCAGTGCACTGCCGTACTGCCAATCGGCGGGGATGACGAGCGTCGGCTGATACGTCTGCACCTTGGTCGGAAAATTCGCCTGGTACAGCGCGACGTGATCCCACGTGAGATCCAGCAGATTCGATGTCGCACGATCTCGTTCGGGGAACTGAAAACGGATGTCGATGCGATCCGCACCCGCCGGTACCGTTAAGTGAAACGTGAACTTGTCGAGTTCATCACGCTGCCACGCGAGTCGTTGGCCGCCCGCCGAAAATTCCAGTCCCATGATGTCTTCGATAGGGCCGTCGGGTGAGTGATCGCCCGGAATCCATTTCGGATAGTAAAGCGTCAATGGCCCCGGCTTGACGGGCATGACTTCATCCACATACAGAATTTTTTGACCGGGATTCGGCAGCCGGACCGTCAACGCGACAGGGCCGGCTGGAACGTCTGCGTTCGCGTTGGCCATGCAGGCGGAGGAGGTCAACAAGGCGACGCCGAGGACCGATATCAGTCGTTTCATTCCACCCTCCGAATGATCACGCTCCGAATGAAGTGATGTCCGCATGGCTCGCCCCCCCCACAACGTTCAGAATGTCATTTAAGCGCCGCTGCCATGCGTCGTTGCTGCCACATCCAAAGAAAATACAATGGCACGCCGGCAAGCGTGATCAAGATACTCGCGACGGTAGACCAGAACTGCGCGTACAGCGCGTTGCCGACGACGACGAACGTCGCGAGCACGAATAGAAAAGGAATGACAGGGTAACCCGGCACACGATAGGCGCGCGGAAAATCGGGGAGCCGGCGCCGCAGCATGAACAGTCCCACCACGCACAGCGCGAGGAATGGCCACACGCCCAGCACGTAGCCTTCGGCGAGCTGCATGAAGTCGCGGAGCAACACGTAGATCACCGCGAGCACCACGATGAATCCGATCGCGACATAAGGCGTTTCGAATTTCGGATGGACGCGGCCGACGGTTTTGAAGAACAGCCCGTCCTCGGCCATCGCGAAGAACACGCGCGGACTCGACAGAATGCTGCCGTTCAACGTGCCGAACACCGACAGCATCACGAGCGCAGCGACCACCGAAGCGCCTGCCCGGCCCATCACGGCTCCGGCGGAGTCCGCCGCGACCGATGTCGATGCCGCAACCTGCGAGAGCGGCAGCGCGCGAACATAAGCTGCATTGATCAGCAGATAGACGACGATGACGAGCAGCACGCCGCCGATCAGCGCCAGCGGCAGATTGCGTTCGGGATTTCTGACTTCGCCGGACAACGCAGTCAGATTCTCCCAACCATCGTATGCCCAAAGCGCGGCGATCAGCCCGATGCCGATGCCGGACCAGTTGGCCGCACCGAACGCCTCTCCATGCAACGGATTTGCTTCACCGCCCGGCGCCAGCGCGAAGATCGCCACGGACAGGCACACGAGCGCCAGCACTTTCGCCGCTGTCGAAACATTCTGGATCGCCGCACCCAATTTCACCGATCGATAATTCGCGGCAGCGACTGCGATGATGAGCACCGCCGCCACGACATGCTGCACCGCTTCGGGAATCGGCACGAAGAAACTCAGGTATTCCGCGAACATCAGACTTTGTGCCGCCCACGAGATCGGCGTGGTCAGAAGCCACATCCAGCCGAACAAAAAAGCGAGCGGACGTCCGTAGGCCTCGCGCAGATACACGTACGGTCCGCCGGCCGCCGGATACATCGCCGCCAGTTCAGCGATCGACAATGCCCCGAACAAAGCGACGATGCCGCCAAGGATCCATACGAGCGCGACACCCGTTAAATTGCCGGCCTCGCTTGCGATGGGCGACGGCACGCGGAAGATGCCGCTGCCGATGATCACGCCGACGACGACCGCCATGCCGCTGACGAGGCCGAGTTTGCGCGGCAACTCGCGCGGTACGATGGCGGACGGTTCGGTCATGCGCGTGCATCGTACATAGTCGTTGCAATGCTGTAGAGACACCGCATGCGCGGATCGATGCGACGATTTCCGGTGCGGCGTATGCGCGCGCTGCTTGGCGGACAGCGGTTCCGCGAATGTTTCAGAAACCGGCGCAGGCAATAAGGCCATAACCCGAAGCTATGCAGGATACCTGTCTTTGCATTGGTGGATTCTGTCGACATGAGTATTCTCGACGGCATGCCGCGTAGCTGATCTGCAGCGGTCGTGATCACGGGGTCACGTGTAACGCCGGCACAATGAGCAACAGACAGGGCTGCACCCTGCGACTCACTGGTGTTTCAACAATTGGGGAGTACGGATCATGAAGAGCGCGTCTTCGCGTACTGTGCATCGCAACGGTGCTTTCCAGCGCAAGGCGCTGGCACTCGCCATCGGCACGGCCTGTTTTGGATTCGCAGTAAATGCATCGGCCCAGTCCATCACGGGCACGATCTACGGAACAGTGCCGGCAGGGCCCGGCGAGACCATACAGATCACCGGCGGCGCGGGTTTCAACCGCACTATTACGGTCGATTCGTCCGGCAAGTATTCGATCACTCTTCCGGTCGGCACCTATACGGTTTCGTTTTTGCGCGATGGACAACTGATTCAATCGCGTGAAGGAATCAGTCCGGTCGCCGCGGGCGCGGTCGAAGTGGTTTTCGCGGCGGCCAATGCCTCCGAACTGTCCACGATCAGCGTCACCGGAACAGCGGCGCCGCTCGACGTGACCACCACCAACCAGGTCACGACGATCACGGCCAGGCAGTTGCAGCTATTGCCGTTGCAGCGCACCGCCGAAGATATCGCGGCGCTGGCGCCGGGCGTGAACATGGGCTCGCCGGAGTTGGTGAGCGGCCCGCTCGGCACACCGATCAACGTGTTCGGCGGCGCGTCGATCGCCGAGAACGCGTATTACATCGATGGCATGAACACCACCGAGGCGCTCAACGCCCAGGGCGGCATCAGCTTGCCGTACGGCTCGATCGAACAGCAGCAAACGTTCATCAGCGGCTACGGCGCGGAGTACGGCCGCTCCATCGGCGGCGTGATCAATCAGATCGGCAAGAGCGGCGACAACGATTGGCACTTCGGCGCGCGCGCGTTGTGGCAGCCGGGGAGTCTCAGGTCCGATCCCGTCAATTTCAATTTTGCCAATCCGCACGAAACGAACCCCGGCGAGCAGCCCGGCGATCTGCAGCATTATCGAAAAAACGACAGCAGCAGCGAAAACATCTACGACGTTTACGTCAGCGGCCCGATCATCAAGGACACGTTGTTTTTCTTCGTCAGCGCTGAGTCGGACAAACAGAACGCAAGCAGCACGGGCAGCGTCAGCAGTCCGTTCACCACCGACGCCCAGACAGACAATCCCAAGCTGTACGGCAAATTGAACTGGAACATCAACGACAAGAACATCCTGACGCTGACCGGCCTGCGCAACTCCAACAAGGTGTGGGGAACCAACTACGACTTCGACTACGACACCAAGAAGAAGGGCGATTTCGCAAGCTACAACGAAACCCTCAAAACCGATTTCAGCATGTGGGTCGCCAACTACAGCTCCTACATCACCGACAACCTGACGTTGAACGCGACGGTCGGGAAAATGCACGGCGAGTACTTCACCCAGCAACCCGGATACGATCCAAACCTGCCGCACATTGCGAGCGCTTCGTATCAGGATCCCGCGTTCATTCCGCCCGGCAGTCCCGGCATTTCCAATTCGCAGACCAATTCGTCGATCGCGGATCCGAATCATCGCGAGGCGGTCGTGAATACCCGCTTGAGCGTCGACTACAAATTGAGCAGCCACGACTTCAAGATCGGTATCGACAACATTAATTCCTGGGATTTGTTCGACGGCTCGCATGACACCGGCCCCGGCTATCAATGGATCTATGGCTACACCGATCCGGGTTCGGCGATCTTCGGCGTCGATCCCAACGTACCGCCGTTCGTCGGGCCTTCTACGCAATGCGGACCCGATTCCACAGGCACCGTGCATTGCTATTACGTGCAAAAGCATGTCGACATCAGCGTCGCCAGCGTGCGCGTTGCCCAGCGCGCGGCCTATGTCGAGGACAACTGGCAGATCACGAACAATCTGCTGTTGAACCTGGGCCTGCGCGACGACCAGTTCGTCAACTACGACGGATCAGGCATCCCTTACATCAGCGAAAAGAGTCCGCAGTGGGCGCCGCGTCTCGGCTTCAGTTGGGACGTGCACGGCAACGCCACCACGAAAGTGTTCGGCAATGCCGGCCGTTACTATCTGGCGCTGCCGAATCAGGTGGCGTTGTCCATCGCCGCGCCCGTGGTGAACGACGGCGTCTACGGAACTTACACCGGCATCGATCCGGTCACCGGCGCACCGATCGGGTTCACGCCGTTGCCGCAAAATCCGGCGACGGGCGTGTCGATCGACAGCGAATACGGTCAGGCGAAAGATCCTCGCATCTCCGCCGCGCAGAACATCAAGGCCGAGTTTTCCGACAACTTCGTGCTCGGCATGCAGCAGCAGTTCGAATGGATCGGCGAGCAGTGGGTATTCGGCGCGACCGGCACGTTCCAGAAAATGAACCGCATCATCGACGACTACGACGCCATCCAAAACGAATGCGCGGCGGGAGTGGCGCAAGGCTATGCCTGGATGACGCCGGACGCCTGCGATCAATACGCGCAGAGTCTCATCCTGATCAATCCGGGCGTGACCAACAGGATCCTGATGAAGGCGCCGGACGGCACGCTGGTCCCGGTCAACTTCACCAAACAAGATCAGGGTTTCACCCTCGGACCGAAACGCCGCTACCTCTCGCTCGATCTGTCCCTGGAACATGCGTGGAACAACAAATGGTTCGGCAAATTCGACTACGTCTGGTCGAAGACCTGGGGCAACGACGAAGGCCCGGTGAGCACGTACTCGCAGCAAAGTGGTTCGTACGAGTCGATCACCACCGCGTGGGACTTTCCGGAAAGAATGGACTACTCCAACGGCATTCTGCCGAACAGCCGCGAGCACCAGTTCAAGATCTTCGGCGCGTATCAGGTCTATCCGGACTGGACGATCGGCGCCAACATCTACATCACGTCCGGCACGCCGCGCCTTTGCCGCGGCTATTACGGGCCTGACCAGGTCGCGTTGCACGGTTCCCACACCTACTACTACTGCGGAGGAGTGCCCGTCCCGCCGGGTTCGCTGGGTTATACGCCGTGGGTCCACGAATACGATCTGAGCCTGGACTACCGGCCGGCGTGGGCCGATCACAAGCTCGACTTCAACGTCGCGGTATTCAACCTGTTCAACAATCAGACGCCGATTTTCTACAACGATGTATTCGGGTCCACCAACAGTCCCAATCCGAACTATGCGCAGATTCAGGACACCCGCCCGCCGCGCAGTGTCCGATTCTCAGTGGCTTACGACTTTTGAAGAGTGCGAGTCTCCTCAACGATGCCGGGCCCGAGTGCCCGGCTTTTTTTTGCAGACCATCGGCGAGTTGTGTAGCCTGCTATGTCGATGCCGACCCGTGACGACATGACGGCTCAATCGACACCCTCGCAGATTCCACCGCGGCGACCACTCTCGTCGGTGGCCGCACGCATGTTGACGAGGGCGCGCAAGGCATGGACCGAGCGGCAGTTCGAAGATGCCGAGCAGTCGCTGACCAATGTGCTGGCCTTGGCGCCGGACGACGCCGATGCTATTCGTCTGCTCGGCATGGTTTCCCAGCGCCGCAACGATCATGTCAAAGCGACCGACTGCTTCCGGCGCGTGCTCGATGTGTGGCCGCAGGATTCCGATCTGCGCGTCTGCCTCGGCATCGCGCTGTACGAGCAAGGTCAGGTCGACGAAGCCGTGAAGCATTTGCGGTATGCATGCGAACTCGCACCGACCTCCGCGCCCGCCTGGTTCAATCTCGGCGAGGCGCTCGGACGCGAGGCGCACTCGCACGATTCCGTCGCAGCACTGCAACGCGCGATTCAACTCGATCCCGCGCACATGACGGCTCGCCTTTCGTTGGCTCGCGTGCAGGCCAGCCTGGGTCGGATCGATGCAGCGATCGCCGGATTCCGCGAAATTCTGCGTCGCGATCCCGACAACGCCGAAGGATGGTTCGGGTTGTCGAATCTGAACACCGTTCGCTTCGACGCCGCGGACGCCGCATCTCTGCAGCGTGCGGTGGCGCGCACGGATTTGTCGCCGCGCACCAGCGAACTCTTGCGTTTCAGTTATGCGAAGGCGCTCGAAAACCAGGGCGACTACGCCCAAGCCTTCGAGTCGTTCCGCATTGCAAATGCATCGCGGCGCCGACGCGTGAAATGGGATGCGGCCGGCGAACACAAACGCAGCGAAGCGATCGAACGCGTGTTCGCGAACGAGATGCCCGCACCGTTGGATGACAAGCTCGGCGGCGAAGCAATCCTGATCGTCAGCATCCCGCGCTCCGGATCAACGCTCGTCGAACAAATTCTCGCGTCGCATCCGCACGTCGAGGGAGCGAACGAGATCAAGGACATGACTGAAGTCGTCGACGCAGAAACCGAGCGTCGCAAATCGGCATTCCCGCTCTGGGTACCTGATGCCACGGCGGAAGATTGGCAGCGCCTCGGCCGCGAATACCTGGCGCGGACCGCGCGCTGGCGCAAGACCAAACCGCGTTTCACCGACAAGAGTCTGGTGAGCTGGTATCTCGTCGGCGCGGCGTTGACGATGATGCCCGCCGCGCGCGCGGTGATCATTCGGCGCGATCCGGTGGAGACGTGCCTCGCGTGTTTTCGCCAGCTTTTCAGCGAACGCAGCGGCTTCGCCTGCGACCTCGACGAGATGGCCGACTACTGCATCGACTTCCTTCGCCTCACGCGTTTCTGGCTTCAGAAATATCCGGACCGTGTGCTCGACGTTCAGTACGAGACGTTAACCGCCGATCCGGAATCTGAGATTCGCCGCCTGCTGGATTTCTGCGGTTTGCCGTTCGATCCCGCGTGTCTCGAATTCCACAAAACTGCGCGCACCGTGCAGAGCGCGCCGAGTGCCGCGCAAGTGCGGCAACCGATGCGCCGCGACACCGCGCGCAGCGTACTTTACGGCGACAAGCTGGACCCATTGCGCCAGCGCTTGCGCGACGCAGGCGTGCTCGCCGAGTGAGCCGAGATTCCTTGAATCGCGAATTCGGACTTCGTTGATGGCCGACGCTCTCCCCATCTGCCTGCTCGATGGCGTGCTCATGCCGGCGGGCGAGGCGCGCATCTCGCCGTTCGATCGCGGCTTCCTGTTCGGCGACGGCATCTACGAAGTCGTGCCCTGTTACAACGGCAAACCGTTCCGCCTGCAGGCGCACTTCGATCGAATGCAAGCGGGTCTGGATGCACTGGGAATTCCAAATCCCTATTCGCGTACGCGCTGGGAAGAACTTATCCATGAACTCATCACCGCCAACGATGCTGGCGACATGGGCTTGTATATCGAGATCACGCGCGGGACCGATCAAGGCAGGGATTTTCTGCCGTCGTCCGGAATGAAACCAACCGTCTTCGGTTTCTGCTGGCGCCTGGCGACGACACAATTTGAAAAACTCGAACGCGGCATTACAGGCGTTACGTTGGAAGATATCCGCTGGCAGCGTTGCGACATTAAATCCGTCGCTCTGCTCGGCGCAGTAATGCTGCGCATGGAAGCCAAGCGCCGTGGCGCGGACGAAGCGATTCTGTTGCGCGATGGTCGGCTCGCAGAAGGCAGCTCCTGCGCGTTATTTGTCGTCAAAGATGGACGCGTCGTTACTCCACCCGCGAACCACGAGCGCCTTCCGAGCATTACTCGCGTGGTCGTCGGCGAAGTGCTCGTCGCGCTGGGACTGCCGCTGGAACAGCGCGAAGTACTTTTGGAAGAACTCTACGCGGCGGACGAAATCTGGATCGCGAGCGCGACGCGCGAAGCGATGCCTCTAACGCTGCTCGATGGCCGCGCCATCGGCATAGGCAAAGCCGGTCCGGTCTGGCGCCGCGTCTTCGACGAATTTCAGGCATTCAAGAAACGCGAAATCGCGTAACTCGAATTACCGAGAAGCACGCGCTCGCGTTATGCCAGCATGCGCTGCGCAAGTTGCCGAACCAGTTCGAGGAAACGCTTCTGCACCGGATTCAGCGGACTGTCGGGCCGATGCATCGCATACAACACGACATCGAGATGCGGCTTGAGCGGACGCATCTGCACGCTCTTCGCATCGCCGCAGCGTGCTGTGAAAGGATCGACCAGCGCCAACCCTTCGCCTTTTGCGACGAGTGAACGTGCCAGCTGATACGTCTGCACTGAAACCGCAATCTTCGGCGCAGGATCGACCTTGGCCAAATGACTTTGAAGCATGCTGCCCAACGCGTCGCGCACGGTGATGCCGACCATGGACTGATTGGCCAGCGCGCCGATCGGAAACGGTTGCGTCGCTTCCGCTCCCTCCCACCAACCCGGCGGCGCGATCACCATCACCCGTCCGCGGCACAGTTCTCTCTGACGCAACGTTTGATGCCCGGTGTCTTGTAGCGTGAGTCCGACGTCGGTCTCGCGCAGCGTCAGCGACTCGCACATTTCCGCCGAATGCTGCGTGGACAACTCCGCCGTCAGGTTGGGAAAGCTTTTGCGCAGCAATACCGTCGCGGCGGGAATTAACGTGAGCGCCAGCGTCGGCGTGCAGGTGACGCGCAACGGAGAACTGCCCGGCTGACTCATGTTCGTGGTGAGGCGCTGCAGCGCGTGCACTTCCTGGATGATCTTCTCGATCCGGTCGCGCAGCAAGAGCGCTTGTTGGGTCGGCTGCAGACGTCCGCCCACACGACTGAACAGCGCAAAGCCGAGGTTGTCTTCGGCATGCTGCAACGCCTTGCTCGCAGCCGGCTGCGAAATGTTCAGCAGCTTCGCCGCCGCAGTGATGCTGCCGGTGGTCAACACGGCATGAAACAGTTCGATGTTGCGCAGACGCATATCCAATCCCCCACTCGCCCGGCCGGTTGTGAAGTCCCCGGCGTCCACTACGGGTCGAAGTCGCCAAGCATACAACGTTGCTTTCCGAAGGCGGCCGCGTAGAGCGCGCGGCAATCTCCACAACCCTGAGTTATGCCATGTGCGTGTCTTTTCATTGGTGGCCCGCGCCCGCCCGTGGTTATGCTCCGTGTGCTTTTCTGACGCCGATCGGATTTGGGGTGGAGCACGGATTTCATGTCTAACCACGGCGAAACGGCCGGCCGCGGCCAATGGGGTCCGCCTTATCTTCTGTATCTGGGCGGCGCAGCGGACGAGCTGGCTATGAAGACAGCACGGGGACTGGCCTACTGGCGGCCCGATTGGTGCATTGGACAGTGTCGCCAACCGAACCCGCGCCTGACACTGGGATTGCCGCAGATGGAGCCGGCAATCGCGAAGGCGAACGGCGCGGACACCATGGTGATCGGCACCGCGAACGCCGGCGGCGTGATGGCGCGCGAGACGATCGCCGATATCATCACTGCGCTGGACGTTGGCCTCAACGTGGTTTCCGGTCTGCACGAGAAGTTGCGCGAGAACGCGGACATCGTCGACGCCGCCGCACGCAACGGACGCGTGCTGTTCGATGCGCGCGAATACACTCACAAAATTCCGGTCGGCACCGGTCTAAAGCGATCCGGCCGCCGCTTGCTGACCGTCGGCACCGACTGCTCGGTCGGCAAGATGTACACCACGCTCGCGATCGAACGCAGCATGCACAAGCGCAAACTCGCGGCGGATTTCCGCGCCACCGGACAAACAGGCATTTTCATCGCGGGCAGCGGCATCTGCGTCGATGCCGTCATTTCCGATTTTATTTCCGGCGCCGCCGAATTGCTCTCGCCGGCGCGCGACGATGGCGGATGGGATCTCATCGAAGGCCAAGGCTCGCTGTTTCATCCTTCATACGCCGGCGTCTCGCTGGGCTTGCTTCACGGTTCTCAACCCGACGCCCTGGTTTTGTGCCACGAACCCACGCGAACTCACATGCGCGCACTCCCCGGCTCGCCGGTGCCTGATCTCGAACGCTGCCTGGACGCTAATCTCACCGCCGCACGTCTTACCAATCCCGACGTCAAAGCGGTCGGCGTCGCGCTCAACACGTCCAACATCCCCGAACAGAAAGCGCTCGCGGCGTGCCGTGAGATCAGCGACCGACTCGGCCTGCCGTGCCAAGACCCCGTCGCCATGGGTGTCGAATCCATCGTCGACAATCTGCTTTCATGCTTCGCTCGCTGAATGTCCGGCACTGCATCCTGCCGCTGAGAGCTCCGTTCCGCATCTCGCGCGGAGTGAAACATGCGGCGGACGTGGTGACGGTGGAACTCGATCAGGCGTGTTGCATCGGACGCGGCGAATCTGTGCCCTACGCACGTTACGGCGAATCCGTCGCATCCGTCATCGATGAAATCGAATCGCTTCGCCGAGACATGTGCGCAGGCATGGGCCGCGACGAACTGCAGGCGCGTCTGCCTCCGGGTGCCGCGCGCAACGCGCTGGATGCGGCGCTGTGGGATCTGCAATCGCGGCAAAGTCAGGTGCCCGTGTGGACGCAACTCGCGCGGCCGCCGCATGCACCGTTGCTGACGGCGCTGACGATCGTCATCGACACGCCGGAAGCGATGGAAAAAGCGGCAGCACGAATCGCGGATGCGCGATTGATCAAGATAAAAGTCGGTCCCGACGATCCGGTCGCACGGATCGAAGCCGTGCGACGGGCGGCGCCGTCGGCCAGACTCATCGTCGATCCGAACGAAAGCTGGACGATCGACATCCTGCGCGACGCGCAACCGGCGCTCGAACGCGCGGGCGTGAACCTTCTGGAACAACCACTACCTGCGGATGCGGACGATGCGCTGCGCGATTTTTCAAGTCGCATTCCGATTTGCGCCGACGAGTCGTGCCACACCGCGGCGGATTTGCCATCGCTGTCGAACCGTTATCAGGCGGTCAACATCAAGCTCGACAAAACCGGAGGTCTCACCGAAGCGTGGCGTCTGTTGCACGCCGCAAAAGCCGGCGGCTTCATCGTGATGGTTGGCTGCATGGTCTGCTCGTCACTCGGTATCGCGCCCGCGCTCGAAGTCGCGCGCCATGCGGATTTCATCGATCTGGACGGACCGTGGTGGCTCGAGACCGATCTTCCCGGCGGCGTCACGTTGCACGAAGGTCTGCTGATGCCACCGTCGCCGGGATTCTGGGGCGGATGACGATGTCGAAGACGAACCGAGCGTTGTCTTTTTTGAAACCCGTACTCGTCACGGCGATTGCCGCATTCAGCGCATCGGCCGGCGCGAAAGATAACGGCTCGGCAACGCTGCCTGCGATTGCCAACGCACCGTCCGCCACGCGCGAATCGCTCGCCAAATCCGAACCCGTCACCGGTCATCGCGGCATGGTGGTCAGCGCGCAGCATTACGCGACGATGGCCGGCGTCGAAATCCTCAAGCAGGGCGGCAACGCTATCGATGCCGCCGTTGCCGTCGGTTATGCGGAAGCCGTGGTTCATCCGTGCTGCGGCAACATCGGCGGCGGCGGCTTCATCACCATGCACCTCCAGGACGGTCGGAATCTGTTCCTCAACTTCCGCGAGAAAGCGCCGCTGAAAGCGACGCCGAACATGTTTCAGGATGCGCAAGGCAACGTGGTGCCGAACCGCAGCACCGACTCGTATCTGGGCGTTGGCGTGCCGGGCACCGTGATGGGTCTCAACACCGCGCTCGCGAAATTCGGCACGATGCCGTTGCGGAAAGTCATCGCACCGGCGATCAAGCTCGCGCGCGACGGTTACGTGCTTCAGCCAGGTGACGTCAACATCCTCAACGACAGTGTCGACGACTTCGCAAAGCATCCCAACGTCGCCGCAATCTTCCTCAACCACAATAAGCCTTTCGTTGCGGGCGAACGTCTGGTGCAGAAGAATCTTGCGAACACGCTAGAGCAGATCGCCACAGGCGGCAACGATGCGTTCTACCAAGGCGCCATCGCGCATGCCGTAGTGAAAGCCAGCGACGAAAACGGCGGCATCCTATCGATGCAGGATTTCGTCGATTATACGGTGCAATGGGACAAGCCGATCGAGTGCAGCTATCACGGCTACACGATCGTCTCCGCCGCACCGCCGAGTTCCGGCGGCACGATATTGTGCGAGATCGTACAGATCATCAAACCGTATCCGTTCGACCAATGGGGTTACGGTTCGGTCAATGCCGTGCACTATTTCGCCGAGGCGGAACGCCGCGCGTTTGCCGATCGCAACACGTATCTCGGCGATCCGGCTTTCGTACACAATCCGATCGAACAACTGCTTTCGCCCGCTCACGCGGAAAAGTTGCGCGCTTCGATTGTTCGCGACAAAGCCACACCGTCATCCGAGATCAAAGGCGATCTCGGCGCAGCCGAAGGCGATCACACCACGCACTACTCCGTGGCAGACAAAGACGGCAACGCCGTTTCGGTCACTTACACCATCAATTTCCTGTTCGGCACGCGGCAGATCGCCGGCGACACCGGTTTCTTCCTCAACGACACGATGGACGATTTCACGTCCAAGCCCGGCGTCGCGAATGCGGCCGGTCTCGTGCAAGGCAAGGCCAACCAGGTCGAACCGGGCAAGCGCCCATTGAGTTCGATGACGCCGACACTCGTGATTCGCGACGGCAAACCGTTCATGCTGAGCGGCAGTCCCGGCAACGCCACCATCATTTCCACAACGCTGCAAAGTATACTTAATGTGGTCGACTACGGCATGAACGTGCAGCAGGCCGTGAATGCACCACGCATGCACCAGCAGTGGTATCCGCAGGAAGTCTGGATGGAAAACGGAATGGTCACGCCCGAAGCGCAGAAGACGCTCGAAGCGATGGGCTATCAATTCAAGACGGTGCACGCGATGGGCGCCGATGAGGCCATCCTGATCGATCCGAAGAGCGGCTTGCGGGAAGGCGCCAATGATCGGCGCCGACCGGCTGGGTTGGCGGCGGGCGATTGAACGCAATCGCTGCCTCTGAAGCCGCATGCGGCACCGAGGTCTGTCTGGACGGTGTCGATTTGCTTGCGCTATCGCAACGAGTCGGCACGCCGCTGCAAACCTATTCCGCCTCCACGATCCGTGAGCGCATCAACGCGCTGCAAACAGCGTTGCGCGGACTCGACACGCTGGTGTGCTACGCGGCGAAGGCCAACACCAATATCGCCATCTTGCAGTTGATGGCCGAAGCCGGTCTCGGCGCCGACATCGTGTCGAGCGGAGAATTGCAACGCAGTCTGCGCGCCGGCATTCCCGCTGAACGCATCGTGTTTTCCGGCGTCGGAAAGAGCGCCGACGAAATCATCGAAGCGCTGACCGTCGGCATCGCTCGCTTCAACGTGGAATCGGAAGACGAATTGCATCTGCTGCAACGCCTCGCGGCCGAACGAAATGTGATCGCACACGCATCGGTGCGCATCAATCCCGATGTCGATGCGCTCACGCACGCAAAAATTTCCACCGGCAAATCGGAAAACAAATTCGGCGTCGCCATCGATGAAGCACGTGCATGGTTCGGCGCGAGCGCAAAACTCACGCATGTGCGTCTCGACGGACTGCACGTGCACATCGGTTCGCAAATAGTGAGCCTCGATCCGATCCGCACGGCGTTGCAACGCGTGGCCGACTTCTCTCGCGAATTGAATGCCGCCGGATATGCGATCGACACTATCGATGTCGGCGGCGGTCTCGGCGTGCGTTATCGCGCCGGTCGCGATCATCCCGTTGCGATCGACGAGTATGCCGATGTCCTCCGTCGCGCGCTTGCCGGCTTCGATGGCCGCATCCTCCTCGAACCCGGTCGTTGGCTCGTGGCCGAAGCCGGCGTGTTGCTGACGCGCGTGATACGCGTGAAGCAGGGTCAGCAGCGTCGCTTCCTCGTGGTGGATGCGGCGATGACCGACCTGCTGCGGCCCAGCCTGTACGATGCGTGGCATGACATCCTGCCGGTCACGGTTGAACAACGGCCATTGGAAATCTACGACGTCGTCGGACCTGTCTGCGAGACCGGCGACACGTTCGCCCACGATCGAACGATGCCGCGCTGCGCGCCCGGTGATTTGCTGATGATCAAGACGACCGGCGCGTACGGCGCTGCGATGGCATCGAACTACAACTCGCGACCGCTGGCCGCCGAGGTGCTGCTCGATCGCGGCCGTTATGCCATCGTGCGGCGGCGACAGACTTTCGACGAGATGATCGCCGGCGAGCAGTCGGCACAGACGTGGGAGAGCACATGAGCAGGTTCGCAAAATCCGTCTTGACCGTATTGACGCTGGCCGTCTGCGCAAACGCCGCACTCGCTGCGCCGAAAGCAGACTCGCCAACCGATTACGACCGCTTGATCGATGCCGTCGTCGCGCGCTATCACTTGCCGGGCATTGCCGTCGGCATCATCGATGACGGCAAAGTGGTGGATACGCATGTCGTCGGCAAGCTGCCATCCGGCAAGCCGATGGATGCCGATACGCTTTTCGAGATCGCTTCCAACACCAAGTCCATGACGTCCAGCCTGCTCGCGCGGCTGGTGCAGCAAGGCAAGTTGCGCTGGGATGACCCGGTCACGAAATTCCTGCCGTCGTTCCGCATGTACGATCCGTGGGTCACGGCGAACATGCAGGTCGGCGATTTGCTGGTGCATCACAGCGGTCTGCCCGAAGGCGGGGGCGACTTGATGTTGTGGCCGTCACCCAATCAGTTCACACCGACAGACGTCGTCGCAGGCCTGCAATATCTCAAACCGGCTTACAGTTTTCGTGCGGGTTACGCGTACGACAACACGCTGTACATCGTCGCCGGCGAACTCGCGGCTGCGGCCGGCGGCGCGCCGTACGCGACACTTTTGCGACGCGAGATATTCGAGCCGCTCGGAATGAGCCGCTGCCAGATCGGCACGTGGAACCGCGACGAAGTGGGCAACGTCGCAGCCCCGTATACGATGGACGACGGGAAATATGTCGCGGAGCACTTCAAAGGATCCATCGTCGAAGCGGCGACGATGGATTCGGCGGGCGGCGTGCGTTGCAGTCTCCACGACATGATGACGTGGGCGATGAACTGGCTTAACCCGACGACGGAACAATTGAAATGGCTATCGCCGGAATTGCGCCATAAAGAATGGACGCCTTACACGCCGATGCCGATTTCCAAACGCCGCCGCGAATGGGACGGCACACTCTTTTACGGTTACGGCTACGGCTGGCGCATCGCCGATATCGACGGACAGATGACGGTGTCGCACACCGGCACGCTGTCGGGCATGTACTCGGCCACGATGCTGCTGCCGTTCCGCAAAAGCGGTTTCGTCTTCCTGATCAACGCCGACGCCGACGATGCGCGCACGGTGCTCATCGAAGTGCTGACCAAACAATTCACCGCTCCGGACAAGGCGCGCAGCGTGACCGACTACGCCGACGAAGTGGCGCACGAGGAACAGCAGCAGCACGCGTCACGCGTTCCCGATACATCATCGCGCAAGCCCGCGTCGCCGGCCGATCTGAAGAACGAGCTCGGTGTGTGGCGCGATCCGTGGCTCGGAGAAATGAACATCTGCGCGAAGGGCAATACGGTGCATGTCGCTTCGTTGAAATCGCCGAAGCTGGCCGGTCAGGTGATGCACGTCGACAATCGTTTTTTCGTGCATTGGGATCACGGCAATGAAGAAGCGTGGTTGCGCTTTCCGGACCAAAGCGGCGGCATCCTTCATCTCGCCAAGCTCGATCCCGCCGCAGATTTCAGCGACGACTTCGAAGACCTCGCCTTCACTCGCGAGCATGCTTGTGAATAAAGGCGCGGTGTTTTTCATGGCCTCGCTAAGCGTGACGGCGATGGCCGACACGCCACCGACAATTTCGCCGGCCACGACAATGGCGGCGGCAGGCATGGTCGACATTCGGACTCTCGCGCCCGACATCGCTGAGGACATCAAGTACGCAAGCAACGACAATTTCACCGGCGCTCCGGTACCCGGTTATCGGAGCGCGAAATGTTTTCTGCTGACGCCGGCTGCGCGGGCACTGGCGAACGTCGAGGAAGCTCTGCGCAAGCAACATCTCGGTCTGAAAATTTGGGATTGCTACCGCCCAGCGCAATCGGTAGCCGCTTTCGTACGCTGGGCACACGACCTTCAGGATCAGCGCACCAAGGCCGCGCACTATCCCAACTTGGGCAAGGATCAATTGCTCGGCGAATACATCGCGGAGACGTCGAATCACACGCGAGGGGCCACCGTCGATCTGACATTGATGGAGTGCGACGCACGAGGCAAACACTGCCGCGAGCTAGACATGGGCACACCGTTCGACCTGTTCGATCCGCGTGCGCATACCGATTCCGAACTCGCGACTGCTGCGCAACGCGCCAATCGTCAGCGTCTGCTTCAAGCGATGGCTGCGCAAGGCTTCGAAAATTATCCGGATGAGTGGTGGCACTACACGCTGACCATGCATCCGCAACCGACCCTTCTTTATGACGTGCCCGTGCAATGACTTTCGACGCGGAGATTCGATCATGACGTGCAAAGGATTTCTCGTATCGGCATTCGCATGGCTCGCGACGACACTCGGCGCGCACGCACATGCAGCGGCACAAACGCATTTTGCAGACATCTATGCATTGATGAGCCGTTACTCAGGCGACGTTCCGGGCGCGTCGCTGCTCGTCGTCAAGGACGGCAAGCTCATTATCCGGCGCGGGTTCGGCTACGCCGATCTGGAAAAACACATCAAGGCGAGTCCTGAAACCGACTATCGCATGGCGTCCGTCACCAAACAGTTCACGGCGGCCAGCATCCTGGTGTTGAAGCAGGATGGAAAGTTGCGGCTCGAAGACGCGGTGCGGAAATATTTGCCCGAACTTCCCGCCAGCGACGACAAGATCACTATCTACCACCTGCTCACGCACACCGGCGGACTGATCGATTACGAAGATCTGGTTCCCGCAGATCGCACAGCGCAGCTCGACGACACCGACGTGTTGAACATGATCGCTACGCAGCAGCGACTGTATTTCGAACCCGGTACCGCCTTCCGCTATAGCAACGGCGGATACGTGCTTCTCGGGCTGATCGTTCAACGCGTTTCGGGAATGGATCTCGCCGATTTCATGAAGCAACGGATTTTTCAACCGCTGGGCATGGATCACACGCTGATGTACGAGCACGAACATGGGCCCGAGGTGCCGCATCGCGCGTACGGCTACAGTCAGGTTGACGGCAAGTGGACGAAGACCGACCAGAGCGTTACCAGCGCCACGCGCGGTGACGGCGGCATCTACACGTCCATCGACGACTTGGCCAAATGGGACGCGGCCTTGTACTCCGACAAGCTGCTCAATGAGGATTCGCGGCACGCGGCGTTTACGCCGCACGATCCCAGCGGCGATCCCGACTCCGGCTACGGATTCGGCTGGCGCATCAGCGACGACACCGTGTGGCACTCCGGCGAGAGCACGGGCTTTCGCAACATCATCGTGCGTTGGCCCAAGCAGCACATGAGTGTGATCATCCTGAGCAATCGCAACGAATTCATGCCGTATCCTTTGGCGCTTACGATCGGAGAGTTGATGATGCTTCACTGAGAAGCATCCTTGAGTTTGCGGAGATTGCATGAACGCGAAGGCGGATTTCGCCGGGTACGAAGTCGGCTTCGACATTCCCGCCGTGCCGGGCATGGACGAGGCTGATATCCAAACACCTTGCCTGCTCCTCGATCTCGATGCGCTGGAACGCAACATCAGGAAGATGGGCGATTTCGCAAAAGCGCACGGCATGCATCACCGCAGCCACGGCAAGATGCACAAGTCGGTCGACGTACAAAAGTTGCAGGAGCGATTGGGCGGCGCGGTCGGCGTCTGCTGCCAGAAAGTTTCCGAAGCCGAAGTCTTCGCGCGCGGCGGCATCAAGGACATTCTCGTATCGAACGAAGTGCGCGACGCGAACAAGATCGAACGGCTCGCCCGTCTGCCGGAATACGGTTCGCGGATCATCGTCTGCGTCGATGATGTTGCGAACGTCGCCGAACTTTCGGCCGCTGCGCACAAGCACGGCACGAGGATCGAGTGCCTCGTCGAAATCGATTGCGGCGCGGACCGCTGCGGCGTCACGACAACAGCAGCCGCGATCGAGATCGCAAAAGCGATCGACGCCGCGCCCGCATTGAAATTCACCGGCATCCAAGCCTATCAAGGCGCGATGCAACACTTGTGCGATTACGAGGAACGCAAGGCGAAGCTAGACGACGCCATCGTTCTCGTGAAGGAAATCGTCGGCGGTCTGCGAGCGGCCGGATTGAAACCCGCACTCGTCACCGGTGGCGGCACAGGTTCGTATTATTTCGAGTCGAATTCCGGCGTTTACAACGAACTGCAATGCGGTAGCTACGCCTTCATGGATGCCGATTACGGACGCATCCGGGACAAGCACGGAAACCGCATCGATCATGGTGAATGGGAAAACGCGCTTTTCATCCTGACCTCGATCATGAGCCATGCGAAACCCGATCAGGCGGTCTGCGACACGGGGCTTAAATCGTTTTCGCTCGATAGCGGCCTTCCCGTCATCTACGGTCGCGACGACGTGAAATACATCAACGCGTCGGACGAACACGGAGTGATCGAGGACAAACGCGGCGTTTTACGCATCAACGAAAAGTTGAAGCTCGTTCCCGGACATTGCGACCCGACCTGCAACCTCCACGATTTATACGTCGGCGTGCGCAACGGCAAGGTCGAGGTTGTGTGGCCGGTTTCTGCTCGTGGCAAGAGTTACTGAATTGACGAGAGCCCGCTCATTACGGGCTCTCGTTAGCATCGGCTACGCGAAATCTTCCATTTCATAAAACGGGCGGATTTCAATTTCGCTCGGCCCCAGCATGGGATTGGGGCAACGCTTCACCCATGCAACCGCCTCGTCGATGTCCTTGACTTCCCACAGCCAAAAACCGGCAACCAGTTCCTTGGTTTCGGCGAACGGTCCGTCGATGACCGTACGGCCCGGACCATCGAACGCCACTCGCTTGCCCTGCGACGACGGCTTGAGCCCGGCGGCGTCGCGCAGGATTCCCGCCTTTCTCAGCTCGTCATTGTATTTACCCATCGCCTGAAGCAGTTCTTGTGTGGGCAGAGTGCCCTTTTCGCTGTCCTTGGTGGCTTTTACGAAAATCATTACACGCATGGTGCGTCTCCTTGTTGGTTGGTTCTGATACAAGGACGTGCGGAGGGACGCTCAGCCGACAAACAACTTCGATTGCGCGCACGGCTAATTTGGTAGGCGAGCGACGAAGGGTTGGCGGCGGTTGCCGAGACGCACCAATGAAATAGTTCTTACTCGAAGCCGTTGCAGAATATCGTGTCGCTGGCGATGCAGGGCGGCGCGCGCTGCAGTTCGTAGGCTCCGATATCCATCGGTCCGAACAGATCGTTGACGAGCACCATGTCGACGGTGCGCGGTTGACGATCGAGGTCGCTGCCGGTGCCGGCGGGTGCGAAGTCGATGCCGAGCGAGCCATACTTGAGGTGGTAGTCGCTGTTCGCCGCATCGACGAACGTCGGCTCGCCTTGCATCACGCCGGTGCGCGTGCCGAGTTCGAGGATTTCAGTGGCGAGCACGTAGTTGGCAGTCAGGTTGTTGCTGCTGCTGCTGTTGAAGTCGAGCGTCGAGTGACCGGGTTGGTCGATGATGGTGTTGGTCAGCGTTGCCGCCGCCCCGTCGATCAGCAAGACATACCCTGTGCCGATCGAGTTGCCGGCGATCGTGCATCGGTCGATGGTCGACCCGCCGTCCGCGGTCGTCAGCGACATGACTTCGCCGCTCCATTGATTGTCCGCAACCAGCGCATCACGAAGCGTGAAACTTTGGTCGAAGTAGGCGTTCGATTGAGACATCGAAAACGCGTGAGCGCCTGTGTTGCGTTGCACGTGCAAGCGCTCGGCGGCGATAAGGCTGTCGTCGCTTGTCATCTCCACCATCGACCCGCCCGTAGGATTTCCGATGTCGTCCTCATTGATGTTGTCGTTCATCTCGTCGCAGGCCACGCCCGCCTGGCACGCTTGCGCGCCCAGCGCCGTCGGCGCTTCCGGGCCGCAGTTGCCGCCTTGATTCACGGACAGCCGTTCTATGCCCGGCGCCGAGTAGCCGTATGCCACCGATCCATTCGGCGCGATATTGTCATTGACCCGTGCATCGAACAGACAGACATCAGCCTCGTCAAGACAATTCGCAGCGCCGCAATCGTGTGTGTTCGAAAACATCACGAACGCGCCGCCCGCAGTGCTGGCGCTATTGTTGGAAATCTGGACGGGATGACTGCCGTCGACCGAAAAGAACCGCGCCTCGGCAATGGAAAAATCACTCGGGTTGGGCGGTGGCGCCGAGTACAGCGATACTGCGCCGCCGTATTTCGCCGTGTTGGAACTGAGCACACCGATGCCGTTGTAGCCTGGTGATCCGATATCCGCACGCGCCGGGCCGACGACATTGATGCCGCCGCCGTCGCCGCTGTCGGCGTGATTGAATCCGATCCAGATTTGCGGATCCGTCGCAAACAACCGCGTGTTCCCGGCGATGCGGATGCCGCCGCCGGATTGCGACGCGCTGTTGTTGAGGATGAGCGTGTTCTGCTCGATCACAAGTGCGGCAGCGGCGGTGTAGCCTTCCACGTCGATGCCAGCGCCGAAGGCGGCGTGATTGAGCGACACCGTCGCGTTTCTCAAGATCAATGCGCCCGCGACTGTACCGTTGAAACTGATGCCGCCGCCATACGAATTCGCGCCGCGGTCGGCGCCGGTGATGAACAAGTTGCCGAGAAAAACATCGCCGCCGCCGCTGGCGATATCGAATACGGGACCGCCATCGTTGCCGGCGCCGCTGATCGTCGTAGTCTCGTTGTCGCCGATGTTCGGATCGGAACAACTGACGAAGCCGCCCTCGATGATGACGCCATCCGGATCGTTCACGTGGATATGTTGGCCGGTGTAGTTGTGGCGTGTGCCGCTGTCCATGTCGTTGCTGATCCACACATAGTCCACGCCCGGCGTGTTGGCCGCGGCATCGACCGCATCCTGGATGGGATTGTCGGAATCGACGAGATTGAACGGACAATCCGCCGTCGGCCCGACCGTGAAGATCGAAAACGCAAAGACCGAAACGGGTGAAGAAAACAACGCATCAAACAGAATGAAACAATGGATGGCCGAAGCCGACAGTCGCAGACGCAGACACATGACTCTTCTCCGAAATCGCCGTTGTTTCAGATAAACGCCCTATGCGTTGAATTTGCGACATGCGGGATCGGGTGAAAAACCGGAGCAAGCCGTCGCACGCCGGCGCGCTTCACCCCTCCGAACGAGGGAGCACACACGCCGTTTTGCGATCGTCTAACGGCGACTGCGGCGGAGGCGATCGCGATCGCGATCGTCGAGGCCGATACGAAAATCAGGCTGTGTCTGCTCGATCTGTCGCTGAAAACGAGCGACGGTCTGACGCTGCTTCAGGCCATAAAAAAAATTGCGCCGAACATTGTCGTGCTGATCGTATCCGGCGCCGACGACACGCTGACGATGGGGGCAGCTGATCCGCGCCTGCGCTGCAAAACTAAACGCCTCGTTGGCAGGAGACTAGGATTCGAAACAGCGTGACAAGCATATATTTTGCTCAGCGAGTCAGGCGTGCCTATGGACCGAACCCATTGGCGAAAATCTCGTCGCCGACTAGGGTGCAGTTGGAAAACTCCGAAACGACGAGTCCCGGATCGGTGCTTGAAAAACGCCGTGTCAACGCGGTCACCGCAAAGCCGGGCTGCACGTAGAAAGATTGCGAGAATTGCGCATGGCCGGACGCATCGGTTGTCGCATTCATGAAGCCCAGAAAGCCTTCGCCTTCACCGTAACCCGACGGGTCGCACGACTCGCTGACGTAGAAGTCGATTTCGTTCTGCACGCCGGCAGTCGTGTCGATCGTTCCGGTTACCGTCATTGGCGGGAACGTGGACGCGTCGTAAACAGCACTCTGCAATACCGGCGCATTGAGCAATTCGTTCGGACCATCATCGGCATCGAGCAGATCGTTCGGATTGACGCCGCGTGGCGCGAGATCGATGCCCAACCCTGCATTGCTTCCGAATGAGCCATAGGTCACATCGACATTCACATCGTCTTGCGCGTACAGACCCGCGCCGCCGTTGTGCGCGATGGATGCGATGCCGGCGCCGCTCAGGCTCGGATAACCGAAGCCCGTGGTGACACCTTTTGCGCCGCTCTCGACATGGATACCGTCGCCTGCATTGCCAAGCGCAACGCCGCCAATTCCCACACCGATTGCGTTGTAAGTGACGCTTATCGTGCTCCCGCCGACGATGCGCACGCCATCCGTGGAGTGGCCGGCGATAATGTTGTTCTGGATGGCTTCCGATGAGCTGCCGACATCTGCCATCACGCCGAACCCACCATTAGGCAGTGCGTGTGTTCCGGTGGCATCGACGCCGATGAGATTGTTGCGGATGGTATGCGCGAGCGAAGGTTCGTCCGACGCGGTGGATTCCAGAAGCACACCGCTGCCGACGTTGCCGGAAATGATGTTGCGCGTCAGCGGGATCGGTGTCGAGTTGCCGCCAAGACCGACGCGCGCTTCACCGATAATGGCGCTCTTGCTGTTCAAGCCCAGGTGAACGCCGGCTCCATTCGGACGGGCCAGCGTGCCCGTCGTGTCCGTGCCGATGAAAGAGCCGTAAATCTGCGCGCCGACCGGGTCGCACGTGTACATGGCAGGACAGGACAATTCGGACATCTCGACGCCGGCCAAGGCGAAGCGATTGATGACGACGCCGTCGATCTGCGACGCGTTGCCGCCGCACAATCCGGATAGCGGCGCCGCATAACCTATGACGATGCCGTTGCTCGATCCGGCCTTGCTGCCGTCGAGTTCGATCGTGATGACCGCATTCGTGCCGTCGTTCGACGTGTTGGCCTGCGAACCCGTTTGCGAATAGCCATCCAGCACGATCTGGATATCGAACGGCGGCAATTGGCTGAGCGGTTGGATCGTGTGCGTGCCGCTGCCGGGAATAGCGAAGGTGATCGTTTGTTTTCCGCACTCGGGTGACGCGACGTTTGCGTCCAGGATAGCCTGACGCAGGGAACCGGCTCCACTGTCATTGACGTTCGAGACGACGAACGCACCAGCATTCGTGGATCCGATCGCAGCCACGGCAATCAGTATGCGCATACTACGGTGCATCGTACGTCTCCTTCCGCGATTGCGACTGTTCGATCCCGTCCCGACAGATCCAGACGAAAGCGGGTAACCGAAATACCCATACAGGAAACAGCGCCCGATCCGGCAATCCGCAACAGCCCGGGACGCGCACGCGGCCCGACAATTTGCAAGTCACGCTGAAAAGTGCACTATCGCCGCGTCGTTAAAAAAGCGCCTGCGGAGAAATGTCGTGCAACGCGATCGCTGGGTTCGGTTGGAACGTCTATTCGCGCAGGGATTGACTCGGCCTGAATCCGAACGCGCAGCGTGGCTCGCGCGCGCTTGCGGCGATGATGCTGAACTGCGCCGCGAAGTCGAGGAACTGTTGCGTGCCGACGGCATGCCGGGCGTGCTCGACACACTCCCGCTCTCGGTGGGCCGCGAGGAAGCCGCAACGGTCGCTCCCTCTTTGGCGACGGGAGCGCGCGTCGGCGCCTGGCGCATCGAAAAGCTCGTCGGCCGGGGCGGAATGGGCGAAGTCTATGCCGCAACACGCATCGAAGCCGAGTTCGAGCAGCGCGGTGCGCTCAAGCTGCTGCGCTTCGAAGCGATCGGCGAGTTGGCGCGCTTCAATGCCGAACGACGGATTCTCGCGCGCCTGGATCATCCCGGCATCGCCCGGCTGCTCGATGGCGGCGTCGCGCAGGATGGCCGTCCGTACACAGTGATGACATTCGTCGATGGCATGACGCTCATCGATTACTGCAACGCTCGCCACTCGACGCTAACCGAGCGCCTCGCCCTGTTCGCGCAGGTCTGCGATGCGGTGGCGTTCGCACACCGCAACCTCGTCATCCACCGCGACTTGAAACCGGCCAACACGCTGGTCGATTCGGAGGGCAAGGTAAAACTGCTCGACTTCGGCATTGCCAAGCTGATCGATGCAAGTGCGTCGTCGGACTCGGCGGATCCGAACCTGACGATCGCGCCGTTCACGCCGGACTACGCAGCCCCCGAACAACTCGCCGGTACGATGGTGACCACGGCGACCGATGTTTATGCGCTCGGCGTTTTGCTGTTCGAATTGTTGACGGGCGAGCGGCCGCTGCGCATGCGCGGCCTGCCCTTCGCGCAGGCACTCGCGCTGTTGACCGATCGCGAGGCGCCGCTGGCGAGCCGTGCAGCAAATGAGAAATCCGACGCGCCATTGCCGCCAAGCGCATTGACCGGCGATCTCGATGCCATCATCGCCAAATGCCTGCGCCGTGAGCCGGCGCATCGCTATGAAACCGTCAATGATCTGAAGCTCGATGTGCAGCGCCATCTGAGTCGCGAACCCGTGCTCGCGCGCGAAGGTGCGCGCCTGTACGTGCTCGGACGCGCGCTGCGGCGCCATCGCTGGTCGGTCGCTGCGGCGGCCGCATTGATCTTCGCGTTCGCGGCAGGGGTGGCAGGCACGTTGTGGGAAGCGTACAAAGCCCAGACCCAGGCACGCACGGCGATGGCGGTACAGGATTTCGTCACCGATCTGTTCCGCGCCAACTCGAGCAATCAGAAGGATCCCGTCAAGGCGCGCGCGACGTCGGCGCGCGAATTGCTCGACATCGGCGCGAAGAAGATCGACACCGAAATGACCGACGCGCCGGCGGCGAAGCTCAGCGTTCTCAATCTGCTCGGCGATCTCTACGACGAATTGGCGTTGCGCAAAGAGGAAATCCATTTGCGCCGGGAAGGTGTCGAACTCACCCGCAACCTCTACGGACCCGACGCCCCCGAACTCGTTGCTGCGCTGAGTGCGCTTGCGGGCGCGATGCACGGCACTGATGCAGCGGCAGAACGCGAGCCGCTGCTGCGTGAGGCGCTGTCGATACTCGATCGCAAAGGCGATCGCGATTCGGAAGCACGCGGCCGTCTGATGCAGAAATTCGCCGAATTGTACGAGGCCACCGAGCCCGCCAAGGCGCTCGAGTACGCGCGGCAAAGTGTGCGCATACTCGCGATGCATCCGCCGTCGGCCGATCTGGCAGAAGCCTGGTATCTGCAAGGAATGCTGGAAACCTACACGAACCAGAACGAGGCGGCGGTCGCATCGTTGAATCGTGCGGTCGAGGTTTCCGGCGCCGTACAGGGCGTGCCGAATCCAAAACTGATCTTCATCTATTATCAACTCGCCGACACGCAGAAGCGTTTACGCGATGTCCCTTCTGCCGAGCACAGCGCGAGACAGGCGTTGCAAATCGCGTTGGCCATCAACGGCGAAGATCACATCGATGCGGTGCGCACGCGCATGATGCTGGGCACCGTGCTGCTCGAGAGCGGTCGACTGCAAGAAGGGCTGGACCTGCTCGCACGCGCCAAGCGCGACGTGTTGAAGCTGGTGGGTCCTGACGATCCTTTCCATACACCCGACGTGCTGGCGTTCAACGGCAAGTGGCAATCGGATATCGGCGATGTCACCGAAGGGCTCGCCGACCTGCAGGCCGCGCTCGCGATCCGGCGTCGCGTGGAGGGCGACGACCTGCGCGTGGCGACGATGCTTCTTTCGATCGCGCTGGACCAGATCGAGCTTGGACACTATGATGCCGCCCGGCAAACGATCGATGACGCAGCACGCATCTACGAATCGAAAGGCCGCACGCGCGGCACGCCGGCCTACAACGACATCACAAACACGCGCGTACACCTTGCCGAGGCTGAAGGGCGCATGGGCGATGCGCGTCAACTGCTCGACGAATTCGTCCCCTGGGCCGACCACAAAAACGCTGCAGGCCTGCAAAGCGCCAAATGGCTGCTCGAAGCGGAAATCGCGATGGAAAGCGGCAATGTCGAAAGGGACGTCGAAGGTCCGCTCTCGAAAGCGCGTACCGAAATCGAAAACGATGCCTCCATTTCGAACAAAGGACTCTATCGATCCAGCGCCGATCTGATCGAGGGCGAATCGCGCCTGAAACGCCATGACACGAATGCAGCCTTGCCGCTACTGCAACGCGCACTGGCCGAGCGAGAAAAAATACTCGTCACCCCGAATCCGCGTCTCGCCGAAGTGCAAAGCTTGTTGGCGATTTGCTATCTCGAATCCGGCAGGTTAACGCAAGCGCGGGATCTCGCCGCAGCGGCCGCTGCGATCGAGGCGCACTATGTCGAACTCGGCGATCGCTACCGGCGTCCATTGAAAGAATTGCAGGCACGCCTGCAAGCGAGCAAATTGACGGCGTCTCGTAACGGCGCGCAGGGACACAACTGAATCACGAGAGGTGCCCACGAACAGGATTTTGCAACGCGCCGCGCTTCAGCCTTTTTCCGCATTGGCCAGTTCGCGGTGCAGCCAGGCGCGTGCCAATGCCCAGTCGCTGCGCACCGTGCGCTCCGAGATTCCCAGCGCGCGCGCCGTTTCGACATCGGTGTAGCCGGCGAAGTAACGGCATTCGACGACTTGTGCGAGTCGCGGCGATTGATGTCCGAGCTGGCCCAGCGCCTCGTTCACCACCAGGATCGACGTATCCCATTCGGCCGCGATCTCGAGTGCCGCTGGCAGCGGCAGCGCTTCTTCGCCGCCGCCGCGTTTTGCAGACTGTTGTGCCACCGCGTGATTGACCAGCGCGTGGCGCATCGCGAGCGCCGAGGCCCGCAAAAAATGGGCATCGGTGTGCCAGCCTTGGCCGCGACGCAACTTCAAATACGCTTCGTTGACCAGTGCCGTCGTCTGCAATGTCGCGCCGGCCCCGACACGACGGCGCTCACGCTGCGCGAGGCGACGCAACTCGTCGTAGAACAGCGGAAAAAGATCGTCTGCGAGGGCGCGTGCCTCCGCAGACAGTTCTGAGGTCCAGCCGTCCGAGTGCTCCATCGCCCGATCGTTCACGCCATTCTCGCGTCGGCAATTTCGCCAGGAGTTCTTCGAATACAAATCGTAGCATCAGCGTACTGCGGCGCGACCTAAACTGCACCCGGTCAGAGCAGATCTCGCGCTTTCTCTGTCTTCAAGACGTTATTGTCGAAATCGCCTATTCGAAACTCGCGCGGGGCGACACTGCGGGTACGGTATCTGAACCTCACCACCCATTGCCTTTAGAATTCGAGGAGACAACCTCTGGATATCATTAAAGCCATGCGCACGCTGTGCTCGCGTTTGTTGGTAGCGATAGCAATCGGTTGGCTGGGAAATATACAAATTGCCCGATCGCAATCAACTTGGCATTGGGCCAACCCGACGCCGCAAGGCAACGATTTGCACGATGTCCTCTGGAGCAACCACCAGTTTGTTGCGGTCGGCTCCGGCACGCTTCTGACCTCGCCGGACGGGGTGGAATGGACACCGCGCTCAACGGGATACTACGCGGACTTCTACGGGGTGATGGCGAGCGACAAGACGCTCGTTGTCATCGGCGCGCAGGGGCTGATCTTGACCTCGCCGGATGGCGTAACGTGGACTACCCGCGTCTCCACGACAACCAACGATCTGTACCGCGGCATCTGGAATGGCAAAGAGTTTGTCGTCGTCGGCGAATACGGAACGATTTTGACATCGTTCGACGGCATCAGCTGGACATCGCGCAGCGCGGGCGTCCCTGCTGACGAGCTAGGCGACAGCTTCACGAGCGTCGCTTGGAACGGCGCGTTATTTGTTCTGGTGACGAATTTCGGGACTATTCTGACATCGCCAGACGGTTTGACGTGGTCGGAAATTTCAACATTTTCGGGCACTACCATTCTCAATGGCATTGTCTGGAACGGTAATCTGTTCGTTGCCGTCGGCGGAACCGGCGCGTTTGTCGACGGTCCACCCAGTACGATCCTGACATCACCTGATGGCATCAATTGGACGGTCCAGAATTCGGGCACGGTGGATTTCTTTATCGCCGCCATTTGGAACGGCCATCAGTTTGTCGCGATTGGCGACGATGAAGGCGGCCACGGAGTCATTGCGAGTTCACCCGATGGTGTCCACTGGACATCTCAAGCGTCGGGAACGACGAATACGCTTACCGGCATTGCATTCAATGGTGCGGCTTTCGTTGCGGTCGGCGGCGGCGGTGCCATCCTTACGTCAGACGACGGACAGACGTGGCGTTCGCAGACACAGGGAATGCCTGACCTCGATACGAACTATTTCCTCAATGGAGTCGTTTGGGGTAATGGGCAATTTGTGGCAGCGGCTTTCAGTGGCCTGGTGTTCACGTCACCCGATGGCATCGTCTGGACGCAGCACGACACAGGCGTACCCAATTTTCTTAACGGCATCGCGTTCATCGGTTCACAGTTCGTCGCGGTGGGCTTTGACGTTGACAGCTTCACCAGCGTCGTCATGACTTCACCGGATGGCATTACCTGGACACGCCGGTCTTCTCCAACAACGCCCTACCTCAACAGCGTGGCGGGAAATGGCGAGCGCTCGGTTATCGCTGCCGACAACGGTACCATTCTGACTTCTTCAGACGGAATAACGTGGGTGTCGCAATCGCTGGGCACCAGCAATGGCCTTTCCGGCGTTGCAACGAACGGTCATGAGTTTGTCATTGTAGGCCAGAACGGAACAATCTTCGCTTCGCCCGATGGCAGCACGTGGCGGCCCGTCAACTCCGGAACAAGCGAATATCTCCTTGCGGTGGCGGCTGACGGCCAGCACTTCGTGGCGGTAGGAACAAATGGCACCATTTTGACGTCATCCGATGGGCTCGCATGGACGCCGCGCGATTCCGGCATCGCCGATGACCTTCAACGCGTGGCCGCCGTCGGCGATCAGTTCGTTGCGGTGGGTCTTGACGGCGCCGTCGTGACCTCGCCCGATGGGACGGATTGGACGAGTCGCTTTCCCGGAACGTATTTGTCATTGCAGGGTGTCGCGAGCAATGGAAGTCGCTTTGTAGCTGTTGGCGCCGGCGCCGCCATTCTTTACAGTGACATCGACACTGTTCCGCCCTTTGTGAATCCAAATCAGCACGGACTTACTGGCTCCTGGTTCAATCCGGCCACCAGTGGACAGGGCTTCGAAATCGAGGTCTTCCCCGATCTGTACGGAGTGGGACAAGGGTTTCTGTTCGCCGGCTGGTTTACGTACGATGCCACCGACAGCGGCCCACGCTGGTATGGTCTCTCGGGCAATGTCAGCGCGACGAGCGCGACGACGACGTTGCAAATATATGCAGATGACGGCGGTAATTTTAACGCGCCGCCCTCGGTCAGCGCCGAAGATACGCTCGGTCAAGCGACCATTGCGTTCAGCGACTGCAACAGCGGATCGCTGACCTACGTATTCACGGATGGCAGCAACCGCTCGGGCACGATCCCGCTGACCCGATTGAGTCCCAACGTCATGTGCTTGCCGAGCGGCGATAGCGGGGCCGAGCCAGGCAACTATCTGCTGTCGGGCAGCTGGTACAACCCGGAAACGAGTGGGCAGGGTCTGCTATTCGACATTTCGCCGAGCATCAGCAACCTGTTTGCCGCCTGGTATACATTTGTACCAAACGGACAGACGATCGGAGGCCCGGCGAGTCAGAACTGGTTTACGTTGCAATCCGGCGAGTTCGTCAATGGCAGTACGTCTCTTGCCAACATTCCCATTATCCAGACGTCCGGCGGCATCTTCGATAATCCGGCCAGCGTCACCAAGATCCAGGTGGGCACGGCGAATATCGTGTTCCAGAGCTGTAATGCGATGTCGATGACCTATCAATTCACGGCTGGACAAAACAGCGGTCTTGTGGGAACGATTCCCTTGAAAAGAGTAGTGCCCGCGCAGACGGGTTGCGTTCTTGAATGAGCGAAGGACGGCGAGACTTCCGCAGTACCGGCCGCCAGAAGTCGCCGCGGCCGGTCACGGACGAAATCCAATGCTTTAGCGTGACGATGGCGGAAGCACTAGGTGCCGCCATTCGCAGAATAGTGCAAAGCGTTCAGAATCGCTGATCCGAAACGAGCCACCGCTCGGCTTCTTGGACCTCCCGAAAGGTATGCACGGCAACGCCGCGGCTGTGTGCGACATCTTCGGCAAGGAGCATCGAGTCTGCGCCGCGCGACAGATCCTCATCGACATACGCCACGCGCATTCCGAGCCCGACGGCATTGTCGCTTACGGTTGCAACGCCTTTGTAGACTTCCAGCATGGTGAGCTCAGAGCCGCGCAGCCGAGCAACTACGAGCACGCGCGACTTTTGATGTTTGATGCATGCCTGCGGGATTTCCGTCATACACGTCCGCAGCGTCTGCGGTGTGTTGTCGCCCGTCACAGTGACATACAAAAACGTCGGTCGATCTTCGATCATGATGGAACATGGCATCAATTGCGGTCTCTCAGGGGACGAGCCAGACATCGTCGGAAACTGGACATCCATTACGGGTCACCGAATCCATCGCGAAAGATGTCGTCATTGCGTGGTGCCAGCGTGGCTGCCGAATAGTTGGCGCGCGATCCTGCCGTGGCGACGTCCAGTTCGACGCTTGCCGGCAAAGGCGCGCGATTTGCCGTGAATGAAAAGTTGTAGAGCGTGCCCCAATTCAGCGGATTGCCTGCCGGCGCCTCCCAGCGAAGACTCTCCGCGCTTTGCGTGACGACCCAATCGTCGCCGATGTCGTCGTCCAGATCGGTGAAGGACACATCGCTGATCGCGACATCGGGACTAAGCGGCACCGTGAAGGCTGAAAATCCGTCGGCCGAAAGCACATGCAGGTTCGGTCCGCCGGCATGCGCCGGATCGATAACGCCGCGCGCGAAATCGAGATTCATGACGGCGTAGTCATAGCGGTAAAGACCGCCACCGAGCGCGGTGGTCTTTACCGCGATGCGCGCATGACCTTCGCTCGTGGTCAATTCGCTGTTCAGCGCGCCCGGCGGCGGCGCGACCGGATCGACCCAAATGTTTATGACGGGACCACTGCGAAACGTGCCGGCCGTCGGATGCCATATCCCGTTCGAATCTTTCGCAAAGGTCACCGGCCGGTTGCCCATGGCGTCGTAAATGTTGCTCTGATCGCGAACAACGTACCAATACTCGTAGTACCAACTGGCGCCGGAATTCAACGCCGCCGCGATGTCACTTTCCGACACGATCAGGCGATACTGGAAATCGTCTTTCGCACCGGCATCGGCATCTCGCGTGCCGGTGCAATTCTTGTCGAATACCGATCCACAGCGTCCCCACAAACCCGCAGCGGGAATAATCTCGCTGCGCGGACCCAGGAAGTTGGGAGTCTGCGAAGCCCCGATATCATTGCTGTAGTACGAATAACTGTCCTCACACGTCGGGTAGCTATCCTGGCTATCGCTGCATCCGCAGGTTTTGTTGATCGTTGCGAACGCGTGCTTGGCGCCGGACGCGGCGAGCTGGGTAAGCATGCCCTCCCGGTCAACGCGGTACAGGTTCCACACCAGAAAAGGATGCTGATCATTGCCGTAGGGTGGAAATTCCCCGCCGCCAACCGGTTGAGAGAACATCTGGTGCCAAGGCACCTCTGCCGTTCCAATGTTGAGCAGGCTCGTGTCCGGCGCAAACACAACCGCGTGATCCGTACTCGTTGGCGTGCACGCGTCGAGATCATAGTTGCCGCTTTCGTCGCGCAGGCCGCAACGCATAAAGTGGAGGTTGTCCTTCATCCCGGTCTCGGCATCGCTCGCCGGATAGATCATCTCGATATTCGCCTGCGCTCCTTGCTGTCCCGGCCACGGCGCAGTACAAACTCCGCTCTCGCCGGCCGATACTTCCGAGAGCGGCGACAGCGCATCCATCCCGCCCGCAGCAAGCGCGGCAAGCTCCGGACGATGCAGCATCTGTGCAAAATGCGGCGAGAGACGCAAGTTCATGTAGCGCAGCGAGAACGTTTCGCCGCCGTCTTCGAGCAGATAGTGACCGTGATCGAGGGTGAACCATGCACGACCGTCCCGATCCACGACATCGAGCGCGAAAGGTGAGCCGGCGTGCGGCCGCAACGAGAAGCCGCGAAGGTCAGCGCGTCCACCGGGAAATTCGAGCACGAAACCGCCCGCGTGCTGCAGCGCGCCTCCGGTCAGCGCCCGGGGAAGACCGTTCGAGGTGCGCACATGGAACGCGCTCAAATCCAAGGCAGCAAATCTAAATTCCTGATAGGTACTGCGCTTGGAAGAAATTCGAAAAGGCAAATTTTGCGCGACGTCCGTAATGCGAATTCCGAGCGCAGCAAGCACACTTCGGTTTAGGTGCCATACCGTCGTGCCGCCGCGACTCGTCCGAGCATGCACCCGTTCCGTGGGAGCCACGCTGGCATCCACGTTTGCAACCGATAGCAACGCACCCAACACCAGCACTGCACGACACACATTGGCCCACTTGATCCAGCCCACCTTCACTTCTGCCTCTTAGCCGGTAACGCGTGTCAGTCAATTGTCCCCGAAACCGTCTCGGAAAATCGCATCGTTATCATCCTGAAGCGAAACCCATTGCAGCGAAAGCTGCATGGAGTGCCCCGCTTCGGTCACATTCCATGTAGACGCATCGAATAGATCGCTGCTCAAACTACGGTTCACATGCAACACCTGATCGGAATCGAACAATGTGCCCCGAGCATTCGACACGCTGAAGTTGAATGTCTGGCCCGAAGTCGCCGTTGCTGTTGCGCCCAATGCGAGTCCATCAGCGCGTGGATAGTCATTCGTCAGGTGCAGTAGCGCCGTGACCGCCGGATCGAGCGACTCGGTAGCGGTGTTGTGTTCGAAGGTAACCGGATCCTCATAGGTTGCAACCAACTGAAACGAGCCCGCCCGCACGGTGTAGTCGCTCGCGTATCCCGCCGCCACGGGTTCTCCGTCCGGCATGAGGCGCAACGTCATGGTCACGGCAGCGCCCACCGGATAACCGGCGAAAGGTCCATCGGCCAAATCGTTCGAGCCGATCACGCCAACAGCCGTCACGATGGTGTCTCGGGGCCGGTTGTCGTGCATGTCGATGATCCACGGCACAACGAAGCTGCCCGTCGGATCGACGCCTTGGCCGGCGATGGTCAGGCCGTCCGCCGAGATCGCGTTGGCGCTATATAACGTGAAGCCGTCTGGAATCGCGATGCCGAGAGTCGCCACGTAGTCCGACAAGAAAACCATGCCCGACGCCGGCGTCCAGATGAATGCATCGACAATTCCTCCCCCGTTTCCGATACCACTGTTACCGACGATCGTATTGCCGTCCTCGCTGACGGCCAGGGCGAATGATTGCGTCGGAAAAAAGAAACCGTCGGGCCGGAGAAGGCGGGCGTCGGCGAAAATGCCGGCAGGTGCAATGTACTGACCCATCGAGTTCGTCGGGCCGGCACGCACAATTACACCGATCGGCTGAGTGCCGCCTGCCTGCGTCCATCGCCAGGCTTCGCTATACAGATTGTC